>JAJZCB010000125.1 GCA_021846285.1 Bacillota bacterium
ACAAGTCTGAAGCGGCCAAGGCGCCTGTCGTGTTGCAGGTGCATGGTGGACCGCATGCGATGTATTCCTATTCTTTCGTGTTTGAATTTCAGTTGCTCGCCGCTGCCGGATTCGCCGTTGTCTATGGTAATCCGCGGGGCAGTTGCGGGTATGGTCAAGCGTTTGTGGATGCCTGTCGCGGCGATTATGGCGGCGCCGACTATCGCGACATAATGACTATCCTCGATTCCGCTCTTGCGGCATGGCCAACTCTCGATGGTGACCGCATAGGCGTGACTGGCGGCTCGTACGGCGGTTTCATGACCAATTGGATCGTCGGTCACACCAACCGTTTCAAGGCGGCCGTTACGCAACGTTCCATCTCCAACTGGATCAGTTTCAACGGTGTCAGCGATATCGGCTTCTATTTCACCGAATGGGAGATGAAATGGTCATCGCACCAGACACCATGGACCGACATTGAGAAGCTGTGGAATCATTCTCCACTCAAATACGTTTCGGCAGTGGAAACACCTCTGCTGATTCTGCACGGAGAAGACGATCTGCGCTGTCCGATCGAACAGGCGGAGCAACTGTTCGTTGCCTTGCGGGTGCTCGACAAAGAGGTGGAGTTTGTCCGCTTTCCAAAATCCAACCACGATCTGTCGCGAACGGGACATCCACAGTTGCGCGTGGAGCGCTATCGCTACATGACAGAATGGTTCGAGCGCTTTGTGTGATCGGGGCCCCGTTTCCCCGCAGGCTTTGACAGCGGGGGGAGAAACAGCACATTTGCGAAACCGGTTTGACAATGCATCGCCTTTTCCCCTATGATACGGGTGATTGGAAAGGGCGGAAAGAGATGCGACCGCGAAGCAGGCGGATCTTACAACCGCATATCGGCGAACGGGCCGCGGGATGAGCAGATGACTCATTGCGCGGCTTTTCTTTTTCCCTCTGCCAAGGTAAAGGAGTGAACTGCTGTGGCGATTACGATTGAACTGACTGGCGAGCACCTGACTCTGGAGAATGTGTGGGACGTTGCGTCTGCCGTTGACAGGCATGGACAAATTGCTGTGCGGGTGGCTGTTGCGGCCGCGGCCTGGCCGCGCATTCTTGAGAGTCGCCGCACCGTGGAGGCTCTTGTGCAGGAAGGCAAGCCAGTGTATGGAGTCAATACAGGATTTGGACGACTCGCCGACATCACGATTCCAGAATCCGAGACTGTTACGTTGCAGCGCAATCTGATACGCAGTCACGCCTGCGCCGTCGGTGAACCACTGTCGACGGAAACAGTGCGTGCGCTCATGCTGTTGCGGGCCAATGCTTTGGTTAAAGGGTATTCCGGTGTCCGCGAGGAGACGTTGACTCTTCTGATCGATTGTTTAAATGCGGGGGTTCACCCGCGGATTCCATCGCAAGGATCGCTCGGCGCGAGCGGCGATTTGGCTCCGCTTGCGCATCTGGCGCTGGTGTTGATGGGGGAAGGGAAGGCGGAGTACCGCGGCGAGCGGTTGACAGGCGCTGAAGCACTTTCGCGCGCGGGCTTGCGTCCGCTCAGCCTGCAGGCGAAAGAAGGACTGGCGCTGATCAATGGCACACAGGCCATGACGGCGATCGGAGCTCTGGCGTGGATGCGGGCCAGCTATCTGATCAGTTTGGCTGACGGCATTGGCGCCATAACATTTGAGGCGCTCCGTGGTGTGCAGGACGCGTTCTCGCGAGAACTGCACGCCCTTCGGCCCCACGTCGGTCAGGAGCAGGCGGCGACTTCTTTGCGCGAGTGGCTGGAGGGCAGTCGACTGATCACATCGCAGGGCGAGATCAGGGTACAGGATGCGTATAGCCTGCGCTGTATGCCGCAAGTGCATGGGGCAAGCCGTCAGGCGGTTGATTATGTGAAGCAGGTGCTCACGGTCGAACAAAACGCGGCGACAGACAACCCGCTGGTGTTCAGCGATACGGGCAAGGTGGTGTCGGGTGGTCATTTTCACGGTCAGCCAGTGGCGCTGGCGATGGACTTTCTGAAACTGGGGATCGCGGAGATGGCCGACATTTCCGAACGTCGGACGGAGCGTCTGGTCAACCCTAATCTGAGCGGTTTGTCCGCGTTTTTGGCGCGTGATCCCGGGCTCTCTTCGGGGCTTATGATTTTGCAGTACATCGCGGCCTCTCTGGTATCGGAAAACAAGGTGCTCGCCCATCCGGCAAGTGTGGATTCGATTCCCTCTTCTGCAGGGCAGGAGGATCATGTATCCATGGGAACGACGGCCGCGCGGCAGGTGACAGCCATCGTCCAGAACACGGCAAGGGTGCTGGCTATTGAGGCCATGGCGGCTGCTGAGGCGATCGATCTGCAGGGCGCGGCTGATCGAATGGCGCCGCGCACTGCGAGCCTGTACAGGATGATTCGGCAATACGCGCCTACGGTACTCGAAGATCGCAGCCTATCGGAGGAGATTGAGATGCTTGCGGAGGCCTTTCTGGAGTTGCGGGAGCCGCTTCTGACAGAAGTGGGCGTGCGTTAGTCGCGACGCGCCCTCCTCCCGACGCGAAGGCCGTCGGGAGGAGGGCGTGGTTTTTGATGCGCCTAATCCGGAGTCTGTGTTGGCTCATTGTGGTGTGGCTCATGTACGCAGCGTTTATGTGAAAGGCCAACGGGTGTATGGATAAGGCGGTGTGATAGAATAGTGCACGGGAACAGTCGAACACACTCGTTGGAAAGGTTGTGAATGAGTCATGGATCTCGACGACGCGAAGCAGGCAGCGATGGAGGCTGCGCGTGTGGCAGGTGATCTGATCAGACGTTACATTGGACGACCGGAGCAGACCTTGATCAAATCCTCGCCGCACGATCTCGTTACGGAGGTCGATAAAGCGTGCCAGGATGTCATTATGGACATTTTGAGTCAAATGTATCCAGAGAGCGCATTTTTGGGGGAAGAAGCAGTGGCGCCTGGATCAGTCGCTGCAACGCTGGCGGCGCAGGAAGCGGATCGACGGTTTCTGTGGGTCGTGGATCCGATCGATGGCACGCTCAATTTTATTCGCGGTTTGCCAGCCTGCACAGTGTCCATAGGACTCGTGGTTTTGGGCGAACCGGTCGTCGGGGTGATTTATGATCCTCTGCGGGATGAGATGTTTGCAGGAATTACAGGTCAGGGGGCCGCACTAAACGGCGCGCCGATGCGCGTCTCGGATGTGGATGACCTGTCCAGCGCGTTGCTGGCCAGCGGATTGCCGACGGGGGATTACCGTGGAAAGAACGCCGAACAGATTAGGCGGTTCGGTTACCAGGTGCGTAACGTGCGCGCCTTCGGGTCGGCGGCCATGCATCTGGCGTATGTGGCGGCGGGCAGATTGGACGGATTTTGGGAGAACGACCTGAATGCCTGGGATCTGCTTGCGGGAGCCGTGCTGGTCAAGGCTGCGGGGGGCGAAATCACGGATGCGCTGGGCGCTCCGTACACTCTCGAAACACGCCACGTGGCCGCCACCAACGGACGCATCCACAGTGAGTTGCTGCGCGATCTCGATGTGGATCACCCATTACAGTCATCATGACCGTCAAGCTGTATTCAGGAGGTGCCCGGGTGAGCGCGGACATTGGCGAAGAGAATAGGCGCGCACGCATCGAAGCCGTCGCGACCCTGCCGGTTTATCGAAATCGTCGGGAAGGCCTGCTCACGGATTTATATCAGTTGACCATGATGTACGGCTACTATAAGAGCGGTCGCATGAATAAGCGAGTCGTATTCGATCTCTTTTATCGATCCAATCCCTGTGATAACGGTTACGTGATCTGTGCAGGTCTGGAGCAGGCAGCTGTGTATCTGCATACGCTGCGGTTCTATCCCGACGAAATCGCGTATCTACGGGGAGCGGGTCTGTTTGACGAGGGTTTTTTGCGTCATCTGGAGGAATTTCGCTTTACGGGAACCATGCATGCTGTTCCCGAGGGCAGTATTGTGTTCCCGAATGAACCGCTGGTGCGGATGGAGGGACGGATCTTTGAACTGCAGTTGATCGAATCGGCGCTGCTCTGTTTCATCAATCATCAAAGCCTGATTGCGACAAAAGCCGCGCGTATTGTACTGGCCACGCACGGAGCGCTGGTGGAGGACGCCGCTCACCCGACCAGCGAGTTCGGGCTGCGCCGCGCGCAGAATGCCGACGCGGCAGTTTTTGGCGCGCGTGCTTCATACATTGGCGGATGCGCCAGCACAAGCAACGTGGCGGCGGGTTATAACTTTCAGATTCCCATTGCTGGAACACAGGCGCACAGTTGGATTCAAAGTTTTGATTCTGAACTGGAGGCGTTTCGCGCGTACGTGGAGGCGTTTCCTGCGCGCGCCGTGCTGCTTGTAGACACGTATGACGTGCTGCGGTCGGGCATTCCGAACGCCATAGTTGTAGGGCGGGAATTGCGGGCGCGCGGTCAGGATTTGCTGGCTGTTCGCATCGACTCCGGCGACCTGTCCTATCTATCCAAGGAGGCGCGCAAGCGTTTGGACGCAGCGGGATTTCATGCCACCCAAATCATCGCGTCGGACGACCTGGATGAAGACACCATACGCGATCTGATGTTGCAAGGCGCCGCCATCGACGGTTGGGGAGTCGGTACAGCCCTGATCACCGCGAAAGATTGTCCTGCGCTCGGGGGGGTGTACAAACTGGCTGCTGAGGAAGAGGACGGCCAGTTTGTACCGCGTATCAAAGTGTCAGAGAATCCGGTGAAAGTGACGAATCCCGGCAAGAAAAAAGTCCTGCGTTTCTACGTGGACGGCATGGCTAACGCGGATCTGATCATGCTTGACCATGAATCCACGCCCCAAGGCGAACCTGTGCATTTGTTTGACCCGGTGCACACGTATAAGAGAAAGACAATCGGCGAGTATACAGTTCGTGAGCTGTTACAGCCGATTTTTGTGGATGGTGAGTTTGTGTACGACCTGCCCACGATCGAAGAGATTCGCGGCTTTACGCGCGCGGAGTTGCAGACGCTGCCCAGAGAGACGCTGCGTCCCAAAAATCCACATGTGTACCACGTCGATCTTAGTCGGCAACTCTGGGAGTTAAAACAGGCGCTGGTTGCTCGTATGCGCCTGTAGCCGATCAGGTCAGCCGTGTTGTTCAAAGTTTGCCGCGAGTTTGGCGACATGCGCTTCAACAGCGCTGGCTGCGGCCATGGTGACACTGTCGCTGCAGATCGACAGTGCGATCGGATGACCTGCGGTCCAGATGATGGCCGCGTTGTGAAACTCTTTTGGCCAGTCGCCCACCACCTGGGCAAGACGGGTTCCCGCGGGGAACCCGTCAACAATCCGGCCCTCTCCGTTCACTGCGCGCAAATCAGCCATGAGTGGCCCCACTGAGCGGGGGTGCGCCTGATCCATCGTATAGAGATAGGCGAGATAAAGCGTCAAGTCGTGCGGAGTGATCAGAGGGGGCTGAGAGAGCGAATGGCCGCTGCCAGCCTCTGTCATAAACGCATCAATTTGCGCGACGCCCAGTTTCCGAATCAACATGTTAGTGGCGACTACATCGCCCCGGACAATCGCCGCGCGAGCCAATTGAGTCACCGTAAACGGTGTGCCGAGGGGCATTCCGCCGATATAGCCGGGACCCGCCTGTTCATCCTGCGCGCGCAGATGGACGATCGCCGTCGGTTTCATGCCTCCCCCGGCGATTGCGCTGTACAGGCTGATTGCAACAGGCAACGCGATTGTGCCTGCAGCGCTGAACGCTTCCCGCTGTCTGTAACCAAATGTCGCACCGGTCGTGAGATCCGTTCCCGCAACCGCGTACGTGCCCGGCTGACTCTGCAGATACAGTTGAATCTGCCGGGAAAGGGCAAGATAGGATCCGGAGGTGTAGGGAAGCGGTCGTGACTTGGCCGTCACTTGCGTGACATCGGCGCGAAGTCGCTGAGCCAACTGCGGCAGACCATGGATGATAAGCCACTGTGCGCCATAGCCAAACAGGGCGGCAACGGCAAGAACGCCTCCCAGGCGGCCCCATCTAATCTTGCGGCGTCGATACTTGCCCAGAGAAGCCGTCTTGCGGAACGCGCCCTGCTTTGACTGGGCGGTTCTCTGTTGTCGAGAAGTATGATTCCCGGCCACAGGGGGTCTGCGATCGGAGGCGTGCGGTTGCGGACGGCTCGAACTCGCTGCGCGGTCCGTTTTCCTGGCGGCGCCGTCCGTCTTTCGGTTCGCTGATTGCGCCTTGCGCCGATTGGCTGGTTGCTTTTTTGAAGTGAACTTGTCGGAGTTGTTATACATCCCAACCATCCAATCTATAGGGAATTACGTATAGGAAAAGTGACAGACTGATCATTCTGCGGTACACTGCATATGACTGATTGTTATCACTCTATCATAAGGACGACTAACTGGCGATTGGTAGATCACTTTCTTTCGGAGGCGAATGCGACTTGAACGATACCCGTATGATTGTGCCCACGAGCCAAGTCTTCAGCAAGGAACAGGAACAGAGGCAACATGTATTCGACGGGCCAGTGTCAAGACCTGGCCGTATTCTTGTTGTCGATGATGAACAGGGGATTACAGATTTTTTACTCTTTGGCCTGCGCGACGAAGGGTATGACGTCATGACCGCGCGCGACGGCGAGGAAGCGCTGCGCATGCTTGACCGATTCAAGCCCCATATCGTCCTGCTTGACATCATGCTTCCAGGCATGGACGGCTATGAGGTCTGTCGTTTGTTCAAGGCGCGCGCCCGCGTCGCGATCATCATGCTGACCGCCAGAGATGACGTGGAGGAGCGGGTGAAGGGTCTTGTGACCGGCGCGGATGACTATGTGGTCAAGCCATTTGCCTTCGCGGAACTGAAGGCGCGGATTGAGGCGCGCTTCAGAAATCAGTTTCCGGAACTTTCCTCTGTTCAACGTGTTGGCAAGTTTGAGATCGACAAAGTACAGAAGCTGATTCGTTACGAAGGCAGCGCTCTTGCGTTGTCAAAGACTGAGTATACCCTGCTGGAGATGTTGCTTGAGTCGCCCGGCGTGGCGTTAACGCGCGAACAGATTATGGCGCGCGTGTGGGGCGAGGACTTCTCTGGAGAAGACAACATCCTGGAGGTGTATATCCGCTATCTGCGCCACAAACTGAACGATACGAAGCGACAACTGATTCGTACCGTGCGGGGTGTCGGCTATCGTGTGGACTTACAGTAACAGGAAGCGGCTGTTGAGTCGGCCCAGTACTCTGACAAGGGATCTTTATGCCAGGTACCTGGCCGTGGTTGCCGTTCTTCTTGTTCTTGTAGCGGCCATTCAGTTTGAATCACTGCACAGCGCTCTGGTGGTTGCCGGAGAGAGCAGCCTGTCGTTTGCCTTGCGTGACGCGCTGGCGGAACCGAGTGTAGCTCGCAACCTGACGGCCGCTGACTTTGGCAAGACAGTGCCCATGTTGCTGGAATCGCTCAGTGTCAGAGGCATTAATGTAAGAATTTACAATGCGCAGTTTCGCCCGATCGGTGAGCGACAATCGCGTTACGACCCTATGCATCTGCAATTCTTCAGGCGTGGCATGACTGCGGCAATGAGGGCGGATCCCATTTCTCTGCAGGCGGGCACGGAAGCGTTTGTGGCTGAGTCGCATGGACAGATCCTGCTGTTCGCGAATGTCGGCGCGCCATCCAGATTGCCGGTCGGTTATGTGGAGTTGGGGTATCCCGACTCCACGCTCTATCCCATTTTGCTTGAACAGGCGGCCAAATTTCTTTTTGTCAGCGTTATTGTAGTGGTGTTTGCCGCGGCTATCCTGATTCCCGTAGTACGCGCTCCACTTCGTCCACTGCACCGTCTGATTCAGACTGCGCTGCGAATTCGGGCGGGCGCCTTTCAGGAGCGCTTGCCTTTGCTTGGAACCCATGAGACTGTACGCCTCGCAGGTGTTATCAATGATGCTCTGGATTTACTCGCGGATGCCGTGAAACGCGAACAGGACGCGGCTTGGCGGATGAAACAGTTTGTCTCTGACGCCTCTCATGAACTGCGTACTCCGCTTACCGCGATCCGTGGATTTACGGACGTATTGCTGCGCCGCGTCGAATCGTACTCGCAGGAACTGGACTTGCTTCAGCAGGGCATGGGCGATGACGGGGATCGGGAGGAACTGTCCCGCTCGGCGATAACCAGACTGTTATTGAATGCTCAAAAACTCACGGATATGCGGCAGGGACTATTGACCGTGGCGTCCGAGACTGGTCGTTTGGAAGCGCTCGTCAAGGATTTGTTGCAATTGGCCAAACTTGGAGAAGGGATCTCGCCCCAATTTGAGAACCTGGATCTCGCTGTGTTGGTTGCTGAGATGCGTCCGCAATTCGATATCCTGGCTGAGCAGCGAATAATCAGCTATGATTTGAAATCAGCCATGACAAAGTGCGATAAATCAATGGTTCAACAGATATTATACAATATTGTGACAAATTCGATCCAGCATACAGTCGGTGATACTGGACGCGTATGGATTTGTGTTGAGCCGTTGCCGGATCAAAAGGCCCGCTTGGTCGTTCGCGACAACGGGCCGGGCATCGCAAAGGAACAGCTGGATCGCATTTTTGACCGATTTTATCGAGCATCTGGCGCGCGGCAGCGCAACCCAGGCGGAGCGGGTCTAGGTCTCGCCATTGTTGCGGAGATCGTACGCGCGCATGATGGTATTGTGAAGGTCGAGAGCGAACTTGGTGTTGGTACCAAGATGACCGTTGAGTTGTGACGATCCTTAAAATACGGTCATCCCTAAACTCAGACATGGAAGTGTATCCTGATTTAGTGGGGTGTGGCTGTGAAGGTGATTAAAATTGCGCCGCGCGGATACTGCTATGGCGTCGTGGACGCCATGGTGCTTGCGGCGCAGGTGGCAAAACGCGCCGATTTGCCTAGGCCTATATATATCCTTGGTATGATTGTCCACAATCAGTTCGTCGTGGATGCGTTTGAACGTCAGGGAATCATTACGTTGGATGGGGAAGATAGGCTTGCCATTCTGGAACAGGTCGACC
>JAJZCB010000126.1 GCA_021846285.1 Bacillota bacterium
GAGAATCGCCCTGGAGCATAAAAGTCGTCAAAAGCTTCCCGTAAAGCATTAGAGTGGTCTGTTCCTGTTCATAAGAGTTCAAGAGGTTGGCCGCCTCTTCATACCGCGAGGTATCCAGGAGCGCTTTGAGAAGGATATGTCTGATGCCCTGATGGTCTCCGGGATTCAACCGAAGTGTTTCTTGGAGTACGGCGATTGCTTCTTCGTACTGTTCCAATTCCCATAATACTTGACCGAGCGCCGACCGTGCCTGCATATAGGAACGAGTTCGTGAAATTTGCCAGAACTTTCCCGTCCACTCCTGCTTCTTGTCGGCAAATAACCGATCGCCGGCCTCGACAGCTTCCTGCAGATAGTTCCTGGTGTCCTCCAACTCCCCGGAATCATCGCTTGCAAGGAGCAGCCACGCCTCTATGCATTCCGGTGAGATTGCAAGCGCCTGGCGAGCGATCTCGACGCGTTCCTCCTGGGTGCGCTCACCCGTGGCCGTCTGGAGCATGTCAATCGCCTGTGACAATTTGCTGCCCCTGAGGGCGTCCCCCTGATCTTTCTGACCCTGTTCCGCAATGAACCCAGTAGTCTCTTCTGACATCGACTTACCCCTTTCTGGCGTCTTATCCTTCATGACAATCAGCATACACCAAGTACTCGGTCAACCACAAAACAGAGAAAAAATCTTCCTGCGAGGTTGTCCAAAACGACTCGATGCCCCGGCGCCGCCGGAGTGCAAGGACCGAGCGTACATCGAACAGACGCGCTCATGTACCATAACGTACACTTCGCGCGCCTGTTCAGGCAACACCCCGTAGGTGATAAAGCCAGCAATAGTATCGCGCCATATCAGCGATTGAGAAACAATGAAAGCGCTAGCGCAGCAACCGTTCACCGGTCGCCCGGTGAACGTCGTCCGGTGAAACGCTCCTGCGCCGGCGGCGAACCTTCATCATAGTGAACAGACGCCGTTCACGATCTGCTGCCAAGGCAAACCACAGATTTGCCCCCAGAACGACGAGGGCAAACGCAATCCAGAAAACGGCAAATACACCGTCTATGTTCACCGACAACCGCGGCAGTCTTGGAACTGCAATAACCAGTATCCCCGTAGAAAGCAAAACGTACGTCGTCGACAACACCCTGTTCGGCGTTCTGTTTGGTCTGAACATATGCCGCCCTCACCCCAGCCAAAGTCTTTTACGGCGCCGCGCTTAGACGAGCCTCTCTGTAGCATATGCGGACGGCCTTCATGAGTAGACCGCTGGGAGTGATGGGCGCAAAGCCGCCCCAGTTGGCGCATCCTGGCGGCTCCTAACCTATGTCGGGTTGCTTGCGATGGGGATCCGCGCATAACTTCGTGAAGCGGAACAAACAATAGGGCTCGGAGCAAGCTTTTACACCAATCGGTCTGGAGGGCAAATGATGAATTCGAATTCCACCCCCACGAATGCAACTACAGCCGGAACGACGCACCCGTTGGGTGCGACGGCCGGACATGTGCTTGACGATTTTAGCAAGTGGCGCGAGTTTTTGCAGATTCAGGTTCAACGGGCGCAAAACATCGGTATGTCAGACAAGCAAATCGATGACGCGGCGTTCAAACTCGGGTCGTATTTGGCTGAAAAGATCGATCCTGAAAATGCGCAGGAACGGCTGCTAAAGCAGATGTGGGACTCCAGTTCCAAAGAGGATCAACGCGTGCTGGCGCGCATCGTGGTCAATCTGATAGCGCAACCCGCCTCGCCCACGACCCAGTGATACTGGGCGACACGACACGGCACTCAGGCAGGCGGACAATCCGCCTGCTTCGTCGTAGAACCGACAACCCTCCCGATTCATTGGCCGACCGTGTTTATAGACCCATCCGTTGCGAATCGTCGATCGATACCGTTTCGTGGCGCCAGACTGTCAGAGGTCCACACTGGCTCCAGGTCTAAGCGCCAGACCCCGGATGTCATGCGCCTCCAGTTTCGCGGCAAACGCCTCGCCGTCTTGGGCAATAAGCGGGAAAGTGTTGTAGTGCACGGGAAGAACCGCCTTTGCCCTAAGCCACGTCGCGGCAACTTCCGCATCCTCGGGTCCCATGGTAAAGTTGTCGCCAATGGGCAGAATGGCCAAGTCGATTTGATTGAACTCGCCGATAATTTTCATGTCGCCAAACAGTCCTGTGTCCCCTGCGTGAAAAATGGTTTTGCCTCCTGCGGTAAACAATACGCCCGCAGGATTGCCCCCGTACACCATGCCGCTGTCAGTCTCAATGCCAGCCCCGTGAAAGGCCAGCGTGTACTTGACGTGACCGAATGAAAACGTGTGAGCTCCGCCGATGTGCATCGGATGCACTTTTACGCCCTGACGCCCGAGCCAACTCGCCAGCTCAAAGACCGCCACGACGGTCGCTCCTGTACGCTTTGCAATGTCGACGGTATCGCCGACGTGGTCAGAATGAGCGTGTGTCAGCAAAATGGCGTCCGCCCGCACCTCGCCCGCGCCCACGCCGGCAATCGGATTACCCGTCAGAAATGGATCGATCAAAACGCGATGATGCCCTGTATCCACCGCAACGGCAGAATGTCCCAGATACGTCACCTTCACCGTACACAAACCCCTTTCCGTATGTATTCGCCAAAATAGGAACGTCAACGAAAACTGACGCAGCCTTAACAAGACCTCAATACAACCTCAGCCATTATTATGAACTTTTCGCCATAACGCAACTTCCAAAGACTTACGTGATCGCAATCTCCTGCAGCGCCTCGCCCAAAATCTTCTGGATGTCTTGCATCAGGACGCCCAACTGATATTCCGCCATGAGGTATTCCCGGACCGGAGCGTGCAACTGCAAAACGTCGTACAACTTTTGCAGCCCCTCCTGCTCATCCTGCGTAGGTTCCTCGCCCATCAGTTGCTTGCGCTCAAACTCCAGTTGTTTCATATGGAAGTCATTGAGCATTCGCTTTGCCTGTTCATCGGGTTCAATCTGGCTTTTCGCGACTTTCATGGCGCGAAAAGCGTCCGCGTCCTGAATGGCGCGCACCAATTCGTGCACGCGATCATAAGGATTCATGTCCGCCCCCCTTGTGTTGTGAGGTGTCCGAAGATTCCTGACCAGTATTTCGCCAGGCGAGTACCGCCTCATACAGTATAATGCATCTCGACAGCGAGGAAAACACACCAAAAAAGAACCTCCGTCAGGGGGCGCCATCACAATCATATGCAGTTGACTGGGATCAGAATCACTTCGGCGCAGACGGCTCATCCGGGTCCGAGTTGGACCCGGGAACAGGCGGATGTGCGTCAGGAACATCGGACGACCCGCCACTACGATCCTCCATACCCGTCGCCGCTTCATCGTAGATACTGGGATCAAACGGCCGCTTCGCCGCCTCCTCCAGTCGCTCCTTCAAATTGGGGCTGATGTCGCCCAGAACCTCAACCGGCGGGCTCTCCACGTTGGGCGGTTCTTCTCCATAGCCGATGGCGTTCAACTCCTCGACGCTCATCGAGTGGATGAGCGTCACGAACGCATCGACCACCCGACGATCAAATTGCAAATCCCTTCCATTTTCCAATCTCATGATCGTCTCGTCAATGGAGAAGCCTTTCTTGTACGGCCGATTGGAAACCATGGCGTCAAATGAATCCGCCACCCCGACAATACGCGCAATCACGGGAATCTGATTCCCTCTGAGGTTGTCCGGATAACCGCCCCCACGTATCCATTCATGGTGGGACCGTACAGCCTGCAGGATCAGGTCGCTCACCCCGGAGTCCTTTAGAATCGTCTCCCCATGCACAGGATGCTGCATCATCTTATTCCATTCTTTAGGATCCAACTTGCCCGGTTTCAACAGAATGTCGTCGCTGATCGCCACTTTCCCCACATCATGGAGCAATCCTCCAAAGTACACATCCTCAGCATCAAACTCCAGTTCCATGTGTTGCACAATACGTCTGGTCATTTCCGCGACACGCCGCGAGTGCCCATATGTATAAGGATCTCGCGCGTCGATCACGTGTGCAAGAGAAGCAATCGACGCGTTGTACCGTTTGTGCATCTCGTCGGCGAATCCCTGGATCGTGGCGGCGTCTTTCAACTGCTTCTGCAACATAAACCGGATAAACAAGTATAGGACAACGACAATGAGCACGGACGACACACCATATGAGTTATAAAGCATCGCTGTGATGGAACCGATGGCCAACATAGCAAGGTATGGTACGGAAAACACCTTCACTATATTCCGCATGACGGAAACATAAGGACCGCCACCGTTGAGTGAGAGTATACCCGACAGCAATACAGCATTCACAGCAAAATATACCAGACTGCAGGCAATCAGTTGCAAAGGAAGCGGAATCGCGGTGTACCGCATGGCCTCCCAAACAGCCCCTGTGCCAAGAATCGTCAGAGCTAGTTGACCCGTGTTCACGGCAATCCGCAGCGGGGCCATACGGCCAACCACCGCCTGGACGATGATACCCAGGAACATACACCACACCGCAGCCCAAGGAGAAATCACAATGATTAGGAAGATGTTGAACAGGTTACCGAGAGTTATTCCCATCTCCGGAAGCCTTACCAAGGGAATAAAAGCCACCGCCACCATGAGAAACATGACGGTGATGATTTCCGCCCACTGCGACGCGATGTTCAGTTGGTACAGCGAAAGTGCTACAGTTCCAAAGCCAATAATCGAAAGAAAGCCAAAGTAGGACCGTCGCCAGACACCTCTCGAAAAAGACACCTGTTCCACCCCTATTCCTTGGCGCCCATGAGACTGGAAAGATTGATCGGGCGCCCTAACAGACGCTGGATCAGTAACACGATCCCACAGAACACGAAGACGTCGCCACAACTGATGACGGTTGGCGTGGGGTATGGTAGAAAGATAATGTCGCTTAACAGCGGAAAAATCGTGTGCGGTGTCAGCGCGGTGTGCCAAAAGTAGTTTGCGTGAAATTCCTTCATCGGCAAGGCGGTCCTTCGTGCTAAAGAAGTCAGTACGGGCATCATCCCGCCGTTCACCCAGACGACCAGCGCATTTAGCGACGCGCCGATTGCAATGATCCGAACCTCTATGTAGTTCCGGTTCTTCCACAGGAAAAAGAGAATCAGAATATAGGAAACCGACACAAGCTCGGGCGATATGGCTGCGAGCCAAACGGTAGAAATCTCCATGGCGATGGCGAGTAGCAGAATGCCGCTCATCGCAAATTTAGGTAGCGGCTGCAACCTGCCGCCCCTTAGCAGAGCTACAATAACCGACAAGATCAATAACACCATCTGCAACATATGGCAACCTCCGAAAATATGTTTCTTGACTAAAAACACCGCGTTGCGGTGCCTTTAGCGACTCATTCAACTATAAATCCTTTTCAACCCAACCAGACTAGGTCCGCTGAGGCGGCTAATACCAGCGCCACGATTGTTAATGCTGCCATGATTGTTTGTTTGTTCATGGTTCGTTCCTCCCTAGAAAGCCAACTTCGCTTTCAGGAAAGAACGGATTCGCTACGACCTCCCCGCCATCCAAGCGACCAGGTTACGGACGGCGTTTCTTAGTGTCCTCAGCGTCTTACGAAGTCTAGAATACTATATTTCTACCAGTTTCGCCACAGGTTGTGTCGGGAGTTTGATAATTATTTACGGTCTGTGAGAATATAGATTGCGAGAAACATACGGCCATACCCCCCTTCCGGCAGTGGACATATTCGCGACAGAGGCCGATTTCTGGCATAATACAAGCGGAGAGATTGCACATTGTTAGAGGAGGCGCAACAACAGACATGACGAACTCGCGATTCGGTCCGAATTCACCTGCGTCACCGTCATTGACACCCCAAGCGGCATTCGCCGTCGACGATCTGGCCGTCGCAACGATCCGGACCCTGGCGATTGACAGTGTGGAACGCGCCAATTCGGGTCACCCCGGACTGCCCATGGGAGCCGCCCCGATGGCTTATGTGTTGTGGAGCCGCTTTATGAGCCACAATCCGGCGCAACCGTCATGGCCAAACCGCGACCGGTTCGTGCTCTCGGCCGGCCACGGCTCGACGCTTTTGTACAGTCTGCTGCATCTGATGAACTACGACGTATCACTCGACGATCTGAAACGGTTTCGCCAGTGGGGCAGCAAGACTCCCGGTCATCCGGAACGGGGGCATACGCCTGGCGTGGAAACGACGACCGGTCCGCTGGGCCAGGGTTTCGCGAACGCTGTGGGCATGGCGATGACCGAACGATTTCTGACGGCAAGGTACAATCGCGAGGGATTTCCCGTCGTCGACCATCGCACGTTTGTGCTGGCGGGCGACGGCGATCTCATGGAGGGCGTCTCTTATGAAGCGGCGTCGCTGGCCGGTCACCTCGGTCTCGACAAATTAGTCGTGCTGTACGATTCGAACGATATATCGCTGGACGGGCCCACGGAGAGATCGTTTACCGAAAGTGTCGCGGCCCGTTTTGAAGCAGCCAACTGGTTCGTGTTGCGCGTAGAAGACGGAAACGACCTCACGCAGATCGACGCCGCGATCCGGCGGGCGCTGGAACATCGGGGAAAGCCGACACTGATCGAGGTGCGCACGATCATCGGCTTTGGCAGCCCCGGACGGCAGGGCACATCCGCAGCGCACGGCATGCCGCTTGGCAAAGAGGAGACCCGACTGGCGAAGCAGGCCTACCAATGGACTTTCGACGAAGACCACACCGTTCCCGTCTCTGTCAGGGAGCATTTCTCACAGTTGGCGGCGGCCGGCAAAGCGCGCGCAGACCAATGGAACGAGTTGCTGGAACGGTACCGCGCCCAGTTTCCGGACGTCGCTGCAGAACTGGAACTGGCTCTGTCCGGATCACTTCCCCCACAGTGGGACGCAGATCTGCCCGTGTATACACCGGGGCAAGGGGAATATGCGACGCGGCAAGCGTCCGGGCAAGCGATCAATGCACTGGCCAGGGCCATTCCGAACTTCCTGGGCGGGTCGGCCGATCTGGCCTCGTCAAACGAAACGATGATGAAGGGCGAACCCGCATACGGAATCGACAATTATAATGGAAGAAACATCTGGTTTGGCGTACGAGAGCACGCGATGGGCGCCATTCTCAATGGCATGGCCGCGCACGGCGGCGTGCATGTGTACGGAGGCACGTTTCTCGTTTTCTCTGATTATCTGCGCCCCTCCATTCGCCTGGCGGCGCTGATGAAACTGCCCGTGATCTATGTGTTTACGCATGACAGCATCGGTGTGGGAGAGGACGGCCCCACCCATCAACCGGTTGAGCATGTGGCTGCCTTGCGCATCATCCCGAACCTCGTCACGATCCGCCCCGCGGACGCCAACGAAACGGTCGCTGCGTGGCGCTTTGCCATGACCCACAGGGACCGGCCGGTCGCTCTGGCTCTCACCAGGCAAAAACTGCCCGTCTTGCCTGATACTCACCTGCACGCCACAGAAGGCGTTGCCAGAGGAGGCTATGTGGCGGTCGCCGAATCCAGGTCGCACATAGACGCCATTCTCATTGCCACTGGTTCGGAAGTCAGCCTCGCACATCGCGCGCAGCTCATTTTAGAGGAAGAGGGACTCTCCGTGCGACTTGTCAGCCTGCCGTCTTTCCGCCTCTTTGACGAGCAGGATGAGACCTATCGACACTCGGTGTTGCCGCCGCATGTCAGGGTTCGAGTGGGGGTGGAGATGCTGCACTCCTTTGGCTGGGAACGCTATGTGGGGGCGTACGGCGAGGTTGTCGCCATCGATCACTTTGGAGCCAGCGCTCCAGGCGGGGAACTGATGAAACAGTTTGGCTTTACCGAGGATGCCATTGTATCCGCCGTGCAACGCAGTCAGAAGAGGAGTGGACAGCAATGAACCCATTGCAACAACTCGTCAGTCTGGGTCAGAGTCCGTGGCTTGACTACATTCGCAAGGACATGCTGGAGAATGGCGAACTGCAGCAGTTGGTGGACCAGGGATTGCGAGGCGTTACGTCGAATCCGACCATATTTGAAAATGCGATCGCCAAGAGCGATCTGTACACAGCGGATATTGAGCGACTGGCGCGCGAAGGACAGAGCACGGAACAGATCTACGAGGCCTTGGTGTTTGCGGACATCGCGCGCGCCAGCGACATCTTGCGGCCTGTTTATGATGAGAGCGCGGGCGCAGACGGCTTTGTCAGTCTGGAGGTGCCGCCCGCGCTGTGCGACGATCACGTACAGACGATTGCGGAAGGACGGCGTTTGTGGCGCGCCCTGGCTCGCCCCAATCTCATGATCAAGGTGCCGGCCACAAGCGAGGGACTGCTGGCGATTGAGCAACTGATCAGCGAGGGGATCAATGTCAACGTCACTCTCATGTTTACCATCGACGATTATCACAATGTGGCTGAAGCGTACCTCCGCGGGCTGGAGCGGCGCGTGGAACACGCCGAACAGTTAAACGGCGTAGCATCGGTCGCCAGCGTGTTTGTCAGCCGTGTCGACGCCGCCGTGGACGCCCTTGCGACAGACGACGCGCAGGCCGCGTTGTTCGGGAAAGTCGCGGTGGCCAATGCGCGAATGATCTACCGGGCATTTGCCGACACGTTTGGCGCCGAACGGTTTCTCAGGCTTCAGCGCAAGGGAGCCCAGGTCCAGCGGCCCCTGTGGGCGTCCACGGGAACGAAAAACCCCAGTCTCTCTGACGTCCATTACATCGACGAACTGATCGGACCGGATACCGTAAATACCATGCCGCCCGCCACCCTCAAGGCATTCGC
>JAJZCB010000127.1 GCA_021846285.1 Bacillota bacterium
GGCGGTACGGATCTATGGATGAAGTGCCGCGGGCGAGGCTTGATCATGAATTGGAGATTATCCACCAATTGGGGTATGTCGATTACTTCCTCGTTGTGTGGGATATTGCCGCGTTTGCGAGACGGCGAAAAATTCGTTATGCGGGCCGCGGCAGCGCCGCAGACTCAGCTGTTGCGTATTGCCTGTATATTACAGATGTTGACGCCGCAGGACGCAATTTGTTGTTTGAACGGTTCATGAGCCTGGAACGCGCCGAAAGACCCGACATCGATATCGACTTTGACAGTCTTCGCCGCGATGAAGTTCGCGATTATGTGTACCAGCGTTACGGAGCTGATCATGTAGCTTCCGTATGCACATACAGCACTTTTCGGGGCCGCAGCGCCATTCGTGAAATCGGCAAGGCGTTGGGATTGCCGGAAGGGGTTTGCGCCGATCTGGCCAAGCGGCTTCCCTATATGCTGCATGCAGATCAGATAGAAGCGGCGCTTGCCCGATTTCCGGAGTTGCGCGCCGCGCGCATCCCCCAGGAACGTTTGCGGCTGTTATTTGCAATCGCGAGGCGGCTGGCCGGATTCCCCAGACATTTTGGCACTCATGTTGGAGGGGTCGTAATCAGCCACACTCCACTGATGCGGATCACACCGCTTCAACCGTCCGCCAAGGGTATTCTGATTACCCAGTTTGACAAAGATGGCGCTGAGAATCTCGGACTTGTGAAACTCGACTTATTGTCGCTCAGGACGATGTCGGCGATCGAAGATACGAATAGACAGTTGGAGGAACAGGGTCGACCGCTGGACTATGACGAGATTCCACTTGATGATGAGGAGACCTTTGAGATGATCGCAAAGGGCGAAACCATTGGTGTATTTCAACTGGAGAGTCCAGCGCAGCGGGCTTTACAGAGCCGTCTTGCAGCGAGTGCCCTCGAAGACATTGTCGCGAGTGTGGCGCTCATTCGACCAGGACCGATCAAAGGGAACATGGTTGATCCGTTTCTGGCCCGCAAAAAGGGGCTGGAGGGCATTACCTATTTGCATCCGAAACTGGAACCGATTTTGGGAAAAACATACGGCGTTGTCCTGTTTCAGGAGCAGGTGATTGAGATTGCGACGGCGATCGCCGAATTTACGCCCGGTGAAGCAGATCAATTGCGGCGTGTCATGAGTCATGCGCGATCGGGCGCAGAGATGGACCAGATAGGACAGGATTTTATTCGCAAGGCGCTGCGCTGCGGTGTGAACGAACAGGTGGCGGAGACGATCTTTTCCTATATGCGCGGATACGCAAGTTATGGATTCTGTGAAGCTCATGCGGCTGCATTTGCCGCCACTGCCTACAAGACTGCATATTTGGCGCGCCATATGCCTGCAGAATTCTTTGCGGCCATCGTCAACGCTCAGCCCATGGGTTATTATCCAAGACATGTTCTGGCGGCGGAGGCTCGTAGAAGGGGCGTGCATGTACTCGGCGTCGATGTCAATCAAAGCGCTGCGCAGGCAAAGGGCGGCGAGGGATACATTCGTCTGGGATTCTTGCAAGTTCTCGGTATGCGAGAGGAGACAGCGCGTCAAATCGACCTGAAGAGGAGTTGTGGAGGGCCATTTGCGTCACTCGGCGATTTTTGTGAACGAGTGACGGACATTGACCGATTAACGGCAGAACGCCTTATTCGCGCGGGCGCTTTCGATTTCCTGCAAGGGAATCGAAAGGCATTGCTGTGGGCGCTTCCGGAGGCCATTGCGGTCTCTCGGGCAGCCCGTGAGAGCGGGGAACTGTTAGCGCACGTACGCTGTGAGGACGATGAACGGAGCTTTTCTATTGAGGATTTTTCGCCGCAAGAGCGACTGTCCGCAGAATATCAGATCCTTGGGATCGGCATATCTGGTCACTGGATGGCGCAGTATCGAGACGAACTGACGAGGGCTGCCTGTTTGCCAATTGACCAGGCATTGACTGGACTGGATGGGTCCGTTGTCAGTGTGGCAGGCATTGTCATTCGTCCGCACAGACCACCCACAAAGAGCGGTAGGACAGTTGTCTTCTTTTCCCTGGAAGATGAGACGGGTATGGCTGATGTAACGGTTTTTCAGGATGTTTATCAGCGCGACGGGGCAGTTTTGTTTGATCCACGCCGACATATGATCGGTGTTCGGGGTGTGCTTCAGCGTCGTCAGGGTGGCGCTCCGCAAATTATGGCGCGCAGGGTATGGAGTCTCTAGGCGCAGAAACGGCAGCGCCGATCACATGCGCGATTGACCTTGCCGCCTCGACCCAGCACATGTGCTGAAACTATATCCAAAGCAATTCATTAATTAAAGGATCGCAAAGAGGACTTCAGGCAGTCTCTCGCTAACAGATGGAGTGAGGGGGAGGACGTCTGTTTTACTGGCGGCCCGTTCCCACTTCTCTAAACAGGGGGAGACCATTCGCACATGCCACGTTCCAGGACTATGCGTCACCCAATGGCCGCCGCGACCATCGGAAGCCTGGTTTTAGCTGCAGGGTTGCTGTTGACAGGATGCAGTCCGTCATTATCTGCCATCGCCGATGAACAGGTTCCCGCACCTGTCACGGAGGGCAACTACACTCTGTTGTGGGGCCCTGAGATCAAGCCTGAAGCGCTCGCCATGATCGCGGCGAGCACCGTCTATTGCCATTTGACCATGTACGAACTGTCAGACCAGGATATCCTTGACGCGTTGGCGCAGGCGGAGCAACGGGGTGTAGACGTCGAGGTTGTGCTTGACGCCTCTGAACCGCATTCCCAGTCCGTTGGTTACCCGTATCTCAAAGCTCATCATGTGAAAGTGCGACTACTGTCCATCCCGGGCGGGATCTCTCACATCAAATCGCTCGTCGTTCAGACTCCGCAAGGTCTGCAAGCCCTGCTTGGCGGAATGAACTTTGGATCATTCAGTTGGGGCAACCACGACGCCTCCGTCTTTGTTCACCACGCTAACACAAGTTTTGAGGGCCTCTTTGAACAGGACTATGCGCGTGCTGGAGGCGACCCTCATCCACCAATTGCATTTGCTCCACCGCTGATTTACGACACACAGATTGAGCCTGCGATGCTCCAGGCCATCAGTGGGGCCCGCCGCTCGATCGATATAGAGGCGTTTGCGTTCACCAGTCGCACACTGATTGACGCGCTGGCCGCCGCTGTTTCACGCGGTGTCAAAGTCGCAGTGCTCCTTGACCACAAAGAACCGTATAACCGCCGCACCGCCGCCAGACTGATCACCGCTGGCGCCGAGGTGCGTTACTATGCACCCTATCAGGGAGAATATCTGCACGCCAAGATTCTGTCCGTGGATAATGGCCGTGTGCTGTTTGTCGGGAGCGCCAATTTCTCCTATCATGGCTTCGCCGTGAATCACGAAGGCGATCTGGAGTTGGATCAGGCGCCGCAACTCGCCGCAAGCGTAGACAATGACGTTCAAAATCAGATGGCTCGCGGCAAGGATCCGGGATCTGCAAACTATGGGAGTTATGGCGGCTCCAACAGCTATGCCGCTGGTGGCTATGGCAGTGCAGGCAACTGAGAGGGGATGCATTCACGAATCGATTCCATCTACGGTATGATGGATCAGTAGGTTGCGATGCTGAGAAATTACACTTTGGATAAGGACGTTCGTCATGATGATGAAAGTAGACTCCTCCTGGTTCTCCCGATTGGATCGGGAGGCGGCGAAACGGTTCGCGGTCGTCAGGCGCAGGCATCGGGTGTGGAACCAGACATTTCGGTTGCTGGCGCGCTATGGACCATATCTTATGTTTGCTGAGATGGCGGGCTTGCTTGCATGGGCTTTTGCTGCCGACAGGTTTGTTTTTCGGGCCGCCTGCCTGTCCATCTTTACAGCCATTGTGAGTGCGCTTTGCACAAAGATCGTCATTGATCTGCTGGCCGACCGTCTGCACAGGACAAGACCTTTTGTGTCTCTGGGGCATGAACCTCTGATCGACAAAAATCCAGAGGACCCCTCCTTTCCTTCCAATCATGCGGGGGGAGCGTTCGCGCTGGGAACAAGCCTCACTCTGTCATTTCCAAACAGTATGGCGCTGACGCTGAGTCTTGCCCTGCTGATTGCATTTGCCCGTTTGTACGCTGGACTCCATTATGTGACAGACGTAGTCGCAGGAGCGGTTATAGGTTCACTTGTCGCTGCGCTCTGGTGGCTGTTGATATACCGAATGCTGTGACGGTCAGCGCGCCGTTTCGGACACGCATATATAATGCAAAGATCCGCGGGGAATCCTAAACGGAAAATAGTGGGCGGTGTTCCTGTGCCTCTTTTTCATCGAGTATCGTCGACCAGATGTGCGCCGCGCACTCGGAGTTTGCGAACAACCCTCGCCACGACGGCAGTGGCGTTCGGGATGTTAACTCTGGCGCCGATCCCAGACAGTGAAGCGCGCGCAGCGACCTACCATCTGGTGATCACGGATCGTCATTTTTTCCCGCGGCAAATAGAAGGCCGACTGAATCAACCGATCAAAATCGTGATCCGCAATCGCGGAACGAAGACACATAACTTTGTGCTTCCGGCGTTTTATATCTTCTCTCCAAACCTGCCGTCGACAGAGGGTACGAGCGTCGAATTTACTCCCGACAAACAGGGAGTGTTTCCGTTTTACTCCGACACGGGCGGAGTAAAAGAACCTGGACTTTCAGGCGAGATGATCGTGCGCTGATTCGGCGCGGTAAAATATTATCCTAGAGAACGCTCCAATTCGCGACCACCTAGGATATGATAGTGTAAGTGGAAAACAGTCTGGCCCGCCGGCGTTCCCTTGTTGGTGATGACGCGAAAACCTGATTCGGCGGCTCCGGTCAGTCGAGCTACTTCTTTGATCGCCTGTTGCAGTTTGGACAGTAGCGCGAGGTCATCATCGGGAAGATCCATGATCGACTCCATATGCCGTTTCGGCACGACCAGAACATGGATGGGCGCAGCCTTTTGAATGTCCTCAAAGGCGATCACTTCGTCTGATTCGAACACTTTTTTCGACGGTATCTGACCGTTCACAATGCCACAAAAAATGCAATCCATGTGTTCATGCAACACCTTTCGCGTCTACTATGTCTGTTTCTCAATCATCATATCAAAGGAGTGAATATTCGCCAATGTCAGAGGGAATTGGATATGCAGGTGATCGATTCGTTTCGTTAACAGAACCCGTTGTGCCTATTGAAGATCGTGCCCACCAGTTTGGGGATGGGGTGTATGAGGTTATTCGCGTGTATCGTGGACGTCCCTTTTTGATGGAGTATCATCTGGATCGATTTGTGAAGAGCGCGGACTTTATTTCACTTCCTCTTGATCGTTCAACGGATGACCTGCGCGCGCTTATTCATGAGGCCATTGCGCGGGCCGGGTTTCCGGAAGCACAGGTCTACTTTCAGTTATCCCGTGGTTTTGCAAAACGCGAACATGGATTTCCTGCGATTGCGAGTCACCTCACTTTGACGGTTCGACCAGTCGATGAAGGCAAACTGGCCTCCCTTTGGCGAACTGGACAACAGATGATTTTAGCGGAAGATATTCGTTGGAAGCATTGTCACATCAAGTCGTTGAATCTCCTGCCAAACGTCTGGACGAAGCAGATGGCCATTGACAGCGGAGCGCACGATGCTATTTTTGTACGCGACGACCGTGTAACCGAATGTACCAGCAGCAATATCGCCATCGTTCGTGATGGCGTCATAATCACTCATCCGGCCAACGACTGGATTTTGCACGGGGTAACTCGCCGTTTCTTGCTGGAGCACGCGAAAACAACGGGGCTGCCCGTAGAGGAAGCCGTGTTCTCGCCCGATTTACTCTTCACAGCCGATGAGGTATTTACCATGGGCACTTTGAGTGAAGTTACGCCGGTAAACATGATTGACGGTCGTGAGGTGGGGGCGCATGCGGACCTGCCTGGAAGCATCGTCAGAAAACTGCGATCCGCCATCAGGGAGGCTGCGAAATTGGCGTAACCATGACTTCCCAATCAGTCATGGACCGCAAAATGGATGAAAAGTTTTTGCGGTAAAAAGAACATTGACCAATCAGTCAAAAATATATGGTGAAACATAATCGCGTCTGCTATCATAGACGCAGGAACGTAAGGAGGCGATCTCAATGAGATCTGTGCGACGTGCTGCTGTGCTTGGATCAGGTGTGATGGGCGCTGCGATCGCAGCGCATTTGGCCAATGTGGGTATACCCAGTCTGTTGCTCGATATTGTTCCGTCCGCGCTCACGACGGATGAAGAAAAAAAAGGATTGACGCTGGCAGACAGGATCGTGCGCAACCGCTTGGCCGAGTCTGGAAAAGCGGCTCTGCTAAAGGCAAAGCCGGCTCCTCTATACCGACGCGAGGATAGCAATCTGATCGAAGTCGGCAATTTTGAAGACGATTTCCAAAAAATCAGTGACTGCGACTGGATCATTGAAGTTGTAGTGGAGCGACTGGATGTCAAAAGAACTGTGTTAGCCCGCGTGGATCAGTATCGCCGACCGGGTTCTGTTGTGAGTTCAAACACTTCCGGGGTCTCTATTTCCGCGATGGCGCAGGGGCGATCTGACGATTTCAAAAAACACTTTCTCGGCACTCACTTTTTCAACCCGCCGCGTTACATGAAGCTGTTGGAGTTAATTCCCACCGCCGACACTCTCCCTGAAGTCTCCGCCGCTATGCGGTCGTTTGTCCAGGATGTCCTTGGCAAAGGAGTTGTGGTGGCGAAGGATACACCAAACTTTATCGCAAACCGTATTGGAACCTACGGCTTGTTAGTTACACTGTCGGCCATGAAAGGCACGTCGTTCGGTGTCGACGAGGTTGATCTGTTGACGGGAGTTGTCATTGGCCGTCCGAAAAGCGCGACGTTTCGTACACTGGACATCGTCGGTCTCGATACTTTCATAAATGTGGCCAATAACGTGTTCGATCAGTCATCAGATCCGGAGGAAAAGGCCATTTTCGCGATACCGGATGAGTTGCGCGCCATGGCGGAGAAACGGTGGATCGGTGAAAAGGCAGGCCAAGGTTTTTTCAAACGGGAGAAAATCAAAGAGGCTACACAGATCCTGGCGCTGGACTTGGACACTCTCACGTATCGTCCGCGACGCAAATTGGCGAGCGCCTCGTTTGAAGCGGCGAAAGCGGCGCCGACGCTCGAGCAGAAACTTAAGACGCTGGTCTACGGCGGCGATGAGGCATCTGTATTTGTCTGGAATGTTCTTAAGCGGGTGTTGCTTTATAGCGCATCTCTCGTAGGCGTGATCGCCGACGACATCGTGGCGATCGATGAGGCAATGAAATGGGGATTCAATTGGGAGCTTGGCCCCTTTGAGACATGGGATGCCATAGGCGTGGCGAAGTCTGTGCAACGTATGCGGCAGGAGGGCTTGACGATCCCGCCCTTTGTCGAGCAACTGCTCGCTTCCGGACAGTCGTTTTACGACCGCGCCAATTCTTCTGCAACACAGTACTTTTCTGGAATGCGTTACGAACAGTTCACCCCTGAAGAACGGATCATCGATCTGACAGCGCTGAAGAATCAGGGAAAGCTCATCATGGGCAATAAGGGCGCGAGTCTGATCGATATCGGCGATGGCGTCGCCTGTCTCGAATTTCACTCCCCGAAGCAGGCCATCGGTACGGATATAGTCAGTATGATGATGAAGGCTGCCGACGAGGTGGAGCATAACTTTGAGGCTCTCGTCGTAGGTAGCGCCGCAGTCAATTTCTCGGTGGGCGCCAATCTCATGATGATGCTGATGGAAGCGCAGGATGAAAATTGGGATGAGATTGATCTGGCTATCAGACAGTTCCAAAATGCCAACATGAGACTCAAGTATCTGAAAAAACCAGTCGTGGTTGCACCGTACGGTTTGACTCTTGGCGGAGGAGCGGAAATCGCCATGGCCGGTCAGCACATGCAAATGGCTGCCGAGACTTACTGTGGATTGGTGGAAGTGGGCGTTGGGCTCTTGCCGGGAGGCGGCGGCAACAAGGAAGTGCTGATTCGCATGATGGAGCAGTTGCCAAAAAACAGCGACCTGTCTCCGATGCCTCTGGTTCAGAATGCCTTTGAACTGATTGCCCTGGCTAAAGTCTCTTCCAGCGCCAGGGATGCGCAGAGTTTGGGTTATGCTCGCCAGCGTGACGGCATTTCTGTAAATCGCGACCAACTGCTCGCAGACGGGAAAACATTCGCTTTGAAACTGGCAAAGTCATTCGTTCCCCCATCGCAACAACGTATACCGGTAGTTGGAGAAGGCGGCGCCGCTCTCCTCAAAATGGGTGTCTTCGGGATGCAAAAGAGCGGGTATATCTCTGAGCACGACGTGAAAATCGCCAAGCAGGTCATTCGCGTTCTGACAGGGGGAACCGCGGCAGGAGGATCGCTGGTAAGCGAACAGTATCTCCTGGATTTGGAGCGCGAAGCGTTCCTGTCGCTTTGCGGGGAATCCAAAACACAGGCGCGCATGCAGCACATGCTGCAAACAGGGAAACCGTTGCGCAATTGAGGACGGCGTTACAAGACAAGAGAACCAGGAGGGAATACCAATGAGAGAAGCCGTGATTGTGGCGGGTGCGCGCAGCGCTGTAGGCAAGGCCGGGCGCGGCAATCTGCGCCAAACCAGGGCGGACGAACTTGCCGCCATGATTCTTAAAGGCGTACTTGCGCGCGTGCCTGAGCTTGATCC
>JAJZCB010000128.1 GCA_021846285.1 Bacillota bacterium
AGGTCTTTCTCCCATTCTGCGATCTGGCGCGGATCATCGCGCTCCTGCCGATCCGCCTTGCGCGAACTCACTGTCTGGCCCCCGTTACTCTCATCACCCTCGGGCGCTTCCAGAAGTGACAACTGCCGACCCGCCTGTGCGGATCTGGCATGCCGCGCAGGCGTCTGCAGATCGATCAGCAAGGTTTTTCGAGCGCGACCGAAGCCGTCGAACGCACCCGCAGTCACCAGACTCTCCAGCACCCGCCTGGAAACGGCCCGCGAATCCAGACGGTCTTGCACATCCTGCGCACTAGAGAACGGTCCGCCCGCGACACGCTCGGCCATGATCTGCGCAACGGCGGTCACGCCCACATTTTTCACGGCAAAGAGGCCCAACCGTACAGCGATCCGACCTTCCGACAGCGCCTCTGGCAGGCAGTCGCCTGCGCTTTTATTGAGGTCCGGCGGCAATACAGGTATGCCGTTGCGTCTGCATGACTGTGCGTACTGAGCGACTTTCTCCGGACGCGATACAACGTCGGAAATGAGAGCCGCCATGAATTCCGGTCGATAGTTGGCCTTCAAATAAGCCGTTCGATAGGCCAGAACGGCGTACGCTGCCGCGTGCGACCGGGGAAATCCATAATCGGCAAACCGTACGATCAAATCATAGACCTGATTCGCTACGTGATCGTCGTGACCACGAGAGGCGCATCCCCTGACAAAGGAATGTCTGGCCTGATCCATGACATCGCGCTGCTTTTTCCCCACGGCGCGACGCAAGACATCCGCCTCTCCCAGGGAAAAGCCCGCCATGACCGATGCAATCTGCATGATCTGTTCCTGGTAGATGAGTATGCCATAGGTCGGACGCAATATAGGCTCAAGTGCGGGCACTTCGTAAACAATGGGTTTGCGGCCGCGGCGCGCGTCGATGAAGGCTCCGATCTGATCCATCGGACCAGGGCGATACAGGGAGATCACAGCGATCAGGTCCTCCAGCGTGGTGGGCCTCAATTCCCGCAACACCTGCCTGACGCCGACCGACTCCAGTTGAAAACAGCCGTCCGTGTCGCCGTCCGCCAGAAGCTGCGCTGTACGCTCGTCAATCGTCAGCGTTTCATAGGCGATGTGTTCCCCGCGCATGCGCTCCACATACGCTTTTGTGCGGTCACACAGGGTTAGTGTCCGCAGTCCCAGAAAGTCCATTTTCAGCAAGCCAAGCGCGGCAATATCGTCCATCCCGTACTGCGTCACCGGGATGCTCTCGATTCCCTGCATGAGTGGTACAAACTGGGCCAACGGCCTGTGACTGATCACCACGCCGGCCGCATGGACCGAGGCGTGCCTTGGCAGTCCCTCGATTCTGACTGCCAGATCGACCACGCGGCGCAAAGCGGGCGATTTCTCCAGTTCGCCGCGCAGACCGCTGTCGCCCTGCAGCGCCGATTCAATCGTGACGCCGGGCGTTGCGGGGATGCGCCGCACGAAGCTCTCGATGTCCGAGCTTGGCGTCTTTAGCACCCGCGCCACATCGCGAATGGCCGCGCGGGCGGCGAACGTGCCGAGAGTGCCGATTTGCGCGACTCTGTCGCCGCCGTATTTGCGCGCCACATAGGCGATGACCTCATAGCGTCGCTCCGTTTCAAAGTCGATGTCAATATCCGGCCAAGACACCCGCTCGGGATTGAGGAAGCGTTCAAACAGCAGATCATACGCCAGGGGATCCACATCGGTGATATCCAATACATAGGAGACAAGACTGCCCGCTGCCGAGCCGCGTCCGGGGCCCGTGGAAATTCCCTGTTCATGCGCATGCCGCATGAAATCCCAGACGATCAGAAAGTAGCCCGAGAAACCCATTTGCCGGATCACGGTCAACTCATGCTCTAGTCGCGCGACATAGTCTGCGCGGTCCGCCAGGTTACGCAGGGTCAATCCGCGTGTGGCGAGTCCCCTCAGCATATCATCCTCCGACCTGTCAGCGGGGAGAGGAAAGCTGGGCATGCTGCGCTGGTTGAGCGGCAAGACAAACGACGCCCTCTGGGCGATCTCCGTGGTGGCCGCAAGTGCGGCGGGAAAGTCCCCAAACAGGCGGCGCATCTCCTCTTGCGTGCGAAAGTGGAAACTGACACCCGCCCGTTCGATCGCCGCTGTTTCAAGATCCTGTCCGGCGTGAATGCCTTCAAGCACATCCAGTAACCGTACATCCTGCGGCTGTATGTGACGGATCGCGGTCGTGGCCGCCACGGGCAGGCGCACACTCTGCGCCACTCCGGCGAGCCACTGATTGCGTGCGCGATCTTCAGGAAGGCCCTGACTCTGCAGTTCTATGTACACGCGATCAGTGCCAAAGACTTCCGTCAGACGGTTCAGCACCCGAACGGCCAGCGCCCTGTCCGACGTCCGCGCGGCTTGCCCAAGGGGACCTGTCACAGCGCCTACCAGGCAAAGCAGCCCTTGCGCGTGAGCGACGACTTCATCCCATGTATTGCAGACGGCGTCCAGATCGCCTGACTGCGCGGCAAGAGTCGCCAATTCGGTCAAGGCGCCGTAGCCAGCGACGGAATCAGCGAAACAGAGCACGGCCGACTGCGACTGTCGCATGGTTTTATGTGAACGATCGCCTGAAATGGTCGTTTCGTATGCCATCAAGGATGTTAATTGAGCTTTCTGAAGGATCCGGTGGCAAGCGATGGCCCCGAACATTCCCCCCCGGTGAACAATACCGAGGGCCCGCATGCCGTCGGTCACAGCGGCAGCCGCCAGTTCCGACACTCGAGCGGCGCTGTAAAGCAGACTGTATTCGCTATAGGCGCGCAGATGAACTACTTCGCTCATCCATCCGATTCCCCTTCCCCATCGCAGCCAGGCAGGGTGACCTCGACTCTGGTTCCGCCCTGGCTGGGAGTTGAGATGACCAGACGACCGTGAAATCGCTCCACGATCTCACGACAAATGGCAAGTCCCAGACCAATGCCGCCTTCCTGGCGACTGCGCGCCTTGTCAACGCGGTAGAATCGTTCCGTGACATGTGGCAGGTCTTCTGCCGGAATGCCTTCCCCGGAGTCCTGAATCACGATGCGCACCGTATCGTCAGCGCGCGTCACTTCGACGCTGATTGCGTCTCCCGACCGCGTGTATTTTCGGGCGTTATCCAGCAGCGCGCGAAATACCTGCTCCAGTCGCACCTCTGTAATGCGCACGCGCGTTACGCCGGCATGGTCCATTTGCAGCGCCCATGTGTAACCCGGATACAGGCGTTTCCATTTGCGGACCACGCGCAACGCGATCTCGGACGCGGACACCACGCCCGCTTCTTCCAATGCATCCCGATCGATCGCCGCCAGAGCCAGAAGTTGGTTTGTCATCTCCCGCAGATGGCGAATCTCTTCTTCAATAGCCGCAACGGCTTCCTGGCGCACCGCCTTGTCCTCCCAACCCCAACGGCGCAACAAGTGCACATACCCCTCCAAAACCGAAAGTGGTGTACGAAGTTCGTGCGATGCATCCGCCACAAACTGCCGCTCACGGCTGAACGCCCTAAAAATCCGATCAAGCATGGCGTTGTATGTATGGGCGAGTTCCGTGAGTTCATCCTTGCGCTTCGGCACTTCGATGCGACTGCTCAGATCCCCCGGCGTAATCGCCCGCGCCGTCGCGATCATCTCCCGAATCGGCAACAATGAATAGCGCGCGAGGAAATAACTGGCGACTGCCGCCAGCACCAATCCACCGATCGAACCCGTGAGCAGAAGATAAAACACGAATGCGATGCTGTGGTCAAGCGACTCCACATTTTCCAGCCATTCCAGCGTCATCGGTCCGCCGCGCAGTTGCAACTGGGCGCTTGCCATGAGGATTCGCTGGGTTTCATACTGAAACAGCAGGACGCCGTGCCCCAAATCGGTGGTATAGCCGAGGCCTTTGGGAATCCAGCCGGGCAAAAAATAGGCGTCCGACGCGGTCACGACCGTACCCTTCGGAGACAGCAGACGCACCATCTGGTGGGGATCCGGAACGATTCGCTTGACATCGGCAATCGCCTGCGCCGCCGTGCTCCCGTCAATGCGGCGCACAACGTCTGACAGTCGACTGAGCACGATCTGTTTCTCGTTTTCAATGGTGACATTCATGAATTCAAGATACACAAACGTGTTGAAGAGCAGGAAAATGATGGCCACAACGATCGTCGAGAGCGCAACAAACCGTGTCGTGATCGTCAGTTTCATGATCGCCGCAAGACGTAGCCGACGCCTCGTATCGTGTGAATGAGAGGGTAACCAAATGGCTCGTCCACCTTCATACGCAGATAGCGGATGTATACGTCCACTACATTGGTCTCTCCTTCAAAGTCATAGCCCCAGACCCGACGCAAAATCACGTCGCGCGACAGCACTTTGTCGGTATGCTCCATCAGAAAGTGCAACAAATCGAATTCGCGCGCCGTGAGTTCCAGTTGCACTCCCGCCCGCGTTGCGCGACGCGCCGCGGGAAATACAGTCAGGTTCCCACAGGTGAGTTCCTCAGCCCGCGTTTCGCCGCGTCTGATCGCAGCGCGCACACGAGCGAGCAGTTCTTCTGTCGCAAAGGGTTTTGTCACATAGTCATCCGCTCCCGCATCCAGCCCGGCTACCTTGTCTCCCGTTGTGTCGCGGGCAGTGAGGATGATGATGGGAGTCCGCTTTTGTACGCGCACCCGTTTGCATACTTCCAGACCGCTGAGTTCCGGCAGCATCAGATCCAAAATAATGACTCCAAACTCTTGCTCCAGTGCCATGCGCAGTCCTGTGACCCCATCTGTCGCCAGAACCACGGCAAAACCCTCATGCACGAGTTCCAATTCAATAATACGGGCAATTCTGCGCTCATCTTCAACCACCAGGACAGAGGTCGGCCCTCCTGCCGCATCCACTCGCCCCACACCTCACTTCGCTAGTCCCGCCTCTATTATCGCTCCAGGACCTGGATCGTGACCAGCGCTTTCCCGATCAGCTCTTGCCCGCGATACACCTCGACATCGATTTTTCCCACCTTGCGGCCAGAGTCGATCACGCGCGCGCGCGCCTCAATCCGCTGGTCGATCTGAACCGGTTTCAGGAAGTACAGCGTGCAATTTTCGATCAGGACGTTAGCGTCGCGAATTTTCCTCATCGCCTGCACTGCCGCCTCAGTGATCACAGTCATAAACGCTCCCGTGGAAAGGCCTCCATGAGGCGTTGACATCTGAGGGGTCACTTCGCCCGTCAAGTGTACAGTCTTATCCTCAATGGCCGAAGCGAAGCGCGCCAACACGATGTCCTCGATCGTATCGCCCACCTGCGGCTGCTTTTGATTGTACTGCAGCGCCTTAATCACATCCTGCCGACTGATGACGCCGACGAGACGTTTGAAGTCGATGACTGGCAGCAACTCGAGGCCTTCCCAGACCATCATATGGGCGGCCGATGACACGGATGTCTTGGGCGTTACGGAGATTGGCTGCCTGGTCATCACGCGATCAATCGGCACGTCAGACGGTTGTCCATACACATCTTTAGCCGCCACAACGCCTGCAAGTCGGCCGTCTTCCTGCAAAACCGGAAAGCGGGAATGGCCAGTGGCGTCGACGAGTGCGCGATAGTCGTGAACAGTGCTCGAACTATACAGTACACTGGGCTGCTCCTTGCCCAGCAAATCCTCAACCAAAAGAATCTCCTTCTTGATCAGACGGTCATAAATCGCGCGGTTGATGAGCGACGCTACAGAAAATGTGTCGTACGCCGATGAGATGATCGGCAGCGCAAGTCGGTCCGCGAGGTCGATCACCGATCCATTGGTCGTGAACCCGCCGGTGATGAGAACGGCCGACCCATGTTCCAGGGACGCCAAATGAACCGCTTCGCGATTTCCGACGATGACAAGTGAACCGGGATCGACATATTTGACCATTGCCCCGATCTCCATCGCGGCGATGACAAATTTTTGCAGAGTCTTATGCAACCCCGAGCGACCGCCGAGCACACTTCCATCCACGATGTTCACGACTTCCGCAAAGGTTAGACGATCGATATCGCGTCGCTGTTTCTTCTCGATACGCACTGTTCCTACGCGCTCAATGGTCGTGACCAGACCCTGACCTTCCGCTTCCTTGATGGCGCGATAAGCTGTTCCTTCGCTGACAGCGAGTTGTTTCGCAACCTGACGCACTGATATCTTGTGGCCGATCGACAAATTTTCGATGTGTTCCAGTATCTGATTGTGTTTTGTCGCCATGATCCCCCTCGCCTTCGGATGGCTATCGCTATTATACAACAGATTGCGAAAAATAAGTGTCTGCTCTTTTCACGGCAGGCATTTCACAATCCTCGATGTATCTACCCCGAAAAATCGATGGTCTGTGCCGGTCGGAGTCGTATATTGCGCCCCTGCTCAGACAGCGCTGTCGCTAAACTCGCGACGGGCGCAATATACGACTCCGACCCGAGCTGGCCTTGCATCCGTGAAAGACTTCGCGGCGCCATTTTCATTCCGCTGATGGTGACGCGCAGCGCCACCACAATCTAGCCCGGAAAATCGATCGTCTCTGCCCGCCGGAATCGTATGCTGCGCCGCTTCTCAGACACGGCTGCGCCGAACTCGCCTCGGCGCAGCATACGATTCCGGCCAAGCGGGTTTTTCATCCCGGTTGTTGGTGGCGCGCAAGCGGTGAGATTTTGCTTCGCAATACTCAGACATGAGAGTCTCTATCTGGCGCGCCCGTGCTTCTGCGCGTGTTCCTTAACGTGCCGCGTCAGAGCGACTGTCATCTCGTACCGTAACAGCGGAGTGATCAGATAGATTCCGTTAAAGTGGGGCATGGCGGCATCCAGCAACTCCCTGGCGATCGCCAGGCCTTCGTCGCGAGCGCGTCGACCTTCGTATTGCGTCATGCGCGTTCGCACCTCGGAAGATAACGAAATGCCCGGAACCTCATTGTGCAGGAACTCTGCGTTGCGATGGCTCAGCAGGGGCATGATTCCCACAAAAAGAGGCACAGGCAGATGTTTTGTGGCCTCTTTGAGCACTTCAAAGAATCTCGGGTCAAAAACTGGTTGCGTCATGATGAAGTCGGCCCCGGCTTCAACCTTTCTCTCCAGCCTGCGAATGGCTTTGTCAAAGTGCCGCACATTAGGATTGAAGGCGGCGCCCACGACAAAGGAGGATGCTTCAGAGAGCTGACGGCCAGAAAACGCGAGACCGGCGTTCAATTGCTTGACCATGCGAATCATGTCAAAAGACGATACGTCAAACACGGACGTAGCTCCCGGTAGATCGCCGAATCGGGAGGGGTCCCCTGTAATCACCAGCACCTGTCTGATTCCGAGCGCATGCAACCCCATCAGATGAGACTGCTGCCCGATCAGATTTCGGTCACGGCATGAGATGTGCAGGAGCGGCTCCACGCCGCGCTGTTTCATCAGCGCCCCAAGAGCGACGTTGCTCATGCGTGTGATCGCCAGCGAGTTGTCCGCCAGTGTCACGGCGTCAGCGCCAGCCTCCTGAAGAGCCTGCGCCCCGCTTAGAAACGCGCCTGCGGCCAGGTCCTTCGGCGGATCCAGTTCTACGATGACGGTGTGTTCCCGCAGAACTTTCTCGTGCACAAGCATCTGCTGTACAGACGCTCCCCCGTCCTGCGCGGGTTCCAAAGCGAGAGTGCGCCTTGCATCATGCCTATCGGCCCTATCATGCCGATGCGCAGGCGCGGTTACGTTCGCAACCTCTACCTGATGCCCGGGCCTGACCGTTTCCACAGCGTTGGCGACGGTGCCGGGCGTTTGTGGGGGAAGCTGGGAGACAGCCTCTGCCATGGCGCGGATGTGCTCAGGCGAAGTTCCACAACAGCCCCCTATGATTCGTACGCCAAGTGCATGAAATTCAACCGCCGCCGAGGCGAAGTACGCGGGTTCTGAAGGGTAATGGTAGTGACCGTCTGTCATGCTTAACAATCCTGCGTTCGGAAAGATGGAGACGATCGCATCAGGGTTAAAGGCGACGGCGCGCAAAGCGCGCTGCATATCCGCTGGACCAAAGCGACAGTTCAGCCCTACCACTGACGCCCCCGCAGCGAGCAGCGTCTCAAACGCGTCCTGCAGTCGATGACCGTCTCGCGTCACCGCCAGATCGAGCGGCGCGAGTTGCGCGATTACCGGCAGGTCGCTAAGCCTACGCACCACATCGACTGCCAGAAGCAATTCCTCCAGGTCAAGGAACGTTTCCAGCAGCACCGCATCCGGCCCCTCTTCGAGGAGCGCGGCGACTTGTTCATTGTATGCATGTTCCAGATCGACAGGGGGCGCAAAGTTGCGCCTTACGCCGGTTACTGAGCCAACGGTGGCTGCGATGAAGGCATCCGCGCCCACTGCATCGCGAGCGACACGCACGGCCGCGCGATTGATGTCCGCCATCCGGTCTTCAAGGCCATACCGCGCCAACCCCGCGCTGTGAGCGCCAAATGTGTTCGTTTCAATCAAACGCGCCCCCGCGTCATAATAAGACCGATGCACACGCGCAACAATCTCTGCCCTGGAGATGTTCAGTTCCTCGTAACAAACTCCGACCGGAACTCCCATCTGATAGAGTTGTGTAGCCATGGCGCCATCGCCGATCAGCATCC
>JAJZCB010000024.1 GCA_021846285.1 Bacillota bacterium
GTTCGTACCCAGACTAAGAACAAGTGGCGTAGTATGCTCATTTTGAATTTACGTCTTGGGTTCGATGTAGTCGGAACGTACACTGACGAAAATGGAGAACCAAAAATAATTTTAGAGAAGCACCTTTAATGTAAACATTCTTCTTCTGCTAACGGCTGCAAGAATGCAGTAGAATGGGAACAGACAGTTGCGGCGCAATCGAGCAGTGATGTTGAAGAAAGGTTTCTTGGAAGCGGCATGGCCACGGAGGGAACATCGCCAGATGCTAGAGCTAACACCTATCGAATATGAGGACAAGACAGTGCTGTACAATCTTATCCAATTCTACAGGTACGATTCGAGTGAGTTTGATGGACACGTGTTGACGAGCCATGGCGTCTATCTCTATAAGTATTTGGATCATCAATGGACTGAAGAGTATCGTCGTCCACTATTTATAAAAACTGACGGGGAATTGGCTGGTTTCGCCCTTGTAGCGCTGGATGTTCCCAAGGAGTTCGTAAAAGTGAGCGATGCGCTGGAAACGAATATAATCGGAGATTTCTTCATCATGAGGAAATTCAGACGAAAGGGATTGGGAAGGGAGTCCGCCTTCACCATTTTTGATCGATTCCCAGGTCCGTGGGAAATCCGACAAACCGCCGCGAATACTCCTGCCAATCAATTTTGGAAACGAGTAATCCACGCCTATACAGGTGGGTCATACAAGGAGATGATATTGGAGGGAGAGCGCTGGACAGGACCCGTTCAGGTATTCGACTCACGAAATCGTTCACTGTAACCTGGATAAATATTGTGCAAGCGGGGCATAAACGACACGGCGATGTTGTACGTTTATGCGTGGTGCTCGTCGGATATCTGGATTAGCTGACAGTAATATACAGCAAAATAATCCGATGACTCAATTGATTTAGGAGGAGTGCTTATGTTTTATAGACGGAAGTTTTATGTCGTAAAAAGTGGTTTTGTCGAGATTTTCAATGTTCATTTCAATAACACAAACCTGCCTAACCAGATCAAACACGGGGCTCGTTTAGTAGGTCGGTGGATGAAGGCGAATGACGATAATACCACAGAGATTTTTGCTATTTGAGAATATGACAGTTATCAGGACTATATAGACATTGAATCCAAGGTGAGAAGCGACGAGGCGCACAACAAACGTATTCAAGACTGGTATGAGAAAAATGGAGGAAGAGAACACGTGTATAAAGAGTACATCTTAGAAGTCGAAAATGAACCATTAGAATCCACTGTAAATCCGACCAAATAAGGAAGTTTGCGTTGTCCAACAAACAATGACGAACTCTTGAATTCTAAATGGATTAAAGGGGGCGTAGCGCAATCGGAGCTATTGTATTTCTCACCTGTTTCCACTATGGGCTTTAAAAGGTACCGAGCGAATTCTCGGAGGGATAACGTGAGAACAGAAAAATTTCGCTGGTCACACATTCAATCTGCCAAGACCTTGGAACAATCCCGCTTCGTTCGCTTCCGTCCAGAGATGCGCCCTATTCTACTAAATTATTTTGGGCTGACTCCTGGAATGACAGTCCTTGAGGTAGGCTGTGGTCCGGATACGATGGCGTCTTATCTAGCCGAAGGAATCGCACCAGGAACGGTTACTGGTATAGACTTGGACGAAGAATTTATTCAGAGAGCCAAGACCAAAGCCAATCAGATCTCTATCCCGATTCAGGCGTGGGCAGTAGACGCTGGTCTCCGCAATCAGTGTTTGGATTGCTAGGTAAGCTCGGCGTGACAAGGATTCGCTTTAGTGCGTGGGGATATGGAACTGCGCCGGATGATGCGCGTGTTCCGCTTGAACAGCGGCAGCGAATGAGGGAGGCAGAATATCAGTCACAAAAGGAATGGCTTGAAGAATTGCGGGAGACCTGTCAAACTGGCATCAGTCATGAAGAGTTTGATGAACTAATCACGCTTACCGATGCTCGCTTCGATTGGTTGAGCAATCACGCAGCGTATGACTGGGAAGCAGGAGTGTCTATTGTAGTATCGGGTATAAAAGCCACGAGTTGAGCAGACTCGGGATGTAGCGGCACATTGTGTTTTTAGAGGTCATTTGTAAGGATAGTAACGCCGGACGCTTGTCGGACTAAAGGGTGCAAATGCGCATTCTCCACGGTCCTGTTTGACCAGCCAAGAATGTGCCCCCGACAGGTATACCAACGACGCCGATATTCGTTACGAGGGAGTGCCGCCAGTGGGCTGGAGAACCGACGAAGGCGATGGTGTCATGATCGCGACACTGCTGTTTGACATCCATGGCGTTTTCCTGTTGAGGTCGGAAAAACGATACAGGTCACTCGCGGACAATTTTGGAATCTCGCCGGAGGTGCTGACTTCTGCCATCTTTGCCAACGGCCTGTGGGATGGGTACAAATGTGGCGATATGGTCGAAGATGACTTCTGGTCCACAGTGGTGTTCCGACTGCCCGATACCTTCAGTGGAACCCCTGCGTCCCTCCGAGACGAAATGGATCTGGTCGATGAGGTCGATGAAGAACTTGTAGGCTTGGTTCAGACGCTGAGGGCCCAATACCGTGTCGCTGCACTTTCGAATGCAGGAGCTGATCTCGAACGCAGGTTGAAACATTTTCATTTCTATGATTTATTTGAAACAGTAATCAATTCCCATCATGTGCATATGGCGAAGCCGGATGAAGCGATATACCGGATGGCCGCAAATAGGTTGGGAGTCCTTCCGCAAGAGATTCTCTTTATTGATGACAAGGAGCGCAACACATTGGTCGCGGATCAGTTGGGGTTTAATACGCATGTGTACACGGATGTGAAATCCTTCAAGGCGTACCTGAATTCGTTCAATCAACGTTACAAGCTGTAGGCGCTCACGATATTTTATCAGACGAAATGGGGGTCTGGAGCGTTGATTGACGCGACAATGGACTTGTTCGTACGTATCTCTATACATCGCATGATCGATCATCATCTTCCAAAGATTCGACAGTGCATGGATGCCTTAAACGCACAACAGTTGTGGGAACATGAAGTTAATCAAGCGAATTCAGTCGGCGGAATACTGTTGCATGTTTGCGAGCAGGTCGACCGTCATGCCGCTGAGTATCAGCAAGCAGGAAACGTGTCCATGGGCGGGATCGAAGACTATTTCCCTGATTTGGCAATGTCTTCTAAGGAACTATTTCAAAAAGTGGAGAAAGCATTTTCTGTTTGGCAAAGAACTATTCAAGAGTTCTTAGAGGATACGTCGAAAGAAGTTGACATACATAGAATTTACCATCTCATCGAACACACGAGTTATCACCTGGGGCAAGTTGTGGATCGGATACAGACGCAAACAGGCATTGCATTCCAGTTTGCGCAACATGGGCTCAACGAGCGAAACTTACGAGCCGTTATCGAGAGAGATACCAGATAGCGCCGAGGTAACAAGTGCGCGTATTCCGATGAATCCAGCCAACATCCGGCAGGACGAACATGGAGATTACGTGGGAACGCTCCAAGAAATCGATGATATCGTGGCAACAGGGACGACGGAACAAGAGGTCATTGCCGATTTGGCGCGCGCATTTCCCTTATGTGCTCAAGATCGCGATGCAGGCAAATCAGGACGCCGCAGTAAGTCCGATCTATGCCCGACCCGAGGGATCACAAGCGATGTCGCGACAAGGAGGGATGGGAATTCTTCACTAGGGAGATCTAAATTCTGGTATCACTTATTTACTGCTCTAACGGGAGGAAAGGTGTTGAGAGTGAAACTGGATCGGCTCACCTCAGCTATTGAAAGAGTGAACATGGATTCGTTTGTATTACAGCCCGACGGAAAACCAATTCCGCAAACAACGAAACCAGAACTGATCTACGACATGTTGCGATTGTTAGATATCAATGAAGGTGATTCAGTTTTGGAAATTGGAACTGGTTCTGGGTATAGTACCGCCCTACTGGCGACTCTAGTGGGTGACCAAGGCAGTGTAGTATCACTGGACATTGAAAATTACTTGATTGATCGCGCTCAACGACTGTTCGCACAGCAAGGTTTGAGCAATGTGAATGCTTTTGTCAGTGATGGTCGAAACGGGTATAGTGGTGACCCTTCCTTCAACCGTATTGTCGCTTGGTGTACAGCGGATCATATTCCCGTTGCTTGGTGTAACCAAGCGATGGAAGATGCAATTATGATTTTGCCAATAAAACTATTGCCAATTGAGGGAAGCACGCTTGTCGTCAAAGTTCGCATGGAGAAAGAGCAAATGCTGGCAGGTGAAAAAGTGATCGTCGGCTCCTTCATACCGATGTCAAGTGAACCGCTACCATTGAAGCCTTTAGCCGACGTAATCATCACAAAAAACGAAATACCGATTACTTGGGGAAGTACCGAATGGGCACGACAATCGGAATCGTCTGTTCGAAGGTTTACGCATTTACTTGAAGGAATCTCCGTTCAGGGGAACCTTTTATTACTTCCTGACGAAAATCCATGGGATTATCGGGCATTTCTCCTAGCTAAACGTCCACATGGTATTACAATTATATATACACAGTCGATGGGGTTAAGTCTTGGTTACAGTGATGCAGATGGATTGTCGGTACTATCGTTGTTCGGAAAAGGGTACGCACAGGCAGGCAACGAACATGCAACGGGGATTCTCCTGGAATGGATTGAAGAGTGGCGTGCAACTGGTAAACCTGGTATGGATAGACTAAGACCTGTCCTCCAACGTGAAAACGATGTGTGGAAAGTGTCGGTTCGAATAGTCTAATACTCGTTGTGGGTGCTCAGGACCTTTGACGGCGATGTTCTCACCGCCAATGGCGGAATCGCTCTACCGACAACCCGCCACACCTGTGATCGACGTAACGACACTTACCGGGGGTTAGGCGGCATCCCCCGGTATGTGGTTTCGGCCACCAATGGTCTCCGAGCAACACAAATTACGCAGCACCCGTTCTCCCGTGTCGTACCTTGTGTCAAGAGTTTGCCTCCAGCTGCCTTCAGATTCCACCCCGCGATGAACAACACAGAACAACACCCTCTTGGCTAACTTTAGATATGGCTACAACTCCCATTCGAGAGTACACCCTGTTATGTTAGCGGCCGAGGGCGATGTTTGAGACCGTACGGACAGAGTCGGCCGACTTGTCGAGTGCAGCTTTCTCCTCGGGCAGGAGATCAAGCTCAACAATCTTTTCGATGCCATTGCCGCCGAGAATGGTCGGTACGCCCAAGAATAGGTCGTGGTAACCAAACTCCCCTTCGAGGTACGCAATGGACGGTAGCAATCGGCGCTTGTCTTTCAGAATCGCTTCCACCATCTGTGCCAAAGATGCGGCCGGTGCATAATACGCACTGCCGTTGCCAAGCAAACTCACAATCTCGCCACCGCCTCTACGGGCGCGTTCGACAATCTGGTCGATCCGCTCCTTGGGCAGCAATCTCTCTAGTGGAATTCCGCCGACATTCGAGTAACGGACGAGCGGCACCATGTCATCTCCGTGGACACCCAAAACAAACCCGAACACATCTTCCACCGAGACCGTGAGTTCCTCGGCCACAAAACTACGAAACCGTGCCGTATCGAGCACACCTGCTTGACCTATGATACGGTTTTTCGGAAAACCGGTCGCATGGTAAGCGACATGTGTCATTGCGTCCACCGGATTGCTGAGGATGATGACAACCGAACCGGGAGAGAACTTCGCCACTTGCTCCGAAACAGCCTTCACGATGCCAGCGTTGGTGTTGACGAGATCATCGCGGCTCATCCCGGGTTTACGAGCGATTCCTGCCGTGACGATGATAAGATCCGAGTCGGCCGTATCCTCGTAGCTGGACGTTCCGATTATAGATGAATCCTTACCGATGATCGGCATGGCTTCCGCCATGTCCAGCGCCTTACCTTTAGTCGAATTCTCCAGTTGTGGAATATCCAGCAGAACGACATCCCCAAGTTCCTTCATGGCCAACATAAGCGCCGTCGTGGCACCTGTGAAACCAGCGCCAATCACCGATATTTTCTTTCTCTTCAACATGGTGTTCTCCCCCTCATTTTTCGTAAATGTACTCCAATTACAACATATTCTTTTGGCAGATAGTCAACGAGTTTTCGGACTCCGGTTACCTTATTACAACACAATCTCTCGTCAATCATTAACAAGAACAACCTTTCCGACGGCTAAAGACTGTTCAAGTAATTCTTGTGCCCGCGCAGCTTCCCGCAAAGGAATGCGATGGGAAATCAACGGATTAATTTTCCCTTTCTCTAACAAGGATAGGAGATACTGAACATCCTCCTGAAACCAATCCAACCGTTCTTTTTTCAGAGAAGTTACGCTGTAGAGATAAATGGGATTACCTCTATCCGTTATTCGTCTGTTCGATAGGTTTTTCCAGGCTGCCGCCCAATCATTTGCTTCACCCTGTTCAAGAATCGAGGTATAGCCATAACCCACGAATCGTCCAGTCTTGCTTAAGGTTTGAAGTGAACGTTCATAGTTCTGTCCCCCGATCGAATCAAACACGGCATCTATGCCATCGGGAGCCTGGACAAGGAGAATATCTACAAAATCTTCCTTACGATAATCAATGGGAATTGCACCAAAACTTGAAACTATGGAATGTTTGGCTGAAGAAGCCGTACCAAACATTTTCAACTTCGAGAGACTCCCGAGTTCCAATAACGCGCTACCCACCCCTCCGCTTGCTCCATGGACGAGAATGATTTCATCCGGAGATACCTTCGCAATGCGGTGAAGCATTTGATAAGCGGTCACGTAATTTAGGATTACCGCAACTGCGGACACGGCATCAATACGCGCCGGAATATGGACGAGTTCATCCAATTTCGCATATACATACTCTGCGTAGCCACCCGTACCGTTAAAAAAGACCGCCACTTTTTCCCCTAGAGAATATTGCTCTACCCCTTCCCCCAATTCATCCACAACGCCTACTACGTCGTATCCAGGTGTAAATGGAGGAGTCGGAGACGAAGGATACTTGCCCTCTCTTCGCATGATATCCGCCAGGGCTACCCCCGCACTCTGTACCTTAACCCGAATCTCCCCTTTGTCTGGCGAGCGTAAGGGTTCCTGTACCACTTCAAGGACTTCCGGTCCTCCATATCTGGTCACGATCAAGCGGGTGTTTAGCATATGCATCTCTCCCTAGCAATAGAATGACGGATGCCCGTATTGTATTTGTTAAAGTTCACTCGAAGTCAAGCGAATTAACTCAATTGCTTTCGTTTCATACTTCTGACTGGATTAAATAATACTCTCTGAACGCCACTGTTCAATGGTATCCAAAGAAAATCCAAGCTCCTGTAGAATCGATATGGTATCCCCGCCTAAGGTTGGAATCGGTTTCAGCATATAGTCCATTCCTTCCAATTGAGCAGGTGGAATTAATGTCGGCAATAAGCCGACCGGTGAATCTACAGTACGCCAACGATCTCGTGCCTTTAATTGAGGATGTTCGGCAAACTCCCGTACTGTTTTCATTTGAGCATTGGCAATTTGCGCCACTTCTAGCCGCTTCAGAATTTCTTCAAATGTAAGATTATTAAATACACTTTCAATAATCGATTGCAGTTGAGCCCTGTTCTTTACCCGTAGTGAGTTATCCTGGAAACAAACATCATTGGCTAATGACGACATCTCTAAAACAATGGAGCAGAATTTGATCCACTCCACATTGTTTTGAATAGAGATAAACACTTTTTTATTGTCCTCAGACAAAAACGGGCCGTAGGGATAGATTGTCGCATGACTGAGACCCGTTCTCTCTGGTTCTCTTTGACTAAAGGTAGCATAATATAAAGGATGCCCCATCCATTCGCCTAAGGCCTCAAGCATCGACACATCCACTCGAGTTCCTTTGCCTGTACGCTCGCGTGTCCACAACGCCGTCAAAATACCTGTATAGGCATACATACCGGCTGAAATATCCGCAATGGAAATTCCGACTTTCGAAGGTGTTTCTTCAGTTCCGGTAATCGAAGTTAATCCTCCTTCACACTGAATTAGGAGATCATATGCTTTCTTATCTCTGTAAGGTCCGTCCTCTCCATAACCCGAGATATTGCACATGATTAGTCGGGGATAGTTGATTCTTAAATCCTTCCAACCATAACCCAACCTCTCAACAGAACCAGGGGCCAGATTCTGTACCAATACATCCGCTTGTTCTAGAAGCAGGCTTAAGATTTGTTTTGCTTCAGGACTCTTCAAATCCAACGTTAAAGATTCTTTAGAACGATTTAGCCATACAAAATAACTTGACATCCCTTTTACTGTCTTATCATAATTCCTTGCAAAATCACCTGTTCCAGGTCGCTCTATTTTAATGACTCTCGCTCCAAGATCAGCTAGCTGACGCGTGGCAAAAGGGGCTGCGACAGCCTGTTCTAAAGAAACTACAGTAATACCTTTTAACGGGAGCATCCAAACACCTCCTATCATAAAGATATTAGTTTCTGTATTCTTGAAAGATAGCAACTACACTCATGGTGACAACCACAGTCTCCGAATGGAACTGTTCGTATAGAGCATAAACTTCTTCTGATGTCCTAAGATTCGATAAACATTTCCGATATTGAGTTATGTCGATTTCTCCCCGATTTGAAAGTTCAAATAAACTATCACGAACCTTTTCCATCAATGGTTCAATGTTTATTGACTGTCTATTTTGAATTACGACCTTTTGACCGTTAGTTAATAACTTCACAATAGTTGATTCTAATTTCCCTGACCCCTGTGAAATGGATAAACCAGAATTCTTAATAGGCATCTTCTACACAGTCCCCTTAAGACAAAGTACTACATGTACTTTGTAACGCATGGCTTGGCAATTGCCTCTCAGCGAATCGATCACGAATAAACATGGCTGACTCCATTAGAGGCTCATAATCAATGTCCGTTCGTATATCCATACCCTTCAACATATAAATCAAATCCTCAGTAGTAATGTTTCCTGCGGCGCCTGGTGCGTATGGGCATCCTCCAAGTCCACCAATGGCAGAATCAAATTTAAAAACTCCATACTCTAAACCGGTTAAGACATTTGCCAATCCTGTACCTCTTGTGTCGTGAAAGTGTAAAGACACTCTATCAGAGTTGACTAATTTTAACGCTAGATCAAGGAACTTTGAAACTTGACGTGGAGTGGACACCCCGATTGTGTCAGCAAAAGCAATTTCATGCACTCCTCCCTCCAACAAGATTTGTGCAATGCCCATCGTTTTATCAAAAGGTATATGCCCTTCATAAGGGCAACCAAACACGGTGGAAATATATGCCCTGACGGAGAGTCCTTCGGATAACGCACGTTGACAAACATCTCTACAATTGTTCAGTGAATCCTTGATCGATCGGTTGAGATTTTTATGATTGTGGGACTCACTTGCAGAAAGAAATATGACCACCTCATCCACATCTGCTTTAAATGCTTGTTCGAGACCCTTTACATTCGGAACCAACGCGGCATAGGTGACTCCTTTGACTCTTCGGATTTTTCGAAATACTTGTAAAGCATCCGCTAAAGGCGGAATCCATTTGGAACTAACAAACGAAGATACCTCAATGTAATCCAACCCTGTTTCACTTAATTGATCAATCCAAACCACTTTATCATCCGTGGATAAAATCTTCGATTCATTTTGCAACCCATCCCGCGGTCCTACTTCCCGAATGAAAACTCGTTCAGGTATCACGGACACAAAACATACCCCCGTTAAAAAATTAATATGACCTTGGTAATCCAAGAACATGTTCAGCGATAAATGACAAAATCAAGTTTGTGGAAATCGGAGCGACTTGATACAGACGCGTCTCTCTAAATTTCCGCTCTATATCGTACTCTTCTGCAAATCCGAATCCCCCGTGGGTTTGCAAGGCTACATTAGCTGCTTCCCAAGAAGCGTCTGCAGCAAGCAGTTTAGCCATATTAGCCTCGGCGCCACATGGTTTCCCTTCGTCAAATAACTGTGCGGCCCGATAACGCATTAGGTCTGCAGCCTCTACATTTACATGCGCCCGGGCAATGGGAAATTGAATACCTTGGTTTTGCCCTATCGGTCTACCGAATACAATCCTTTGACCGGCGTACTTGGTTGCCCTGTCCACAAACCAACGACCGTCGCCGATACATTCCGCTGCAATTAAAATTCGTTCAGCATTCATCCCGTCCAAGATATAATGAAATCCTTTTCCCTCCTCACCGATTAGGTTGTCAACGGGAACTTCTAAGTTATCAAAATAAATTTCAGTCGTTGCGTGATTCATCATTGTCCGAATAGGACGAATGGTCATTCCGTTACCCAAAGACTTTTTAATGTCTACCAATAACACAGACAAACCATGAGTTCTACGTTGTACCTCCTTTAAGGGTGTCGTCCGAACAAGAAGTATCATCAAGTCTGAAAATTGAGAGCGGGAAATAAACACTTTTTGACCATTGACGACATAGCGATCACCTTTTTGTTCAGCCGTTGTCTTTAGTTGCGTCGTATCCGTTCCAGTGTCAGGTTCTGTAACACCGAATGCCTGAAGACGCAAATTGCCATTAGCTATTTTGGGTAGATACTCTTCTTTCTGTACCTTCGAACCATGTCTCAACAGTGTTCCCATGGTGTACATTTGGGCATGACAAGCTCCAGCATTTCCTCCGGAACGATTGATCTCTTCAAGTATGATCGAGGCTTCGGTTATTCCATACCCTGCTCCACCATACTCTTCTGGAATCAACGCAGCCAGAAAACCGGAATCCGTCAAAGTGTTTACAAATTCCTCCGGATATTGGTGATTTGCATCGACTTTCCGCCAATATTCATCTGAAAACTTGCTACACATTTTTTGAACAGCCTTGCGCAAATCCTCGTGGAGTTCGTTCATCTAGCAGACCCCCAATTGTAGCTAAATAAAATCGTCTTTCACATAAATCCATCGTGGTTTTGTAAGGTCATGCGCCGACAAAATGAGGGTCTCGTTTTTCATTAAAGGCTCTAATCCCCTCATATCTGTCCTCCGTTGCAATACATTGGTTATAGAATTCAATCTCCCTCAATCGGGCGTCTCTTTCTGGTAAGGTGAAAAGTTCGTCGATTGCTGTCTTACATAACTGCACTGCAAGAGGCGCATTATGGCTGATTGTTTCTGCCAGGGTTATAAATTCCCGATCAATTTCGTCGGGAGCTACGAGTCTGTTGCACAATCCCATTGAATTTATCTCTTCTGCAGTGAATTTCCTCCCGGTTAAGATAATTTCCTTTGCCCGATGAATTCCGATTCTTTTCGCCAATAGGCGAGTTGATCCACCGCCCGGCATGATCCCACGAGAGGCTTCAGGCAATCCAAGAATGGATCTATTCGACACAATCCAAAAATCGCAATTTAAAGCTAATTCCATCCCACCAGCTAGCGCATATCCATCAATCACTGCAATGGTTGGCATAGGTAGCTTCGCAAGACTATTAAACATGTTTTGGAAAATTCGATGTTGCTCAAGCCATTGATCATCATCTAAACTATTTCGTTCCTTAAGATCTGCACCGGTACAAAAAGCTTTTGAATTCGAGGAACGTACACCCACGACACGAACGTCTTTCAACTCCCTCAATTCGTGGCATACCTCTATCAATTGTTCTGCCATAGCGGTATTGAAAGCGTTCAATACCTCTTCTCGATTTAGTACTATCTGTGCTACTTGAGGATGATCAGATCGACGTTCCCAATAAACGTATTCCATATCCATTCCCATCCCTCGACATTCATTCAAATTCTTCAAAAACTACTTTAGCAATCTTGAAACTTTCCACCGCAGCTGGCACACCGCAATAAATAGCAGTCTGAAGAAATACTTCAACAATTTCTTCCTTTGTACACCCATTACGAAGTGCGCCACGTACGTGCAGTTTTAATTCCTCCGAACGATTTAGAGCCGTTAACATCGAGAGATTAATTAAGCTGCGAATTTTCCTCGGTAGACCTGGTCTCGTCCACACTGAACCCCAACAATATTCGGTAACCAGTTCCTGAAAAGGGAATGTAAGTTCGGTTGCCTCTGACAACGATTTATTTACATATTCCTCTCCTAAAACCTCACGCCTGACTTGAAGTCCGGCGTCAAATTTTTCTATAGCGCCCATCAATATGACCCTCCAATACAAACTCAAAGTTTAGAAACATCGTTCAAGACCGAAGTGAGGTATTCCGTAAAAACTTCGGGGTTTTCAGACATCGGGAAATGTCCAATGCTTTTCATTTCAATAAACTGGCCACCCATTCGCTCGGCAGCCTGTTTACTCATTTCCGGTGTACAAGAATAGTCATACTCTCCTGTCAATATCCATAAGGGACATTTTGTCTTTCCAATAGAATCTGATACCTCAGGCCAGTCTTGACTATAAAAGTAGGTATCCCCTTGGTATACGCCTGGAGCGCCTTGAGAGTATTCCCAAAGAGTTAACCTGCGATCGTATTCCGGGCTGTTTGGCGCCATCAAACCTGCCACCCATGATTGCAAAAACTTCCCTCCATGGACTTTGGGATGATTTGTCCAAGTGACATATCTTCCTCTAGTTCCGAATCCCCCCTCGATGGAGATGACAGCCTTAAATAGGTCTCCGTATTCGGCAGCAAGATACAATACAATAGCACCGCCCATTGAGCTTCCTGAGATGATGGGGTGCTTATCATGCAGGCCAACTGCCTTCATAAATGAAACTATCCAATCAGAGTACATTTTGGTAGTTAGTCGGTAAGGTTTTGTCCACCAGCCATTGGGTGGTTCAGATCGTCCATGATACGGCATATCAACCGCATACATATGCCAATACTTTTGCAATTCTCGATTACCTAACAAATATTTATATTGTCTGGAGTCAGAGCCCGCTGTATGAAGAAAAATAATCGGATGCCCGGAGCCCGCTTCTTCGTAATACAAAATACACTCCCCGTCTGACGTTGCAGTCTTAACATAATGACCTTGGATGGTTTCAGGAACAAATTCACGTGGGCTCGTATAGGGAGCATGGTTCACCTCCCCCCTAGCCAAGACACAAATTCTCTCCACTGCAGTTACTGACTGAGCCCAAGCTAAGCGGTCACCTTCAACATAAACTCCAGATACATGTGCAATCATGGCTTGCAATGTATTGTGGAAAGGCGGAGGATTTTTAGAAGTGAATTTTACCCATGCTTCAGCCGGTATCACTAAAGTGAAGGACCAAACGTCTCCTATCGTAAATGAATCATTTAACTGAATCGTATCATCTCGTACCCGCCACAGAAAATGTGAGTTGCCCACTTTGACGAGAAAATTTAATGTTAAATCTTGCCTTAAATAGAATAATTCAGAGTCTTGCAAGCATCGCGCTAGCCAATTGTTTGACATCGTAATTCCTCCATAAATAGGTTTTAATGTTTAATACTATGGTTTACTCGGCATCCAGCTCTTCTAGCGATCTGCCTTTGGTTTCCGGACCCAAGGACCATACAAGCACTACGGCAATCCAAAAGCCAATTGCCATTGTGAGGAATACACCATAGTAAAAATGAGTCGAAATAAAGATCCCAAAAACGATTGGACTGATAGCTGCTGCTAAACGCCCTGCCGCTGTGGCCCAGGATGTCGCACTCGCACGAACTTCTGTCGGGAATAGCTCAGGTGCATATATGACAGTTCCAGCTACACCCTGCTCATATATAAAACTGAGTAAAGCCGCACCGGATACCAACAACACAGGCGTATGAAGTACTCCAAAAATCAGAGCCATAATGCCGCCAATTCCAAAACCGACATAGAACAATTGCTTCCGTCCGAATTTCTCAACCGTGAAAAAGGCGGTAACTCGACCAAGAATTGCTGAAATGGCCACATACAGAGTGTAAGTGAAAGTGTGAACTAAACTTAAATGAAATACATTAGAGAGGATGGCGGGTAACCAAAGCAAGAACCCATAGTACCCGTAGTAGCTGAAGAAATAGTATCCCGTAGCAAGAAGTAAGCGTTTTCTGTATCTTTTCCTCAATAATTCTGTCAAAGGCACCCCCTTTGAAGCCTCTCCATCTTCGCTTATCCATGTAACAGACCCGAGTTTCTTTAAACTCTCATTTGCCTCAGTAATCTTCCCTTTTCGTTGTAGCCACCTAGGTGATTCGGGCACAATGGTGAATATGGGAATCAACAAAATGATGGGCATTCCTCCGATCAGAAACAGATATCGCCAATTACTAATATCTATCGAAATCAAATTTAAAGCCAAAATCGCTGCTGATAACAATCCAAATGGCCATAGTATGGTAATAAACCCAAGAAATTTCCCCCGAAGTTTACTGGGGGCGTATTCAGCGATCATTGATTCAACAATGGGTAACATCCCCCCAATACCAAGGCCCGTCAGAACGCGATAAACACCAAGCTCGACCGGAGTATTAGCGAACATGGTAAGAACGGAAAACAGGGAGTATACAATTACTGAAGATGAGAATCCAATTCGACGTCCATAAGAATCCGAAATAAGCCCCCAAAGTATCGCTCCCACTAACATCCCCCAAATTGAGGCAGAATTAATGAGACCAGACGCATTCAAACTGATATGCATGATTTTAATGACCGCAGGAGTTGCATACGACATTAAGTAGGTATCAAAGGAGTCAAATACGAAACCAAAGGCTACAATTGCCAGAACGTAGTAATGGAATTTATTAGGCTTCAAATCGCCCACAATACTGCCGATTGATTTGCTTTCCCCAAACTGATTCATAACCTTTCACCTTCCCCCTGGATTATCAAACCTATTTCACTTTTAAGTAAATTCCAATCTGTGTTTCGTGTACAACAATACTCGACTAATAAATTCGCATTAACACATTCTTTAGCTGCGTAAAGTGCAACAACGCCTCTAGTCCCTTTTCTCTTCCAAACCCGCTCTTACCATATCCGCCAAAGGGTAACTCAACCCCACCACCTACACCGTAGGTGTTTATATAAATTTGACCTGCACGAATTTTCTCCGCCATTCTGTGCGCGGTACTAACATTTTGGGTAAAAACACCCGCAACAAGGCCATACTCTGTTTCATTAGCTATTTCAATTGCCTCTTCAATATCTTGGAACGTCAAGACGGAAAGAACTGGGCCAAAGATTTCTTCCTTGGCCACTCGACTACCCCTTTTTACCTGATCAAATACTGTAGGAAACACAAAAAATCCGTTTGACAACTCGCGACCGATAACTTGCTGTCCACCTGTTCGGACTACCGCTCCCTCCTCTCGAGCGATCTCAACATAACTCAAGACCCTATCCATTTGCTTACGTGATACAATTGGACCTAAGTCCGAATCCTGTACACCAGGACCTATTTTAAGTTCTTCCATACGTTTAATTACCATTTGGGTAAATTGTTCATGAATTGAGGATTCAACAAGCAATCGAGATCCTGCCGAACAAGTCTGGCCAGCGTTTTGAATGATGGAATTCACGACATATTTGACGGAATCCTCAAGATTAGCATCCGCAAATACGATATTTGGTGACTTTCCTCCGAGTTCCAAGGTTACGGGCACAATATTACGTGCTGCTGCAGCCATAACCGAGCTACCCGTTTCGACAGATCCAGTAAATGACAAGTGATTTATTTTCGGATGCGATGAAAGTGCGGCGCCTGCCTCGTTCCCAAAACCAGGAACAACATTAATGACGCCGTCTGGCAAACCTGCTTTTCTACAGATTTCTGCCAGTTTTAATGCAGTAAGCGGTGTTTCTTCAGCCGGTTTCACCACCACAGTGTTTCCGACTGCAACGGCCGGGGCAATAGCACGGGAAGCAATCTGAAGAGGGTAGTTCCACGGAACGATAATCCCGCATACACCAAATGGTTCGCGTTTTGTAAAATCAAAGTAACCAGGACTGACAGGTATTGTTTGTCCTAAAATCTTGTCTGTTACACCGGCATAATATTCAAAGTATCTTGCAGCGACTTCAACATCAATTTTTGCTTGCTTCAGCGGCTTCCCGTTATCATAACTTTCCAATAACGACAGTTCATTGGATTCTTTCCTCAGAATATCAGCAATACGCAGAAAGATACGGCCACGTTCTGCCAGAAGCATATTTTGCCACTCTGATGATTCGAAGGCCTTGCGTGCCGCTGAGACTGCACGATCAATATCCTCAGCATTGCCGCGAGCCACCTCTGCTATCACTAACTGACTAGCAGGATCGTAGGTTTCAAACCATTCTCCTGAACTTGATTTTTCTTGTTTCCCATCAATCCACAAATGATATCGTTCCATAACTTTGCCTCCTAAGCTTTTATTCAGGAAATAGAACATCCAATGATTTCAAGGAACGAATTTCTTGTTCCCGAATTGCATAGCGCGCATCGCGAATATTGTGTGCCTTTAGTGCCTCAACTTGTTTTTTGTGTTCGAGATAGGACGCCAGTAGATTATTGCCCTGTCCCATGACTAACATTCGAAAAGGTCGAACGGACATTCGCAAAGACTTATAGATACCAACTAGAATTCTATTACCTGCGATATTAAAGATTTCCAAATGATATTTTTCGTTTGACTCATAATACGAATGAATATCATTTGAATTGGCTGCAACGCGTTGTTCTTCCAAAATTGTAAAAAGATTTGAAAAATCCTGTTCTGTTGCACGTGAAGACGCTTTCTCAATGGCCATCTCTTCCAATCGGTAAATCACATCGTATAATTCATGAATTTCTTCCTTAGTAAAATTCTTGACTATCGCACCAGCGTTGGGAATCTTTTCAACAAGTCCATCTCGTTCTAACATAATTAATGCATCGCGAATCAAAGCTCTACTGCATTGGAATTTTTCAGATAATGCTGCCCCAACCAGCCTCTCCCCCGAATGCAAAATTCCTTTTCCTATCAGAGTTGCAATTTCTTCAGCTATTTGCGCTGCTCTGTTGCTTTTCATAAAATTTCTCCACCTCTTAAGTTTTACGCATATACAATATTGCCGGTTGTTTTACGATTGCATACACGATTGCATGCAATAGTGTATGCAATATGCATATTAAGGTTCTTCGGTAGATTTGTCAATAGTCTTTCAATTGCCATTTATATCAATAATCATGCCGTCTGCGCTACCCGTGGCGAATCAGACGGCAACGTCTGAACCAGGCGCCCAGGTTGAAAACATACAGCAAAAGGATAACGGGCAAGCCCGTTATCCCAGATTAGGAAAGCCTATGGATACCGTCCGACAGGCTCCTGATTGAGTACTGACGAGAGGGGTCAGTGGGTCGCAGCGCTAACGCTGCTCAGCGCTTGCTCCCCGATTTTCGCCAACACCGCTTGACCCTGTGCGTTTGGATGAACATTGCCGGTCAAAATGTACTGTGACACATGGCCTGAAAAGGCGCTGTAGGCGTTCGCCACCGGCAGGTGGAATGAACCCGCTTCCTGTGCGATGACCGCATTCATGGCACTGAGGATTTTGACCGCCACAGCGTGGGCCATGGTGTCTGAACTGGGAACTGGGTTGTAAATATTGTACACCACAATCTTCGCGGTCGGATTGAGCTTGACAAGCGATTGTAATGTTGCCTGGAGATTGATGGTAAACTGCTGCACCACAGTCTCAAATTGCGCCAGTTCTGTCGGTGTGAGTGTCTGGCCGGTGAACAGTCCATCTTTTTCGGCGGGTTGCAGCAGATCATTGCTCCCGATATCCAGTGTGATGACGGAAGCACCCTTGACAGCCTGCTGAAAAGAGGTCGTTGCAAGATCTGCAAGGAGACCGGAAGAAGTCAGTCCCGGTACGCCAAGATCGGTCACGGAGAGGTTTCCGGCCTTGCCAATCAGATACGGAAACGCTTCCGGGGATGGTTGCAAATTGGTCTTGCCCAAACCATAGCCAAACGTGATGGAATCGCCGAGAGCCACCAGCGACTTTGTATTGCCGGACGCCGGAGGAGTGCCGGTTGTTGTTCCTGTGCTGGTCGAGCCGCCTATCACAATGTTCCACATGCCGGCGCTGACCTGATTCTGTATGCCCATCCCGGCGAGAAGTTGCGACAGATCGGTGATCGGGGCAAAAGTGGTCATCCGTCCGTTGGCCGGATTGGGCGCTGCAAATCCATTCATCCGCAACAACAGATTGCCGTTTGCTGTTATTGCAATGTTGCCGCTGGTTCCCGTTGGGATGGCTGACGTGTTGACCGTGACACCGGTTGGCAGTGTCAGATTCCAGACGCCCTTAGCCCATACGCTGGTCATGCCGAGCGACTTGAGTTCAGACATCACATACCAGATGGGAATGAAAGTCTGGTTGCCGTCAGCGATGGACGGAACGGTCAACAGAGCGGATCCGTTGACTACAATGGAGATGTTCCCATTGGTCGCGCCAGCGCTCTGTGAAGCAACACCGTAGACCGGTGTGACTACGGTAGAATTAGTCCGATTGTTGGCCACCAAAGTATTGACGGCTCCCGAGTTCCAAACTCCGTAAGTCTCAGCGGAAATGGCGTTGTTTGTGATCGTGGTGTCAGCGACGCCAGAGGAGACTGCCACAATGGCAGCAGGTTGCGATAGATTCACCTCGGTCAAGGGGCCGTTTCCAGACAGCGTATTTTCCGTTACGATGGTGCCTGTCACTGCTTCGCCGGACTGACCGCCGCGGGTTTGGACAATGACGCCCGGCATGGCGCTCTGTTTAATGGTGTTTCCACTGATGACCGTTCCTGAGACGAAAGTGTTGGCCGATGTCGGTTCCGCAGCCACCATGACGCCGGAAGCGTTGTTTGTCATCGTGTTGCCGATGACCTGATTATAGGACGCTCCCTGTCCTCCGTTGTAGGAGTTGACAGCAATCGCGGAACCGCCCCCGTTGCCGGACAGCGTGTTGGCGATCACCAGATTGGCGTCTGCGAAGCCTGCGCCTCCCTGTGCGGGATTGCCATTTTGCGCAACGCCCGGGTTGACGGCGCCATTATCAGCGATCGCGATGCCGCCGCCAGCCTGATTGCCTGTCACGGTATTGCCGGCTACCACAGAATAGGAAGAACCCACAAGTGTGATCGGTTTGTTTTCCAGCACGCCGGCCGTAGGCTGCAGCCCATTGTCGACAATATCGTTTTTCGCGATGGTGACACAGCTCGCATTGTCAACCAGTATCGCCTGATTGTTCGCGTGTTCTATGGTAAGACCCTCAATGACGGTACTTGTTGCCCCCACGCCATGGATGAAAATCCCGTTGTTTTGTCCCGTTGCATCGATGATTGTTGAGGTTGCGCCGCCGCCGTTTGCCGGATCAGATTGAATCGTGACAGATTTAGTCACCGTGACCATTCCTGTATAGGTGCCGGGCTCCACCATGATGATGCTTCCTGGAGTCGCCGACTGCACAGCTTGGTTGATGGTGCGATACGGTTGACCTGAAGTGCCGTTGCCGCTTGTGTCGCTGCCAGTAGTGCTAACATAAACCACGCCTGTACTCTGAGCGTAGCTGACGCCGCTCATCAAACCCGACAGCGGCATGACCAAAAGCGCGGCTCCCGCCGCCAACTTACCGAACTTCATCCGTTGTTCCGCCTCTCCCACGATATTTGGATAATAGTTCCACAACCACTCTCATTATCTCGTAGTGAACTAGCAATTGGCAAGGAGTCACCCTCCACCAGAATGCTCAGCGTGAACGGCGATTGGCAGGGGTCCAACGCCGGTTAGCGTGCGACGGGGAGGCCATCAAATGAAGTTTTGGCATAGGGAAAATGGGTCCTTAGCAGCCCGTTATGCCGCTATACAGCGCGACAGAGCATCGAAGCAGCCCGAGCGCGCGCAATTTCTGGCGGAGTAAAGTTGGGGGAACCATAGTGTCTACAACCTTGCTTTGAGGCACTGAATCTGCGCTTGTTAAAAAAAACTTTAGACGTCGAGGAGGATGAGAAATAACGATGAACTCAATATACTGAGCCGGTCAGCAGGACGACTGATGCGCCGCAAACATCACGGCTGTCCGGGATGGGCCGATTTCCCTTCCAGTCGCAGCCGTGCGTATGATTCGGACAAGTCTCGTTCGTAGAGGGATGGCCGAACGTCGTTGTCCTCCCACTCTTGTTCTCGGTACATGTGAAGTCTCTGAATGTCCAAATCAGCCACCACGATTTCCGAACGATCATAGGTCAGCGCTTCGGCCAACACGCCGTTCTGCTTAGGAGTAAGGGCAATGGGAGCAAACACGCCCGCTTTGCCGGTGAATGTCTGCCCAAACAGATCCCCGACCAGGGCCGCCTTCACTCCGTACATCGGACTCTCCTGCACGCGCGGCCAGATCCCTCGCAGCGCGTAGAAAGCCCGGTATTCCGCCGCGTCTCCGATCGGCAAGAGGGCAATGTCAACGCCAAGCGACAGCAATATCCGAAAGGTTTCAAAATACGACGCGTCCATGCACACCGGAGCGGCGAGCGTTCCAAAGGGTGTGGGAAATGCTGCGAGCGTTCGCCCCGACGTCAGTCCCCATGTGGATTCCACATCAACGAGATGCAGCTTGTCCTGGGTTCCCATCAAGCGACCCGTCTCGTCAAACAAATAGGCCGTGTTGCAAACGCTCCCCTCCGCGTCAGTCACGAGAAAACTGCCTGCCATGATGACCATTCGATGCCGTTTGGCCAGCTCTGAAAAGACGGTGCGCGCTACGCGATCGACAAAAGGACTCATCATGCGAAATACGTCGATCGGCGACAGCCCAGCGCTCTTTTGTGGGGATTCCTGTGGATGCAAGGAGTCCGGCGCATGCCAAGGGTCCGGTGGCTGCGAAGCACGAGGCTCTTGCGAAGAGTCCGGTGGATCGGAAGGTTTATCTGTGTTTTTATTACCCGGTTGGGGAAGCGCGGTGCGCGCGAGCCGTTTCGCGCCTGGGATGAGCCCGAGCAGGGCCAGGCCGTTATTTTCCGGGAAGGCCACGACGGTTGCGCCGAGGGTTGCGCTCTCGCGAACAATCGCGTCCATCTCCGTGACATAATCTGCGACCGTTGCCGCGAGGGTCGTTCTCCATTGCACGGCGGCAACTCGCACGCGGTTGGCGTCGCTGTCGCGCGCGGCGACACCGGGCGACAGCCGCGCAAAGGCGTCGCGGATGGCCGCTGGCCGTGTCTTCCAGGCGACCGCGCCGCGCGCGGCGGACAGCAGGGTGGACAAGGCTGCGCGCGTTACGGCTGCGTGGACGCTTGCGGACGCTTTCATGGCCGATTTCCCCCAGGTCCCTCTGGCGTTTGCCACCAGGGTTGATTTCTGTACAGCGCAGGATTCAAATGCGGAAAAATGGAGAAGACGGCCTGCGCCTGCGAGCGCTCGCGAAGCCCCACCTGCGTCTCCCGAATCAGCGGTTCCTCCTTCAAGGGCTCGGATTCCAAATTCCCGGATTCCGAAGATGCTGATTCGAAAAACGCGTCGCCCGGTTCCGAGAGAAACCCGCTTCCATCTGGCGTGATTTCGCAGGGGCCCAGAATGGCGGAGCGCCCTTCAAAGGAGCGCCCCCACATAGTCCCTTGCATGTGCGCCTCAACGGCGAACACCTGGTTTTGTTGCGCGTCTTTCCACACGCCCGACAGTTGCCGCCACGGGTTCAATGGGGCCGCCGTCGCTTGCGGCGACAGGATCACATCCGCCCCGCGCAGCGCCAACATGCGCGCGGTTTCTGGATAATAGGCGTCCCTGCCGACGATGACGCCGATGTTTCCGACAGGTGTTTCGAAGATTGGCAACTCGTCGCCGCGCTCGTCAAAGAGCCACTCCTCGCTGCGGGATCGATGGGTCTGCCACACTTGCGCCATGACGGATCCATCGGGACCCACGACAAAGGCGCCATGGCGGGTCGAGTTCCCGAACGCGCGGACGTGTGTGCCGGGAACGAGCACGCTTCGCGTTCTTCGGGCCGCTTGTGCGCACAGGTCGAGCGCCTCTTCCCACGCGAAACGAGGCGCGGCCGCCACCGCCCGCAAGGCCGCGTGATCAAGCGGTTGCAGACCCAGGACTTCCGCGACAGCGCAGCCAAAGAAGTGGGCGGGCAGGACGATTGCGGCGATCGGGGCGCTGTCGTCCGAGTCGTTCGCCACGGTGGACAACCCCTTCGCGTCGACTCGACCTCCACAGCGATGCTTCAGATCTGCCAACAGCGCGCGCGGACTCGGGTCGACTGCCGGGCGCCAGTTCAGGGCGCGCAAGATGATTGGATGATTCATTCTCGCGCCGCCCAGTACACCGGGCGTCCGGCGACGAACGTGCCCATAATCTGCATTTCCAGCAACTCGTCCGCGTCCAGGCAGTCAAATGGATCTCTCGAAAGGAGCACCAGGTCGGCGGGAGATCCCGGTTCGAGGGTGCGCTTATCTCCCCCGCGGGCGACCGCCCCGTCTTTGGTATAAAGCTCAATCGCCTGCTCGATCGTCAAGGTCTCGTGTCCGCCGTCAACCCCGGTTTGCCCCAAGATGCGCCGTGTCGCGGCGGCGTGCATGCCAAGCAGTGGAGAGGCCGGTTCCACTGGCGCGTCGGACCCTCCCGCCAACTTTAGCCCCGCTTGCAGGAGTGATCGAAAGGGATAGGCGCGCTTGACGCGATGGGATCCGAGCCGTTCCCTGAGCCATGGCAGATCCGACGTGATGAAGCGCGGTTGCACGTCTATGACGACCGCGAGTTTTGCGGCGCGAGCCACGGCCTCTTCACTAAAGAGAGAAGCGTGTACGATGCGATCAGGAAGCATCGCGCCTGGGGCCGATGGATGGGCCTCCAAAGCGTCAAGCACAGCGTCAAGCGCCGCATCGCCAATGGCGTGAATCGCGACTGCCAACCCGTCAGCGTGAATCGCTTCCACCAACTGCCCGAGTTCCGTTCTTGTATATGTCGGTTGCCCCGCATGCGGGGCGTCCAGGTACGGTTCTTTGAGCCATGCTGTTCGACCGCCGAGTGAACCATCGGCAAAAAGTTTTACGGCGCCAAACGTAAGCAGCCCGTCCTCTGTTCCGATGGGCAAAGGCGTTTGCGACAGGCGCCCCTGCCGCCAATCCTCTAAAGAAAGCAACTCGTGGATACGGATGGGCGTCTTCTGCTGGGCCCGCGACAGAAGGTTTCTTGTACGCAGAAGCCCGCCCAGATAGCGGCAGTCATCCGAATGAATCTCTGTGATACCCAGACGGGCCAACTGCGTCAGAGCGTTCGACAAAATCTCGATCCACTCCTCATCGGAGCGATCCGGCAGGGCAGCCAAGAACGGTAGCGCGGCCTGTTCGTAAACGGCCCCGGTCCATTCTCCGCGCGCGTCTCGGCCAAAAGAGCCAGCGACCGGATCGGACGCTTCGCGACTCACGCCTGCGGCTGCCAATGCGGCGCTGTTCGCCAGATAAACGTGGCGACAAACCCGCGCCAAGAAGAGCGGCGTGTTGCCTGTCGCTTGATCGAGTTCTGCCAGAGTGGGCAATCGGCGTTCGGGAAAACGATTTTCGTCGAATCCGCCGCCGACGATCCATTGTCCCGGTTCGCGGGATCGCGCGTAAACCGCTATGCGGCCAAGCAGATCGTCAATCGAGAGCGCATCCGCGACATCGAGTTCCGCGAGACTGGACGCTACGCCCGACACATGCATATGCGAATCGATGAATCCCGGCAAGGCTACCGCGCCGCGCGCGTCCAGGAGTTCAGGATGCGCCTGTCGATAGCGGTCAAACAAGTCTACGGCGGTTCCGACCGCGACGATGCGGCCCTCTGCGACCGCGACGGCGTCGAATCGATCGCCGCTTGAGTCAAACGCGTAGCCGTCTATATTTGAAAGGATCAGAATGGCGATTCGCCCCCTTACGACTCGTAAGTAAAGCTGGAAATGAAGGCAAAAAAGTACGTGAACCCCAAGAAACCCAGGGAAACCAATGCAGGATCGGCGAAACTTCGCTTAAGACCGACTATGGCGGTGAACCAGCTTGAGCGGGGATGGAAGCGCCGACTGGGCGGCAACCACAGTTTCAGGACCGCGCTGGCCACGATAGCCGCGCCGCCAATGACGAAAAACGCTGTCCGCCATCCCCACACCGCCGTCATGACTCCTGCCGCAAGCCGACCCACAAGACCGCCCGCTACCGTGGAACTCACGTAGAGCCCCATGAGAAGAGACGTTGCGGGTCGTTGATACTCTTCGCTGACGTAGGCAATGACCACCGCAATGACGCCAGGAATCAGCAGACCGGTCAAAGCGCGCGCCACAAGAAACCAGAACAGGCTGTGCGCACATGCGGCGCCCACTGTCGGAAAAGCCAGTAGGAACGTCGATGCTGTCATGACATTTTTGCGACCGATGCGATCGGACAAAGGCCCCGCCAATATCGACCCGACGGCAATGCCCAGTACGGCCACCGAAATGATCAGACTTACGGCGGGCTCGCTTTGGTGAAACGTTTGACGAAAGATCGGTAACAGCGGTTGGGGCGCGTACAGATTGGCGAAGACGACAATCGCCGCTCCGAAAAGGGAAAGAGCGGCAGACGGCAACACCCTCGTATATGGTTCTGGGCCGCGACTGTCCATAATCGTTTCCTCTCCAGTCTCAAACAGAGATCACGGGAAGTACGTTCGAAACATCAGAGGTAATTGGATATTTCGACGAGATTCCCGTCTGGATCCCGCAAGTAGACAGAAAGGATGTCGCCCGTGGCGCCAGTTCGTCTGACTGGGCCTTCTTCAATGAATACCCCCAATGAGTTTAACTCCTTTATCACTCCCTCAAGCGGATTCTCGGCGATAAAACACACATCAACGGCTCCAGGAACAGGCCTGAGCGCCTTGGGATCAAATTCCTTGCCGGCGGCATGCAGATTGATTTTTTGCGTTCCGAACACTAAAGCCTTTCGCCCAGCCCCGAATGTCGCCACGCTCATGCCAAGTATTCTGGAGTAAAAATCGCAGGTCACGTCAATATCTTTGACGGTCATCACAAAGTGGTCGATTCGATTGATGATCATCTTCGTGCCTCCCCGAATGAGTGGATGCGTCGCATCGCGACAGCCAGCCCGTTACAACCAAATGCTCCCCCTCAACGGATGGCGCCGTGTCACGCGCAGCCGATTTCGTAGAAGTACGCCTCCTCCCAACGCAACAAGGCCGAACAGAGAGAGAAGAACCCCCACCCATAAGTGGCGCCCCCACACCGCATCCATCCAATGCACCCCGTAACTGCCGAGACCGATGCCAGCGATGATCGTTCATTTCCCTTCAATATACATGTTCTTCTATTGGATAGAGAGTTACTCTCGGCCCATAACCGAGAAGATGCTGCTTCCAACGGAACACTTCCGCGTCGATTTCCTCTTGCGAAAATGCCGCGAGGCCCCCACTCCGGATCTTTCCGGCGTATTCCGAGTTGCTCGGCTCCACAAACGGCGAAAGAAACACCGCATCGTCTTTCGTGAGGGGAATGTCTCTCAATAAATCCAACGTCTCCTGTAAGTGATCATCGGCGAACGCCCGCCCTCCCACACCGGTCAAAAGGATTACGCCGAGCCCAAACCCAGCTTCCTTCATGCGGATCAAGGCTGTCGCGGCCTCGGCGGCGGTTCCGGGTTTCTGCAGAAAATCTCGCAGGCGGTCAGAGCCAGTTTCGAGCCCAACGTATACTTTGGTCAGGCCGCGACGGTAAATGGTTTTCAATTCTTCTGAAGACTTGTGCTTTAGATTGAACGTGTCCATAAAGGTGCTAAACGGAATCGCGACGGACGCAAATTCCATCTTCATGATGTCGAGCATCGACAAGAGCCTCTGCGTCGGGATGACAAGAGCGTTCCCGTCAGCCAGAAAAATCCCATGACGGTCGGCCAGACGTTCCCCAAAGAAGTTCTTGATGTTCCGTATATGCGCTTGCAGTTCCTCCATGCTCTTGATGTGAAATTTGCGATCACGGTAAAAATCGCAGAATAAACATTCATTGTACGAACAACCGTGCGTAATCTGGATGACCAAAGAGCGGTACTGATCCGGAGGAAGAATGCTGATCGGCAAATACACTTTTTGAAACGCTTGTTTATCGTCTGCCAACGCGACTGAAGACCAATGTTCCAACGCATCGATCCATGGATCGTCAGGGTGAAGGAACTGTAGAACGTTGATGGCCTCGTGATAAGCCGCAGTCAATGCCGCCTCTTTTTCCGTTTCCCCCAGGTCAAGATACTCACGGTAAGTTTTCGTTCCATGGCGGATCACCTTTACTTGCAGCATCCTGCCGTCCAATCCGCGCCGAATGACTTGGCCCGGCCAAATCCGCCGCACAAAGCGGCCCGTCCGATCAAAATGAAGAAAGGATTCGGGCGTGTGAATCTGAAGGATGTGGCCGTCCTTTCGCGCCGAAACCCCCAAGAGCATGCCCACCGCAACCGCCTCCAAAGCTATGTTATCAGGGCAGCCGCGGTTATACAAATTCGCTCGGCCCCGGACCGGCGCGTGGAACTTACAGCGCCCGGTCGAGGAGATCCATGATATGCACGGCTTCCATCCGCCCCTGGAGACCGGCCCGCATGATGCCCTCTCTCATCTGCAGCAGACAGCCAGGGTTGGCGGTGACAATCACGTGAGCTTTCGTTCGTTGTACGTCTTTCATCTTGTCGTCCAGGATGTCCATGGACATGTCGAAGTTCATGATGTTGTATATCCCGGCCGATCCACAGCAACTGTCCGGATGGCTCATCTCCACCAAGTCCACCCCCGGAATGCTCCGAATGAGTTGGCGCGGTTGGTTGCGAACGCCTTGTCCATGCGCCAAGTGGCATGAGTCCTGATAGGTGACGCGCACATTCAACGGCTTGTGAAAGGTGAGCGGAGGGAGTTCCGCCAGCAACTCGTTGGCGTCCCGCACCTTTGCGACGAAGGCATGAGCGCGGTGCCTCCACTCCGGATCATGGGCGAACCAGTGGCCATAATCCTTCAATGCAGCCCCGCATCCTCCAGCGTTATTGACGACGAAGTCGACGCCCGCCCGCTCAAACGCTTCGATGTTTCGCTTTGCCAGATCCGCGGCGCCCGACTTTTCTCCGGAGTGCGCGTGCAAGGCGCCACAGCACGCCTGATCCTCCACAAAGACGACGTCGCAGCCTGCCTTGCTGAGCAGCCGCGCCGTGGCCTGGTTCGTTTCATAGAACATTTCGTCCATGATGCAACCTTTGAAAAAACCGATTTTCAGGGCAGGTTCTCTTTCCGCCCGCAAGATTGGCGGGCGTTCTTTCCGTTTTGCCGGTGACGCGACCTTGGCCACCGCATGCTGCATCTCCGCCATCTCCCTGGGCAGGATGCGAATCAAGCCAGTCCTGTTGGCTGCCTTTTGGAGACCCAGTGCCTGAGCGACCCACAACGCGGTTCCGAAAGCCCGGATGCGTTTCGGGTGCGGAAACACGTTCTTAAAGATCATCTTCCTCGTGAAAGACCGTTTGCCCTGACGCTTCTTATTGTCCTCCACCACCTCGCGGGCGGTTTCGATCAATCTCCCGTACGCGACCCCGGATGGACACGCCGTTTCACACGCTCGACAACCCAAGCAAGCGTACATGTTTTTCTCGAATTCCGCGTCGATGGCGAGCTTTTCTTCAGCGACTCCTTTCATGAGGGCAATGCGACCGCGGGGGCTGTACGTCTCTAAACCCGTTTGCTGATAGGTTGGACAGGTGGGCAAACAGAAACCGCAATGCATGCAGTTCAGCAATTCATCCAGGTCAAACTTGCCGAGCAGCGCATCGCGGACGGCGACAGGCGCATGCGGCGTTTCGGTGTGTGGCGCTTCGGCGTGTGGCGCTTCGGCGTGCGGCGCTTCGGAACTCTCCCGCTCCGTCAGGTTCATGAGTTCCGGAATCTGGGTGGTCATGATTGTCTCACCACGATTCTCCGCCGATCCCGCTTGGCAAACACCTTGCCCGGGTTCAGGATGTTGTTGGGATCAAACGCCGCCTTCAAACGTTCCATGAGTTCAATGCCACCCTCGCCCACCTTCAGGTGCAGATACCTGGACTTGGCCATCCCTACGCCATGTTCGCCCGTGATGGTGCCGCCAAAGCGTATGGCTGCGTGGAAGATCTCCTCAAAGGCCTGCTCGACCCGTTCGATTTCTTCGTGGTCGCGTTCGTCGGTCATGCAGGTTGGGTGCAGGTTGCCGTCGCCCGCGTGGCCAAACGTGCAAATCTGAAGGTTGTACTTCCTGGCGACCCGCTCGATCTCCTCCACCATGTCAGCCAGCCTCGCGCGCGGCACGGTGGCGTCTTCCAGGATGGTCGTGGGACGCACCCGGGACAGCGCGGACAGGGCGGATCGGCGCGCGGTGAGCAGTTTGGCGCCTTCCTCCATCGTCGCGGCCATGTGCACCTCCGCCGCGCCCGTTTGCCGGGCAATCTCCGCAATCTTCTCGATGTCCTGCACGACCTGCGCCTCGTTGCCGTCCTGTTCAATCAGAAGCATGGAGGCCATGTCGAGCGGCAGGCCCAGCTTTGCGAAATCGTCCACGACCTTCATGGTGGCCTGATCGAGAAATTCGATGGTCGCGGGGATGATCTTGGCGGCGATGATTCGTTCGACGATTCGCGCGGCGTCCACCAGGTTGCGGCAGTAAACGACCAGGGTGCGTTTCGTCGCGGGTAACGGGAGCAGTTTCACCGTGATCTCGGTGATCACCCCGAGCGTTCCCTCCGACCCGACCATCAATCGGGTGAGGTCATAGCCTGCGACGTCTTTGACGTTCTTCCCTCCGGAACGAAGGACGTCGCCTGTTGGCAGAACGTATTCCAGCCCCATGACGTAGTCTTTCGTGACACCGTACTTCAGGCCGCGCATCCCCCCCGCGCCTTGCGCCACGTTGCCGCCGACGGTGGAAATGCGCATGCTCCCAGGGTCCGGAGGATAAAACAGGCCGACCGCTTCAACCGCCGCATGCAAATCGGCGGTAATCACTCCCGGCCCCAGGGTCGCTGTAAGGTTTTTCTCGTCAATTTCGTGGATCTGGTTGAACCGATTCATGTTGAGTACAATTCCGCCTTGCACCGGAATGGTTCCTCCGGCGAGGTTAGTTCCGGATCCGCGCGCAATGACCGGAATCCGGTGTTCATTCGCCATTCGCAAAACCGTGGCGACTTCCTGCACGGAACCGGGAATGATGACAGCATCCGGAATGAACTGCAACAGAGGGGTTGCATCGTAGGAGTATGCATGCAATTCGTTCGGGCTGTCCAAGAACCACTTCTGACCGACTACTGAAATGAACTGTTGACGCAGATCCTCAGTCAGCATGTATGATTGTCGACTCCTTCGAGAAAATAAATCAGGTCATCAGATGACTATGTTTTCAATGTATCACGAAGGAGATAAAATGTGTAGAATAATGGTCCTCTCATGATTCACTATAATGAGAGAACAACGCATGAGATCGCTGCCCACAGGGTGTTGGAGGCCAGCATGGGACTAAACCGGAAAAACTACGAGATTGTCGCGGACGAACTGATGCAGATGATTGTCTCCGGTGTCATTAAGCCGGGGAACAAACTCGAACCGATCGAGACCCTGGCCAGGCAGTACCGCGTCGGGAGGTCGACCGTGCGGGAGGCCCTCAGCCTGCTGAAGGCCAGGGGCATGATTCAATCCGTGCAGGGCGACGGCACGTATGTAGCTGACAACCAAGCGCACAGCCTTGGACTTGCGCAAAATGCGGTTCTGGCCAGTGCGACAGAACTGTTACAGTTGCTGCAGGTCCGCAAGATTGTGGAAGTGGGATGCATTAGTTTAGCTACGCAGTTCCGAACGCAGGCGAATGTAGACGAATTGGACCGGGTGGTCCAGCACATGAAGCACTCGGTCGGGAACGAGGAAGTGAGTCAAGGCTACGATCTAAACTTTCACCTGGCCATCGCCCGAGCCACGCAAAATCCCTTGCTGCAGCAGATGATGGAAGGCATTTCTGCCACCATGATGCGGACCATCCGCGACACTCGCAAGCTTTGGCTGTACAGTGAGCGCGAATCTGCAGCGCGGCTGTTCGAGGAACACCGACTCATGTACCAAGCCATCGTGGATCATGACCACCAGACGGCAACGGACACCATGGCCCGCCACCTGGACAAGGTCGCTGCAGTCCTGCGGTCGCCTGAACGGGGCCAGGAACAAACATAGAGACGATTGACTCGCGGCTCGTGTGCGTCAGACATATCAGTGGCAGAGATGATTGCTTGGTTGGTGTATTCCTGCAGGACTCTTGGGCAATGTGGCCGCAACCGCAGAAGGCGCAAGGGGCTTGTGCCCCTCGCGCCAAATCGTCCATCACAACGGGAGGCGTCCTATGACGGCCCGCCCATGGAAACTGCCACCCGTCAAATGTGTCTATCCTGGTGCTTGCATGCGTCACCGATGTTGTCACGGTCATCTTCTGCAAACATAACTAGCGCAAGCCCTCGAGATTCCTGCCCGCTAGGTGTGCCCCCCACACCTCAGGCGCTCGCCCACGCAGACGCAGGCGGCGTTTCGTCACCCGAACTATGATTCGCTGCCGAAAATCCTCGACCGGGCAACTCGCGCACACGGCTGAAACATAGCGTCCACACCGCGTACAGTATGAATTCATCGCCCAGTGCAAGGCAATCTCAACATACACGTTCCGACTCTCCCCCTCCCCCATGTCACCCCCTATCTATTAAACTCGCTCGAACGGTGCATGCAAAGAGCGAAACGTGTCGAACTTCGTCGGACACAAAAAATTCACGAATGTTTCGATCCAATCCACTTTTCGAACGCAATCTCCTATCGACAGTAAGGCTCCTGACCAATCCGCGGCGTCGCGAAACCGGATCTTGTCAGACTCTTCGCCTGGCCCCTGACTCGAAGTTTAGAACACCACCATCGGCCTCTTTCGGACCAATGGCGATGACCCGATCCTCAATGATAAGATAGATAGGATTCGAGAGACAGATGGCGCCAAACATGGCGGGAGAGGAGCCCCGATGAAACAGATCATCGCACTCGGAGGCGGCGGATTCTCCATGGAACCGGACAATCCGCTGCTCGACCGCTATATCTTGAAACAGTCAGGCAAAGACAGACCCAAAGTCTGTTTCATTGGAACGGCCAGCGGCGACAGCGAGGGATACATCGAACGCTTTTACCGAGCATTTGAACAGCATGACTGCGAACCCGCTCATCTGTCGCTGTTTCGCCCGCCCACCCTCGATCTTGAGGACTTCGTACTGGATCAGCACGTGGTCTACGTGGGCGGCGGAAACACCAAGAATCTCTTGGCCCTCTGGCGCGAGTGGAACATGGATCGGATCTTGCGCACCGCGTGGGATCAAGGCATCGTGCTGTCCGGTGTGAGCGCAGGCGCCCTCTGCTGGTTTCAAGAAGGCCTCACGGACTCTTACGGCGCACAACTCATGACGATCGAAGGTCTCGGATTTCTACCAGGCAGCCATTGCCCGCACTACGACGGAGAGGTGGAACGGCGACCCGCTTTTCATCGTTTGCTGACGTCAGGCGAGATCGGTGATGGGCTCGCTGCCGACGACGGCGCCGGTCTGCACTTTATCGGAACAGACCTGCATACTGTCGTGAGTTCACGTCCGAACAGTAGAGCATTTCGACTTCGCCTTCAGGCAGGACGCGCCGTCGAGGAAGAACTCACTCCGACCTATCTGGGAGATCCGAACTGAGGGTATCGGCTCGCGAACCACACCTTCCGTTTATTCGAGTTTCAGTAAATGGCCAATCAGTGCGTCTCTCGACAGAGGAATTCGCGTTTTCACGACCAAGCGCCGCCACTCCTGATGGATGCCGGGAGTCTTCAGCAGCTCAAGCCAACTGACGGCATCCATGTCATCGCATACGAGGAGGTCTGTTCCCGCAGATGAAAATAGAACAGACCTTTCGCAAGATGGCTTCGCCCTTCACGATTCGCATTGACGTTTCCGCTGAGGCGGCGTACGAACTGAACATAGAGCGGCTCCGATCCGATCTCGAAGAAGAGACCCGAGCGATCGAACACTGTTTTTCGCGTTTCGAATCAACCAGCGAATTGACAAGATTGAATGCGCGGATCGGCCAGGTGGTGGAAGTGTCCGGGCGATTCCAGCAGGTTCTCCATCTGGCAGAGAAGGCGCACAGGATTACGGCAGGGGCGTTCGACCCTCGCGTCTTACGTCATCTGGACCGGTTGGGATATTCCGGCGCCCCGCTCCCTCGGGAGGTGCTGCAAGAAACACCCGCAGGATCTGCGAAAGATCCGTTGCTCATATGGCGCGGAGAACGGATTGTCGAACTGCCGGCGCCGATTGATTTGGGCGGCATCGTGAAAGGGTACGCCGCGGACTGTTTGGCGGACCTGATTGAGTCGCGGATTCCGGAACCGCTCCTGGCAGGCTTCATCGTCAATGCTGGCGGTGACGTGGTCCTCAGGGGATCACAGGAATCGGGAGAGCCATGGAGCATCGGCGTTGAGAATCCATTTGAACCAGAGCGCATTCTGGCTGCGGTGTCCTTGCACGGAGAGAAACGATCTGTCTGCACGAGTTCCGTCTGGCGGAAATCATGGGAAGTGGAAGGGCGCAAAGTCCATCATTTGATTGATCCAAGGTCAGGTGAGCCTGTGACTTCCCTGATTCATTCGGTGACCGCGATGGCGCCCAGCGCAGCCTTTGCGGAAGTTCTGACGAAATTCGTGTTTGTACAAGGATTCTTCCCCCCGGCCGAGGCCGCGTTTGGAGGGCCCCCGCACGTGTTCATCGTGAACGGCAATCGATCCCTGTTTGTGACTGGCGATTTCCGACCCTATCTCTCCTGGGTGGACCCGGCCATGAACACAACAGTCCTGGGCTGACCCTTGCCGGACTTTCAAGATAGGGTACCCCCATACCCAGACCATTCTGTCCGTATACTTACCAAAAAACGTATAGCAAGATGACATCTCCCCTGAGTCGATACCAGAATCGTACAATGTCGCCAAAAGAAAATAGACAGGATGTGATCATTGTGCGAAAACAGGCAGTAAAATCAGGCTCCTCCATGGAACCGATATGGGGCCAGATCGTCGTCTTCACTGTGATATGGATACTCGCGATTCTAAGCATTATGCTTATCGCACAGCTGTCCTCATTGGGACATCTGCGACTGTGGCTTGTCAGCCGGAGCGCCGCCCTTTCCTCATACGGCGCCCTCACCTTGGTGGTTATGACAGGGTTGATGCTCAGTCACCCTGCCAACAAGCTGGACTGGAAGCTGTCGCGCTGGCTATTCCCGTGGCACCGGGCCCTGTTGGTCGTATTCTTTGCGCTGTTGAGTGTGCATCTCACATTCACGGGGCTGGATCCCAAATCCGGTGTGGGATTTGCCCAGTTCCCCTTCCCAATTCAGGCGAAGTACCATCCCGTGGCGATGATTACCGGGAGTTTTTCTCTGTATCTGCTGATTCTGATCGCGGTGACCGCAACCATGCGTAAAACCTTTCGCACTCGATGGCTGAGCATTCATCGACTTTCAACAGTTTGCTGGATGGGCGTCACCCTGCACGGGATCTGGGGCGGCACAGACACATCCAGCCTGCATGGTCTCTATTTGTTGTCCACGATATCCGTTATCCTGACTTACGCGTGGAGATCATGGACCGCAAGACAGGTTCAACGTCCAGGCGCCATTGAAAATACCAAATAAACCACCCCAAAAAGGAGAGTGCGCTCTATCGTGATCTATAAAAAATGGATCGCCTTGGTCGTCAGTGCGGGTTTTGTGGGAGTCGTATCACGCTCCCTCCTTCAGGCGCCGGTTCCAGTTCAGGCCTCCAGCCAGCTGTCGGATTCGAATGTGAACAGGTTGCAGGCCGTAAGCAGTCGAGTGACGGAGTTAAGTCTGGAGCTCTCACAACTCGAATCGACACTACAGCGCACACAATCGGCCAGTGTTTCTGAAGCCAGGCAAATGCAGCAACTCAGCCTGCGCGTCAACAGCGTGGCTTCCTCCGTTCAATCCGCTTTGAGTCAGTCTGCACAAATCGTCTACGCGCCACGAGTGCAACGAGTGATTGAGACTCCAAAGGTGATACAAAGAGAAGTCGTCTCAAAGTCGGCGCAGCCGTCGGTGCATACCGTGACGAAAGCTTCAGGAACGCATGCAGACGATGACTCGGGCGGCGGCAGTGGATCTGGCGATAATTAAGGAGGGTCTGCGATGGTCAGGTATCATCTGCTTGGATTGGGTTTGGGAGTCGTCATGTTAGGTTCCAGTTTAGATGTCCTGCTGACCAATGCTTCTCATGAGGCGTCCCACAGTATATCAAACGGCCAATCACAGCAGTTGCTGGCGTATTGGGATACGGAGCTGAAGCAAGACGCCACTCTGATCAGCTATACAAAACGTGTCATTCAGAGCGAACAGACGCAGTTGCGCCAAACCACGGCGGCAATCGGCGCCCTAAACGCTGAGTTGATAAAACTGCAAACGCTTGCGAGTCGATCCAAATCTGGCCTGCATGTGACGCCGACTGCCTACCATTCGCAACCGCTTCCCGCTGCCACAACCGTGACGGTCTCAGCCCCCCCGATGACTGTTTCACCTCCGCCCGCCACGACTTCCGGACCGCCGTCCGTCCAAACCGTGACCTCTGCTTCGGGCGGTTGAGTCGACCGTCTCTGTAACCAGTATGTGAGCCTGTCTCCGTCAGTACCTGCGCGTTTGGCTTACAAGCAGCTACATAGGGGCGACTTTTACGCCGCGAACATAGAATTGTACGGTTTTGCAGCGATCGCTCAGACTTGGGCCAAACGACGAGAGACCCAGCTTCGCCACAAGCTGCTCCAACTCCGTGCAGAGCGTGTCCAGGTCTGGGGTAGTGTCCTGAACCATGCCGATGAACTGGAGTTGCAGTCCTGCCTCTTCAAACAGACGGGCGATCTCCAGTAGAGTGAAGAAACGCACATGGGTCCTGTCCAGAATGCCAGACTCCTGATACGTCCAGCATCCTTCCAGAAGTCCTTTGAGAACGCTGGCATGGCCGACGTTCGGAATGGACGCGACGACGTGCCCGTTCGGTTTTAAATATGAGGTCAAATGACGGAGCGCGGCGACTGGATCGATCAGATGCTCGAGAACATCGGCAAACACCAGCGCGTCAAACCAACCAGGGGGATGGGGCAGGCGCATCGCGGTCGCGTCTCCAATCCACACTTCGTCGAGCACAGTGCGTGCGTCAACGGCCGCCCGTTCATCGTATTCTATCCCCGCAACATAGCCGGCGCCGCGATTCTTTAACGTTAGTCCCAACCCTCCGCAAGCACATCCGACATCCAGTACTCGAGCCGCATCTTGCGGAACCAGCTCCGCGAGATCTTCTCGCATCCACAGACTATACTGAGGGTTTATCCCCCATTTCGAATGAAACCGTCGCAGATTCGCCTGCAACAAGTCGCCATAGTTCGGGTTGACGCGTTGACTGACGCTGCCGTAGTGATGGACGAATGTGTCAGCCGCGACAACCAGGCGGTATCCGGCTCGTCGAATGCGCATGCAGTAATCGTCGTCTTCAAAATTGCCCTGGCCAAAATCTTCATCAAATCCGCCGAGTTCGTCATAGACGCTTCGCCGGATCAACATGCAGAATCCAACAATCCGTAGAGCATAGAACCACCTGGATGGATTCGGTTGGTTATGTTCGCGTGCGAATTGCTGCATGTCTTCCATCGACGTGTACGATACGGCGTGCAATTGAACGCCGGAGACGTAATTTGAGATGGGGCCCACCGCTCCGTGACTGGGGTCGCTGTGCAAGCAAATCAAGAGATTATCGAGCCAGTTGCGGCTGACAACCACGTCGTTGTTCAAGATGACGAACTGCTCTCCCTGCGCCGCTTCCATCCCTTGATTGCACGCCTTGGGAAATCCGAAGTTCGCTGGATTTTCAATGACTGTCACCTCTGGATAGGCGCGCAGCGCCGCAACCGTTTCGTCGCTGGATCCGTTGTCGACGATGATGAGTTCATAAGGGCAGGTCGTGAAGCGGCGAATGCTTTCTATGCACTGGCGGGTATATTCCCATTGATTGTAGGTGGGAATGATGATGCTGGTCAACGGCTGCAGCACATCGATGCGATCGGACTTCATTCTTCGTTCCTCCATTTTGGTTGCTCGGTCATTGTAACCGTCGTGAAATGTCAGTTCAGATGATGCGCAAGGGATCAGTCTGTTCATACAGGCAATTGTCGGTGTCGGCGTTCAGGAGGGCGGTGCGGATTTCATAAGTTCCGGCTTTACTCGGAACGAAATTTGTTATTTCCCAATAATTTCGGATGGTGTCCCAGAATTCGTGCCCGACCAGAAAAGGGGACATGCGGAGATGAGCTTCCACTTCGCCGTCCGGATCGACAATCTGGATTTCTTCCACGCAGCGCAGGGGTTGCTCAAGCGAACAACACCATTCGTGTACAATGTAAAATGGAGATGGAATGCGTCGGTCAATTTCAAACAACCAATCGATGAGCGAGGTTTTGTCGGTCTCATGCTGTACTTCCCGACACAGAAGGCTCGTTTGCAACCGAATGAACAATAGATCCTGAATGTTTCCGAGCGTCATGACGGCGCCCCGCTTTCTCCCCTGTCCGGGCCTATTCGAGACCGCAACTGTCGGAGCAACGAGTAGTATTGCCGCGAACACGCCTCATAATCTTGCCGCGTCAGTTCGGATTTGTTCCGTACACTGTCGAGTACGTCGGCGAGGAGCAGCTTGTTCTGCCAAATCGCAGTTGCCCGCAAGATGGAGAATCGATTCGAGAGATCCGCGCCGTCTCGATTCATCGCGAGTTCGCATACGCGCACGCAGTCGTTGAATTGGCGCAATTGCAAGTGACAATAGGCGAGCGAATACGCGGCCAGTTCCCAAAATGGCGCGTCCGATGTGGAACTCACGACACGTTCGAACGATGGCGCAGCGTCGCTCCATCGTTCACAACCGAGCCATTCTGTACCCAAACAATAATCGTTCCAAGGCGTTGGACCGTTCTCCTGGACGTCCATCTGCAACAAACGGATGTTCCGCTGTCGTTTTTTGCGCCTCAGGACCATGTCGTCCAGATAGCCGAAATGCTCAATTTCCAGCGGCGCCCCGGCAAACTTTAGATCTTGACCGTAACGGCGCGCCAGGCTTTCCGTGATGTCCTCGTGCACGCGGCGCCTGAAGCGGATCGCAGGATCCGTTCGGAACAGAACAATGCGGGCGTCATGAATGACCGCGGCCGGGTCCGCAACAGCCCCGACGTAACTGCGGATGACGGCTTTCAGGGCCTGGGCGGGCGTGGTCATGAGGAAGGCCGCGAATTCTTCGCGACTGCACAATAGGCGAATCTGTTCGTCCGCATCCAGGCAGAGAGTCCAATCGCCGCGAGCGTGGCTCAGCGCATAGTTGCGGGCCTCGCTGAAATCGTCCCGCCAAGGGAGGGAATAGACTCTCGAACCGAATTCTCTCGCAATGGCAAGGGTGTGGTCACGGGATCCGGTGTCCACGACGACGATATCGTCAGTCAGCCGGCGCACACTTGCGAGGCATTTGGCCAGGAACTCAGATTCGTTCCGGACAATCAGACAGGCGGACAGTAAACTCATCGTCAAGCCTCCCGCAAACAACGAATCGCGTTGTTCCAAAATACGGCCAGCGTTTCGCACACCCACGCTTCCTGTCGAAAGCGTTCAGTCAGGCGATCCGGAAGCTGCAACACCATTTCCGCGACGTGAGCGGTTTGACCGAAACCGGCAAGAGCAGCCAAACAGTTAAACAGGCTGGGCAGATGGCGCTCCTCATAGAGATCGGCGGTCATTGTTCGGGTCATCAGGGCATCGTTTACATGGATGAGGAACCGAATCCATTCAGGATCGGCCACCGTGGCCGCCGCTTCGTCCAGCAGTTGACGACACGCTGCGAAGTCGCGGCTGAGCCATTGACACACGCACAGTTGCGCCACGGCTGGCTTGTAATCCGGGTTCACCTTCATGCTATGCTGAAAATGGCCCGTTGCGATTTCTACAGTTTGTTCCTCCAGGCTGATGACGCCCAAGAAAAACGAGGGCAGAAACGATCCGGAGCCAACTTGGGAAGGGAAATGCGGCGGCGTCTCACCGAACTCCAGGCATGCTGTGAACGCCTGACGGGCTTGGTTGAACGCGCGTTGTTCCAGCCAAATGCAGCCCATCATAAGTCGTAAGTCGGTGTATTCGGGAGTTTTCTGCAGGGCTTTGTCGAGAATGTCCAGCGCTGCCTGATGATCGCCCATATGCCACAGGCAAAACGCATGTTTTGAGGGCAACTCTGGAAGCCAACAGGCGGGAGCCGCCATCCGGGATAACTCTTCTGTCGCCTGCGCGTAACAGGACAGCGCCTCCCGCAGACGGTTCGACCGCAACAACTCGTTGCCCATGTAGTACTGCAGCGCCGGATCGTGCCCGTTGCGGTCTATCTCTAGCTTAAGAATGCCAATGTTGCGTTCGATTTTCCGTTTCTTTGACACCACGTCATCCAGATAGCCGCGATGGATAACGTGGATAGAGACAAGGTGACTGCCCACACGGGAAACGGACGCAATTTGTTCGTGAATCGCTCCTTCGTAGCGGAACATCGGTCGATTGCGGAACATGCGCAACTGTGCGTAATTGAGTACGGATGGACTGTCGGCGTCTCCGACCAGGTTTTTGGTAATGAAGTGATAGACGTCCGCTTTATCGTTTTCCATCAGTGGACGAATCCGGCGCGCGTCGTTCCTGTCGATTTCGTCATCGGCGTCCAGTACTAAAATCCAGTCGCCCGTCGCCTGCTCAAGCGCATAATTGCGCGCTTTCGAAAAATCTCCCTGCCAGGCGCAGGGAAACACAGTGGCGCCGAGAGACTGGCAGAGTGCTATGGTATCGTCCGTCGATCCGGTGTCGACGATGATCATTTCGTCGACAATTCCGTCGACGCTGCCGAGGCATCGTTCGATCACGTCCGCTTCATTGCGAACAATCATGCATAGGGTTAAGGTGTTCATGATATCCACTTCTCGTATTCTGATTTGATTTCCAACAAGACTGTCGAATCCGGAAAGCGCTCCAGTCCGTCTCGCACGATCTGCAGTCCCTGATCCAGCAAATAACCCTGTATTCGCGTCCGCAATGCGCCATCTCGATCATACTGCGCGAACAACTCGCGCAATTTCTGAGGTTCGTCCAGGCAGGCGTAGGTGAGAGCGAGGTGTTCGGCCACACGTTCCGGATTGGCCGCCGATTCCAGGCGCTCTCGCGCACGGGTAAAATGATGGGCCGCTGCCAACGCCATGCCCACAAGAGCGGCGCTGTCTTCTCCAGCGGACTCCGCTATCATGGCCAAATAGTCAACGGTGTCGGAGCCTGCGCTCTCCTTTAGCAAAAGCGCGGCGAAGCGTAAATACGACTGCGCAAATTGCGGGTTTAGTTGAAACGCTTCTCGATAGGCCACAACGGCTTCCGCAGTTTTCCCAATGATTTGGTACACCTGCCCCATGGCAAAATACGCTCGATACGAGGAAATCCCCCTCTCCACGCTGTACGGAGGAATCGGGGGATCGCCCATTTCAATGCAACGCGCGTAACACCGCAGCCCATAGACCCATTCTTGTCGCTGATAATGGGCCACCCCTTGCAGGTAGTGCAAGTCCGTATAGTCTGGAAACATGTCCAGACCTTCGTCCAGAATCCGCTGCGCCTGTTCCCATTTGCCGCATTGCATCAACGCTGAGATGAAGATCTTGAAGAATCGCGGCACCCAGAGAGCCTTTTGCGCGCGCCAGTTATTGGCCCATTCGAAGGCTTCGATAGCTTTTTCCCAGTCTTTTAGGCGGACGTACTCCACTCCGAGGTTAAAAGCGCGAAAGCCGTCCCCCGGGTGCGCTTCAAACTCTCTAAGGGCAATCTCGAGGTTTCTTTGCTTCTTTTGTTTTTCTTCCACGGCGCGCTGCATATAACCGAGGTGCAAAATCTTGACTTGCGAATCAACGATGATACCCGCTCTCGGGCCTGTGAGAATGGTTTCGGCGATCTGTTCGTGCAATGCGCCTGAAAAACGATATTCAGGTTGATTGCGAAAGAGGCGAACGTTTAGCGATACTTCGATTTCTTCCAGTTCGTCCGCGTCGGTTTGGTTGCAAACGTGCACAAAAAAGCCGCCCGCGTCAGGGTGCGCAAGAAGCGCCTGGCGAAGCGCCGACGAACTTTCAGGCAACCACAGTTCATCCGCGTCCAGGACAAGAATGAAATCCTTCGTCGCATGACTCAGGCTCACATTGCGCGCTTTGGCGAAATCATGCTCCCAGTCGACAGAATAACAGCGCGCGCCGTAGTGCCCGGCGACTTCGAGGGTTCGATCGGTAGATCCGGTGTCAACAATGATGATTTCATCCACTGCGTCGGAAACGCTCTTCAAGCAAGCGGACAGGGAGGATTCTTCATTGCGCACAATCATACAGAGTGAGACGGAAGGCATGATGAACAGTCCCTCCAGGTTTTCCCCTATCTTATGTTGTCGGATCTGTATACTCATAGGCGGATATCCAGTATATAAGCCTATTTTCCAAATGAAATAGACGGTTGTAGCATGCGTTCTCCTGTTTTTTGAAATACCGTGTACCATCTGAACGTAAGGAGGGGGGATAGTATGGCGAACTTTAAGGTCTTTTC
>JAJZCB010000129.1 GCA_021846285.1 Bacillota bacterium
GTCCTGGCGTTTGGCGCCATGCGCGCTGCGGGGGAATTGGGCCATCACATCCCGGACGACCTGGCGATCGTCGGCTTCAATGACATTCCACTCGCCAAATTGGCGAATCCGCCGATGACGACCATGAATGTACACATTTATGAATTGGGGCAAGAGTCGGCCAAGATGCTGATTGAACAGATTGAGTGGCCAGCCACTGACCCTAAGGAGCATCTCGTACCCCACACTCTTGTTGTCAGGCGTTCCTGCGGCGCATGGAATCCGCTTGTGCTGTAGCCGCAGATCCATCGGAATTCATCTTGCCGCCAGCCGCCTGTCGCCGGCCGTTTCATGCGGGCGATGGGAACCCCGCTCTCCTGCCATAGTGAACTGCTGAGCAGCCGTCAGTCGGGTATAATATGGCCATCATGAGCGATGGGAGGGCGCAGCCTCGTTGCGAAGAAATGGCTTGCAAGAGTCACTTGAGTAGACGCCCATCAAAGAACTTTACCATCAGGTCATTTGAAATCTGAAGCGCCTGTGTCCGAGTGTGAGCCGGGGCGGATATCGTTAGCCCATTTCTGCCGCTCCATCCGCTTCCGTTCGGGTTGTACTCCGTTATCGTAAACTCGTTGAATCGGTTATTTGTGAACATTGCTCCGTACGTATAATACTTGAAACTCTGCCGGTTGAAGTAAGTAAGACTTCCGAATCCCGAGTTGAAGGCAGCAGTTAATGACTTCCCGTTGTCTCGATTCGGAACCGTTGCACCCAATATGGTCACTGTACCATCAAAGGTTCGTTTTCCAAAAAGTGACGTATGCAAGGTTCCGTTCATTTGCAAGGTAATTTTCCTAACCTGATGTTTTGGAGAGCCAGCTTGGTATTCAATACCTTTTAATAAGAGTGAAACATGCCGAGGATATACACGATAGACAAACAAGCCTACGATAACGAAGATGGCAGCGGCAATCAGCAAGAAGAGTCTTTTCACTAAACCACTCCCCCCTCGGTGCACAGAGTGAAACGATACTGAGTTATCGCCCCCATTAGTTGAAGATGTTTAGTCTAGAACGCTTTATAGTGATACGTAATCGAAGGGAGCACTTGCCAATCTTGCTTTTCCCAGAACTCTCGTGAGACTGGATTACTCGAAAAAAGAAACCCATTATAGATATCGTTAATTTTCAACTGCTCAATACACCGTTCAATTATCCTTGTTGCAATACCTTGGTTACGATGTTCGCTCAAAACTGCAACGTGATAAATTGACCCACGTCGACCATCATGCCCACATAACGCCGCTCCAACAATTCGGCCATTCATCCGAGCCACTGAACTGCATTCAGGGTTCCGTGTTAAATAAGTGTCAATCACATCTTTGGTGTCAAACTGCGGAGAAAAACCTAATTCCTTTGTCGCCGTCCAAAGGGTAACAACTTCTTCATAGTCACTCAATTTCATTGCCATGACTTCCAACATGGATAAACTCCTTTGAAATGTGGCATCTTGCTGTATCCAGACCGGTAAAATTTAGCTGTTACGCTATTGGCGATAACTGCCCATGTGCGACATGAGAGAATTTCTGACCGACTGCATAAACATGCACCCTTGGATTCCACCGCCTATGAGATACTTGCCCCTTTGACAGAAGCCATCACTACAATTCAACTTTTGCGTCACTCCAAGCACGACCGAGAATTTCATCCGCTGTCTCTTGTGGAGATTGTGTTGAAGAGTCAATCCACAGTCCGATTTTAGGAGTTTCTGTTCTTAAGGAGCTTTCAAGGTCAGCTATTGTCCACTTGCCATAACCTGCTTTCTCCCTTTCCGCCTCTCGTCTCGCAACCACTTCCGGTTGCGGTGCCAATACCACTACATATAACGGACGGTTTTTAATCATGTGGATGAATTCCATCAAAAAGGAACCAAGTATCACATCTTGAACAACAACTGTGAAGCCAGCATCGAAGTACTTGTCAGCAACATCAGCGGTAATCTCGTATCTCAGACGCAATTGTTGAAGTCCTTCGTTTGTAGAGTTTGGACTGAAATTTTTTCTGCCGCTAACGATCATTTTACGAAACGTGTCCCCGCGCAAATGAACGCCACGGCTGAACGACTCTGCAAGAAGCTGAGCAACTGTAGATTTCCCTGAAGCCATCACCCCCGTTAGAAGGAATATACACGGGGAAGTTTCTTCATGACTGCTGCGTCCACCGCTGTCACCAATGAACACCATCTTTCACCTCATTTCTCTTTGACGGCTCATAATCCCTTACTGAACATTCCTGCCCGTTAATCCCACAAGGACAGGCAGCCTGCTGTATAGTCATGCAGAGTATAGCATGAACCATGCTCACTTGTTCCGATATACGGCCATACGACCTCCCGTTCTCAAATACTCGTTGTACCAACTTGAGTGCCGCGGCGTGTTCCTTAAGCGCGAAGACTTTTGAAAGAGAAATCCATACTTGACAGATGCACTGGTGAGATCTATCCTCATACATAGAATACTTATGTATAGAGGTGAACTACAGTGAATCGCGATGTTGTGAAAGGGTTCATTGATCCCGTGATTCTTTCTGTTGTGGCACGTGGTGATACATACGGATATGAGATCGCAAAATATGTTAATCAATTGACTGACAGAGCACTGGAGCTCAAGGAAGGGACATTGTATCCGGCGCTTCGCCGTTTAGAGGCCGAGAAGTTCATTGAAGGTTATTGGGGAACTGAAACCGGCGGGCCTAGACGTCGATATTATCGGATCACTCAGTCTGGACTTGCCGCTTTAAAATCTGCACGGTTGGACTGGCATAGAGATAAACGCGTTCTTAGTTTGTTCTTGGGGGAGGTTTTCGCGCAATGACAGATCAAATACAGTCGTATTTAGAAGAAGTCATGCGTCGCAGCGGACTGTCCAAGCTTGAAAAGGCCGAATGGATCGAAGAAATGGCTGCGCATTTAGACGATGAAGTGGTGCGGATCATGAGTTGCGGATTCGAAGAAAGTGAAGCGACAACTCTCGCCTTTCAGAAGTTCGGCGAGCCCTCGATATTGCGCAGGAAAATATCCCGCGACACCTTTGGATTATCCGTTCCAACCATTGTTCTGTTGTCTGCCGTCTGTCTTACGTTATTTTTGGTAAATTGCGGCGTGTTAGTGCTACTTGTACGGTTGGGTAAGCCGTCACAATACAACCCAGATATTTTTGATATGCTGAGGGCCGTACCGATGTCCCCATCTCTCATGTTGGGTTTGTGCCTCGGATTCTTGTCGTTGCTCAAGACTCGGTGTAGGGCGGATCGCATCGGCATACTTCTTGTTTTGGCAGGTTTTGGTTTACTCTGGGTTTTGATAAGGATGCCACTATCCTTCAAAGTTAATGAACTATTGTTTGGATTTAAGGATCTCACGATAATGGAGCCTTGGGTCAGCATCGTCACTGGACTACTGGTCATATGGGGATTATCTTTGTTCCTGTGGACAAGAAATCAATGGATAGGCTTATTGCCTGCTGTTGTTTCCATTGCAGTAAGTGTATGGAGTCCTACGCTTTGGGTATTGGTCCAGCATGGAAACAATATCTTCTTTTTCTTCCCTTTCCTGTTCATTTCCGTAGCTGTTCGATGCATTCCGATCGCATTCCTGTTGTTCACTTTCAAGGTAATCGACAAATATTCAATCATGGGCAAGTCGTCAACGACTTCTTGACGGGAACGAAGACGCCTCTGGAAATTTACCTGTATCAGCCAGCGCATTTTCCAACGTGGGTTATATGTCGAATAGACGAAAGCGTTTTATGTTTCTCCTATCCGCCATACCTGAACCCTCTCCCCATGGATGAATCCAGGAGGAGAGGGTTCAGGGAGGCATCCTCATCTGGGGCAAACACCTGGGCATCGGCATATGCTGAAGCACACCACTCACACTGACATGATGGAAGGTGCTGCCCCATGACCAAACGATCGTCCGGACCGACGGTCTTTCTGCCCATGCCCCCTCGTCGACGCGATCCACTCGATGGTCGCATCGACGCATCGTTCGCAACCGCGGAACCGACCACGACGACCGCTCACAGCGTCATTCTCCACGATGCCGATTTCTGGACGGAGGACTTTGCGGCCTACGACCAGTCCCACGCACTGACGGCGCCGCTCCCGCCAAAGACAAAGACAGTCAGGCGGTCGCGTGTGGACAGAGAAACGGCTCCGCCAGCCACCGTCGCGACTGCCCATGTGAACACCATTCGCTCCTATCTGCACAACTCCTTCCTTGGCGAACCCGTTTGCGTTCTCACGCAAGCCGGGCGATTTCGCGGCAAGCTGGTAGACGTCAGTCTGCATGACCTTGCCCTTCTCACGGATCAAGGACCAATACGCTATCTTGCCCTTGACGGACTGCTGAGCGTTGGCTACGATCGTTCGGCGACATCCCGCCAGACGTTCAAAAACGCCTGAGCGGCAAGGCTTAGATAGCGATCCTTGCGGTACGCGAACACCAGTGTGCGAGTCGTTAAGCTGCCTAACCCAAGATAGATCGGCATGGGCGCAGTGAATCGCCTCACCATGGCCGGAATCACAGTCACGCCCAGACCATACGCGACCATGGTCTGGGCGGTTTCGACGCTGCTTGTCTCATAGGCGATGCGGGGTTGAAAGCCATGTTCCGCGCACAGGGCGAGAACCGTTCCACGAAAGCCGAAGCCGCTCTTGAGCATAATGAATGGAGCAGTTGCATAGTCGGACAGCAGTGAGCCTGAGGTTGCGTCAGATTGCCCATTGGAGGTTTCTACCTGCTGATAATCCTTGCCGGGAGGCACGGCCAGATAAAGTGGTTCTGTGAGCATCGGTCGCGTTTCCAGACGCTGATCACCGATGGGAAGAGCCAAGATTGACAGATCTGTCACTCCGCTGACAGCCAGTTCCTCCAGGCATTCGGTCGTCTCTTCAACAATGCGCACCTGCACTTCCGGATGCTTGGCGGCAAACGCCTGCAACAGCGGCGGCAACACATGTCCGCCAGTGATCGCAGGCGTGCCGATCGCCAGCGTCCGGTTCATCCCCTCAGAAGCTTCCGCAGCTTCGCGCAGCAAGTCGTCCCGCAGTCGTAACATCTGCTCCGCATAGGAAAGAAGACGACGTCCCTGATCAGTCGGAACTGCTGCCGCATGCCCCCGTACAAAGAGCCGAGCGCCGAGTTCACGTTCGAGTTTGGCCACTTGCTGGCTGAGGGATGGCTGCGCAACACGCAAACGATCCGCGGCTTTCGTAAAACTGCCCTGTCTGTATACCTCGTACGCGTATTCCAACCAGCGAAGCTCCACACTCAATCCCCCGTCCGATATATAGGTTGAAGATATCACTATTATAGATTATATAGTATCGACTTATGAACTCTCAGGACGTACCATAGACATAGAGAGCGCGGCAACAAACACCTCCCTTCCCCTACAGGATACAGAATGGAGATGACAATGCGCTCGTCTGCGCTATTTTCTCACCAAAAGACAGCCGCGCACAATAAGGAGGCATGACATGGCAGACACAGGACAGCACTTCCCCAGGACGATGTTCGACAAGATCTGGAATGATCACGTCGTGAGAGAACACACCAGTGAACCGACATTACTGTACATCGATCTGCACCTGGTTCACGAGGTCACCTCTCCACAAGCATTTGAAGGCCTTCGCCTGGCAGAGCGGCAAGTGCGTCGGCCGGATCTGACGTTTGCCACCGCAGACCACAACGTGCCAACGACGGACCGCAGGGAACCAATCGCCGACCCCATCGCCAAACAGCAGATTGACACATTGCGAGCCAATTGCGCAGAGTTCGGCATCCCCTTTGCCGACATATCCAGTGTCGATCAAGGAATCGTGCACGTGATCGGACCGGAACTCGGTCTTACCCTTCCGGGGAAGACGATCGTGTGCGGAGACAGTCACACGTCGACACATGGAGCGTTCGGGGCCCTTGCCTTTGGCATCGGCACAAGTGAAGTGGAACATGTGCTTGCAACACAGTGCCTGCAGCAGTCGCGACCAAAAACGATGGAAGTCGTAGTCTCCGGCTCATTGCCGCTGGGCGTGCACGCAAAAGATCTGATTCTCGGCCTGATCGCCCGCTTTGGCACAGCGTTTGGAACGGGGTATGTCATTGAATACCGGGGACCCGCCATCCGGAAACTCAGTATGGAAGAGCGCATGACAGTATGCAATATGTCCATTGAAGCGGGCGCGCGAGCTGGACTGATCGCACCTGACGACACCACATTTGCCTACCTGCGGGGCAGGCGGTACGCACCGACGGAAGCGGAGTGGGAGCGAGCGACAGAGACGTGGCGCGGACTGTGCAGCGATCCTGACGCCGAGTTCGACGCCCGCCTCGAATTTGCTGCGGATCAACTCGTTCCGCAGGTGACCTGGGGAACAAGCCCCGGCATGGGCACAGACGTCACCGGACGGGTGCCCGATCCGGCCGACGTCGCGGATCCGACTGTTCGACAATCCACTGACCTGGCGCTGCGCTATATGGGTTTGCAACCGGGCACTCCGATTCAGGAGATTGCCATTGACCGCGTATTTATTGGTTCTTGCACCAATGGACGCATCGAGGATCTGCGCACTGCCGCCGCTGTCGCGCGGGGCAGACATGTGGCGCCCACCGTCCACGCCATGGTGGTTCCGGGATCGTATCAGGTCAAACAGCAGGCGGAACGGGAGGGGCTGCATGAAGTGTTTCTCGCAGCCGGTTTTGAATGGCGGGAACCCGGATGCAGTATGTGCCTCGCCATGAATCCGGATGTATTGGCACCGGGGGAACGGTGCGCATCCACCTCCAACCGCAACTTTGAGGGACGTCAGGGACGCGACGGACGCACCCATCTGGTCAGCCCGGCCATGGCCGCCGCCGCTGCAATCGCCGGTCACTTTGTGGATGTGCGCACGTTTGCCGCCCGGGTCTAATTTGTATATCAGAGGCAGTAACGAGAACAGAGGAGTTGACTGAGCGCATGCAACCATTTGTCGTTCATTCGGGAATCACGGCGCCGCTAAACCGCGCCAACATAGACACAGACGCCATTATTCCCAAGCAATTTCTGAAGCGCATCGAACGCACAGGGTTTGGACAATATCTGTTTTATGAATGGCGGTATCGCGCCGACGGAACACCAGTGCCAGATTTCGTTCTGGCGCAGAGCGCCTATCAGGATGCAACGATCCTGCTCGCCGGCCCCAATTTCGGATGCGGTTCCTCGCGCGAACACGCTCCCTGGGCCCTGCTCGATTACGGATTCAGGGCGATCATCGCACCTTCGTTCGCGGACATCTTCTACAACAACTGCTTCAAAAATGGCATTCTCCCCATCGTGTTGCCCGATGAGAGTGTGCAGCGACTGTTTGAGCGAATCGAGTCGCACGGCAGCCGTACACTGACCATCGACCTGCCGGCACAAGAAGTACGAGACGCGGACGGTACAGTCTACCCATTTGATGTTGACGCCTACCGAAAAAAGTGTTTGCTCGAAGGTCTCGACGACATTGGACTCACACTGCGTCATGAGGAACAGATCAGCGTCTACGAAACGACCGCTCCATTTGCTCGCAGTATCGTGTCAAGTGGAGTGTAGCGGACGCGCCGATATTCACACACCAGAAGTCGCCGAGACTGACACTCGGCGACTTCTGGTGTGGCCAGAGTGCGAATCCACGTCGTCACGCAAAATAATGCGGCGCGTTTTGCCGCAATCCGCGATACGCGCAAGAAATCGAGACTTCTGTTCACTCTTTCACCCCACATTCACAGTTGCAAACCATGACAATCTCCCGCACAATACTTGTAAGCGACACCGACACGAGGAGGTAGAAGCGGCATCGCAATAACCTGTGCTAATGTTATCCAAGTATGGTATAATCGCATTGGTTGAGGGATCCAATTGAAGAAAAGTATGTGAGTGTCGGAAAGTCCGCAAAGATGCTCGGTGTCAGTGTTGGCGCCCTGCGAAAATGGGAAGAGAACGGTCTATTAACGCCGGAGCGGGCACCGACCGGGCATCGCCGCTATCGTGTCGCCGGGTTACAAAAACTTATGCACGAGAAAGACGAGTCACCATCGATTACGTACGCCATTTACGCCAGGGTGTCCACGAAGAAGCAAGAAGACGCAGGAAATTTGGACCGTCAAACGGGTCGATTGAGCGCTTATGCCGCAAAACAAGGCTGGCCTATTTTCGCCGCACGAATCCGTGACGGGAGTGGAACTGAAATGAAAACGACATTTCAAGGCGTATTGCTGGATGTGTTCAACGAGACCGCCCAAGGCTTGGACCGCCTGATGAGGAAATACGGGTTCATGGTACGCTACGCCTTTAAGCGGTTATTGGAGTCAGGCACAAAAGCGGGCGAATTGGAACGGATCTTGGCCGCGGACACCGGATTGGCGCTTCGTTATGCAAAAGACGCCGTGGCTGAAGCCGGGCAACTAATCGCCGGCCAAAAGGTCCTCGTCAAGGAGCATTGGCAACTTTGGCAACGACGCGAGAAAAAGACGGCGGCGAAGATACACAAGATCGCAAGAC
>JAJZCB010000130.1 GCA_021846285.1 Bacillota bacterium
GTAAATATGTCTGCAGCCATCATGAGATTCCATTGCAGGTTGCTGCCGCCTTCCTGGCTGAGAAAATACGACAGGGCGACCGGCAAAACGCGGACATCGGTCGAATTCGTCGCGACCAGCGGCCAGAACAGGCTGTTGTAATGCCACACAAAATTGAGCAGCGCCAGAGTGATCAGCGCCGGTTTTGCGTTGGGCGCTACCATGGACCACAAGATGCGAAACTCCGAGGCGCCGTCTATCCTGGCGGCGGCGATCACCTCCTTGGGAATGGATACAAATCCTTGCCGTAACAGAAAGATGCCAAACGCACTGCCGACAAACGGAACAATCAGACCCTGATAGGTGTTGATAAAATGCACTTGGCTGAGCATCAGATAGATGGGGATGAACGTCGCCTGCAAGGGCACCATCATAGCCATCAGAATGATGAAGAAAAACGCTTTGCTCCCTGGAAAAGGGATGAAAACAAACGCATACGCCGCCAGACACGATGTAATCAACTGAATGAAAACAATGGCGAAGTTTGTGAATAGGCTGTTGAAAAAGTACAGACCAAACGGCTGGGACGTCCACGCGCGCACAAAATTGTTCCAGTGAAAGACCGTGGGAAACAGGTGCAAAGTGGAACTGAAGATAGCCGACATGGGCGATATCGCGCTGACAACCACCCAATAAATCGGCAACAAAATCCCGAGAGACACGATCATCAGCACCACGTGAGCGGCCAGGCGAGTGAGACGTCGCTTTGCGGCCATTATTCTTCCACCACCCATCTGCGCCCGAGTCGAACCTGAAGCAACGTGAGTATCACCAGCAGAATCAGCAACACCATCGACGCGGCCGCCGCTGTTCCAATGTTGTACATTTGAAATCCCTCATTGAAGATATAGTAGACGAGGGTTGTCGTCGACCCGTCCGGACCGCCCCCGGTCATCACATACACCTGATCAAACGTCTGAAACGCCTGGATTGTACAGATGATCAGCGCAAAAAACAGACTGGGCGACAGGGCCGGAAGCGTTATGTGCCAGAACGTCTGGCGATCGTTCGCACCGTCAATCGCTGCGGCCTCCTTGAGCGCTACGGACACGTTTTGCAATCCTCCGAGAAAAATCAACATATAGTACCCGAGGTACTGCCATACGGTCATGATCAACACCGCAAGCAACGCGAACCCATTCGTACCCAACCAGTCCGGTCCGTTGATGTGCGCCCACGCGAGCACCTGGTTGATGAGCCCAAAGTTCTGGTTGTACAGCAGCGTCCACACAAGCCCTGAGGCGACAAGCGGGAGCACGTACGGTCCGAACATCACAGTCCGGTAGATGCGGGTGCCGTGCAATCCCATGTCGAGCAGCACAGCCAGAAACAGACCCAGGGGCAGCAGAATGACAATCAGTCCGACTCCAAGGATCAGGGTGTTGGACAGCGCCTGTTGGAAACTCTGCGATGAAAAGAGATGAACGTAGTTTTCCAACCCAACGAACTGTGCATTGACGTCGATCAGGTTCCACCGCAGCAGACTCAAAAATACCACGTAGCCCGCAGGAATGAACACAAACAGCGTCAACGCCGCCACCCCTGGCAGTATGAACAGCCAACCGGCCAATGCGTTGTGCAACAGCAACCGGTTCTTAATGATCGATCAGTCCCTTCAACGCCGTCTACTCCACTTCCCCGCGACTTCGGTGAATCGAATCCCGTGCATCTCGGCTTCCAGAGAACCATGCCGAGCACCACAGTAAGTACCGCCCAAAGACTTCTACACAACAATCCCCTCCGCTTCAAAATACAAAAACCACCATTCCTTGCCCGGCGGGCAAAGAATTCAGTGGTTCTCAAATTTCTCACCAATAGATATTAACTTGTTATGATAACGCTTTCGTACTATAAATCTATTTCGCCAAAAAGTCAAGCGTTTTTTTCGTGCTCTGTCGTTTAGTCCTGCTCAGACTATTCTTTGAACCTGGAAAACAGCGATCAGTAGTTCAATCTCCACAGTTTCTCTGTGGATGTGGAGATCGCACACGCCCCCCATTCAAGGATGCGCCGCAAGTCGTCTTCCGTCTGAATGAATCCGCCGGCGATAATGGGCACTTGAGTACGCTGCGCAACTTCGCGGACGACACCCGGGATGACGCCGGGAAGCACTTCGATATAATCCGGACGAGACGCGCCCACCACCCGAAAACTTGTCTCAAGTGAATGCGAGTCAAGCAGAAACACGCGCTGAATGGAGATGAGAGAATGCTTTTTGGCTGTCGCAATCACGGACGAGTGCGTAGAAATTATGCCCTCCGGTTTGATGACTTGACACAGGAATTGCGCTCCGTATTCATCGTGTTTCAAGCCTTGCACCAGATCGGCGTGCAGCAGAACTTTTTTTCCATGACGTTGCGCAAGCCCGACCAGCATGTGAAGCTGAGCAAGACGCGTCTCCAGCAACACTATGTACTCGTGCCTGAGAGTCATCATGCGCTCCAGGTCCTTAACGTTACGCGCCGCCGGCAAAATGACTTGATTTAACATTATGACCCCTCCCCAACGTCAGTCGACATTCCCTTTAGGTCTGTTTCCCGGCAATATCTGACGGTTGGTTGCATCCATTGTGTCCAGGCTCCTGATCATCATTATAACCTTTCGATGCGCAAGAAGAGATCTGTGAAACCGAAACGCGCCTCAACCGTCTGATTACGTAAATGTTCATGACAATCTGGACAATCTGGATCAACAGCACTGGCGCCGCGGAGATCCGCCAGTTGCGGCACACGGAGGTGCTGACGTCATGCAAGCACAGTCCAGGGAATACCCTAAATATTCCCTGATGCTCAGAGTCTGTCTATGTCTGTGCAGTTGCGCGACCATTTCTCAGAGCGCGGGGTCGCGCCCTGAGACCGTCCCTGCTGGCGCCACTCTGCACGCAGACGGGTCACAGCTCGGCCGCTCTGCGACTGTTCGTGCGCAGCGCACGCAGAGCCCCTCAAAGACCATGGCGAGCGTGCCGCCCGGCAGCACCGATTCATGGCCGCTCTTTGGCAATAACGCATGGCAGGACCGCTATTCTCCAATTGGCGCCATTAATCCGCACACCATAGGCGGATTGCAGGTCGCTTACAATATCGCACTGCCAAATGGTCATGGCGGCAATGAAAGTTATCCCGTGGAGCAACATGGAGTTCTGTACATCACAGGATCCAACGCCGCCGTCTATGCAATTGACGCAAAGACGGGAACCATCAACTGGTCCTACACGCCAGCGCAGAGCAATACCTACGGGCTGCCGCAAATCAATCGCGGCGTGGCCGTGGGCCGGACACGTGTGTATGTTCTGACAGCGGAGGACAGGCTGGCGGCGCTGCGCAAATCGGACGGCCATCTGATCTACACCGTCCAGGTCGCAAATCCGCAAAAAGGATATTTTGAGTCCATGGCGCCAATGTTTGCGGGCAATTCAATCATAGTGGGAAGTTCTGGCGGCGATGAAGGCGTGAGGGGATTTATCGCCGCCTACCATCGCAGCAATGGGCATCTCTTGTGGCGTTTCTTTACGGTTCCCAAGCGGGGAGTCAGTTGGTTGCCAAAAGCCGGACATCATGGCGGCGGTGCGGTCTGGACAACGCCCACGTACAATCCGGCCAGTGGGCTTGTGTACTTTGGCACCGGCAATCCCTCGCCTGACTACTATGGCACAGTAAGACCAGGACCAAACCCATACACGGACGCTGTGGTCTGCGTCCAGGCAAGCACGGGTGCATTGCGCTGGTATCGACAGGAAACTCCTCATGACCTGTGGGACTACGATGTGGCGTCGCCGCCCCTGCTCTTTATGTGGGGTAAGCAGTTGCGTGTCGCGGAAGCAGGGAAAGATGGATATCTGTATGAGTGGAATGCCAACAATGGGCAACCCGTTACAAAGCCGGTCGCATTCGTCAAGGAAGGCCACGTTGCACCTACACCGGCAGGCAATCTGGAATGGCCGGGCCCCGACGGAGGAGCAAACTATGGCCCGTCAGCCTATGACCCAGGCACGGCAGACATTTATGTGGCAGGCATCAATGGACCAGAGACTGTCTACGCCACACGTGAACAGCATACAGGTCACGCCCTGGATTTGGGCACCGCCCAAACTCCGCCGTCCCGCTCGCACTTCACAGGCACCGTCACGGCCATCCACGCCGGAACGGGCACTATCGCCTGGCAGATTGCCACACCTGCGCCCCCCATCGGCGGCGTCACAGTGACTGCAGGAGGCGTGCTGTTTTTTGGTCTCGCCAACGGAACCCTCGAAGGCGTGTCGGCCAGTTCCGGTCATGTGTTGTGGCGCAAAAATACAGGGGCGCCCATCGGCTCAGCGCCTGTGGTGTTTGCCGATGGGCACACTGTCTACGCGGCGATTGCACTGGGCGGCGCCGCATCGCTGTCGACGCTGTTTCCCTACAACGGCCCGCAGCGACTGCTAGTTTTCAGACTGGGTCGGCCTTAACCGATAACCAGGATAGCGGGCCGCAGATACACGCGTCCGTCATACGAGACCGACTGATAGGGCCAGTCGCCTGTATGCGTGAGAAACTCGTTTTCGCTTTCGCCGACAAGCATGGTGTCCTCCGATTTTACGCCGTGCAGAGAAGGATTCCATGCGAATGCCTGATTGACGCCGATGACGTCCAAACATTGCGATATTTTCGCGAACGCCAAGCGCAGCCTGTCACCAGGACCGCCATAAAGCTCCTGCCTCCTCCGTCACTTCACGAGCACCCGCGCCGATCTCACTGACGTAAAACGCTGCTGTGAGTCCCGTGGCGTCGCGGTATCGCCGACCCACCTCATCCTGAAAGCGCGAAAGTGCATCGACGTGCACGAGATTGACCGTGCAGCCGCCAAATCCAGCGCCAGTCATGCGCGCCCCGATGCACCCAGGCTCATCCCACGCAGCCTGGGCCAGGGTGTCGAGTTCGAGACCCGTAACCTCATAATCGTCTCGCAATGATACATGCGACTGCTTCATCAAGTCGCCAAACACGGGCAACTGACCTGCGCGCAGAGCCGCCGCCGCTGCGTTGACACGCTGGTTTTCAGTCACCACGTGCTTACCGCGTTTCTGCCACACCGAGTTTCCCACGTCCCTCTCACAACGCTCCCAATCCTCTGTCGACAACTCCGCTAAATGACGCACAGTCGGCATGCGCCTCTGAACAACCGCCAACACAGCTTCGCATTCCGCCCGCCTCTCGTTGTACCTGGACTCGCCCAGGCTGCGCGGTTTGTTGGTGTTGACGATCACAAGCCGATAATCCCCCGTCTCAAATGGCACCGGCACATAGTCGAGAGTCGCTGTGTCGAGCAGCAAAGCATGCCCAGCTTCACCCATACCTACGGCAAACTGATCCATAATTCCGCAGTTGACGCCGACAAACGCGTTTTCCGCCCTTTGTGCGAGTCGCACCAACTGCAATCGCGAGTGTGCTGACCCGCTCAGCGCCGCCACAGCGAGCGCGGTAGCCATCTCAATAGAAGCCGAACTGGATAGACCCGCCCTGCTGGGGAGGTTAGCGATAAAGAGAAAATCCCCTCCCACAACCGACATGTGGTCACGCAGCGCCGCCCAGATGACCCCTTTCGGATAATTCGCATAGTCATCCCCATCATGGTAAGTCAATTCGTCAATGGATACCGTAACGGTCTTTGGATAGTTGAATGATGCGAACCTCGCCATGCGGTCAGATCGGGCGCGCGCGAACACCCAGGTGCCTTCTCTGAGCGCGGCGGGAAAGACACGCCCGCCATTGTAATCGATATGTTCCCCGATCAAATTCACGCGTCCCGGCGCAAAGAACACTCGAACGTCCTCCGCAGGTCCCGGCGAAAACGTTTTAAACTGTCGCCATCCACGCACAAGTAGATCATCCATGGCGAACGCTCCCTTCTGCACCCGCGCGGTCCGACGAGACGCGAGCTCCTTCTCCGCTCCTGCCGACGGCCTGCAGGATGGCCTCACGCAGGAGAGGCGCAGTCTCCTCGACTTCCGTGGGATTGCAGGGCGCCCAAGCCCCCGTTTCTGAAGACGCCAAATATTTCAATTTGGTCTGATCTCTCAGAGGCGGATAAAACTCGATGTGAAAATGATAGTAGGCGGAAACGTCGGCGCCGTCCGACGGCCGTTGATGCAGCACCATCATGTAGGGAAAAGGACGATCAAACAGCCTGTCCATACCCGCAGTCACCCGTTTCAACATGTCCGCCAAGTCGTCCTTTTGATCCTCTCCCATTTCGGGCAGCGCCGTCAGATGTTCTTTGCTCACGATAAAGACACCGAATGGATAATCGGTAAAAAAGGGGATGTAGGCCAGAAAGTGCACTGTTTCAGCCACGACACGCACGCCAAACTCCTGCTCGGACTGATTCATGTCGCAAAGCAGACACCGTCCATATTGATGATGGTGCGCCTGACAGGCGTCAAGTTCCATGCGCAGTTTTTGGGGCACATAAGGATACGCATAGATCTGCCCGTGGGGATGGGGCATGGTGACCCCGACTTCCTCACCCCGATTCTCAAAAATGAGAATATAGTTGTGACGGGGATCCGCAGAGAGCGCCTCAAATCGTTCCGTCCAAACATCAATGACCCGGCGAATGCCGGAGATCGGCATATATGGAAGCGACATGTGGTGATCGGACGAATAGAGGACCACTTCGCATTTTCCGTAGGCGGGAGCTGTCTGGTACAGGCCCGACCCCACATTGTCCGGTTCTGGCGGCGTCGGTGAGAGCGCCGGAAAATCGTTGTCATAGACATACACATCGTAGTGTTCCGGAACTTTCCCTGATCCAGGACAAAATGGGCAGTAGTTCTCCGGCAGGTGGGGACGGGTTTGTCTCCCGGAAGCCACCATGGTCCAATCCCGAAGAAGCGGATTATAACGCAGTTCACTCACTTCACCATCAACTCCAGCCCCATTCCTGGGATTGATACTTATTTCACACAACGACCATACATCCATCTCCAGCGGACAACAGCGCCGCTTCGTTGATCTTTGTCAAATCGCGAATATCCTGTCTCGTGATATGGGGTTTGCGGCGACCCATGATCGCGTCGACCCACTGTTCCATCGGCGTTCTCAGTGCGTCAAAGAGTGGAACTTCACGCCATGTCATGGATCCTCCCTGATCCAGCAATCGACTCTGGATACGCACCTTGCCAGCCTCCGCCATCACAGTTCCGAGGGTTCCGTGCAGTTCCAGAACAAACGGGCTTCCTCGCGAGATGAAGCCCGCCTCCACAACCCCGGACAACCCAGAACTGTATTCAACGACCACGACAGCGTGATCCTCAACTTCACGTCCGGTGAAATGCGTAAACGACGCGCACAGTCGTCGCGCCGGACCCGCCAGGCGGTTGGTCAGGTAGATGGGGTGCGCGCCAAGATCCATCAAGGCGCCTCCGCCGCAGGAAGCTTTGTCGAAAAAATGGGGCGGCAGCCAGCCAGTGGGCGATTCGCTGGACGCCAAAGCTCCATCATGCGCCAGCCGGCAACGCAGAAAAGTCAAGTCTCCGATCGCCCCCTCGCGCAACAGATGCTCCACTGTCACAAAGTAATCATGCGAAAGACGCGGCAACGATACCATGAGCTGCAACCCCTGACGTTGCGCCAGGTCCAACAACTCGTCGCAATCGCGCAGCGATACGGCGAGCACCTTTTCAGAAAACACGTGTTTGCCGTGTTCGAGAGCCATCCTAATCACCTGCGGGTGCATGGATGTCGCCGTATCGACGATGACGGCAGCGATATCTGCGCGGCACAGTAAATCCTCCAAATCCGCGAAAAACGGCGCTTGCAATTCCTGTGCCCACTGCTCTCCGCGTCCGGAATCTTCGTCCCAGACAGCGGCGATCTGCATTTCTTTATGAGCCGCCGCTTCACGGGCGTAATCACGCGCGTGAACGTGCCATTTGCTTAACATGGCCACTCGCAACACCGATAGCCACCCCCCATAAACTCGCTGACGCTCATTGCCGCATCATCAATCCTTCAAAAGTTCGCGTACGATATAGCGCGTCAAATCGCCGCGACTGACGACCCCCACGACTGTGTGGGCATCGTTGACAACCGGCAATTTCTTGAATCGCCGCTCCCCGAAAATCTCGGCAATATCCGCAAGCTCAGTGTCTGGCTTAACGACAGTCAGGCGCCCGGTCGTCATGACATCGCTGACTGGCCTGGCAATCAACTCTCTCATCCTGTCAGGCAAGGTGTTCTCGCGCACGTAGAAGGACATGAATGCGCCCATATCCAATGTGTGGGACGTGTGCGGTCGCAGGTGTCGAAGCACATCGTCTACCGTGACCATTCCTTTCAGTCGTCGGGTTGAATCCAGCACCGGCACCCCGCTCACCTTATGAGTGGCAAACAGCAACAACAGATCCCGAATGCTGGCGTCAGGAGCAACGGAAATCACGTCCGTAATCATGAAATCAGCGGCCGTCATCATCAGAACGATTCCCTCCTCGCAGATTGCGGATGATCACATGTTTCCATTCGTTACACCGCAC
>JAJZCB010000025.1 GCA_021846285.1 Bacillota bacterium
ACCGCATGGCCGTCCCGTTCGATCAAGAACACATTCTCGACGCGATACATCGCCGACCCGATATCGAGTATGCTTGGCGCGTGCTTGACGCCGCTTGTATAAAGCACCACCGTCCGCACTGACCGCAGAATCTGCTGGTGCAGCCGCGCGTCATACAGCAGGAATCGATGGAGCGTTTTTTCTTCTCTCGATTGAAACTCGAGGTGCAGAATCGTATGGTCGGACATTTCAAGCACAAAGTCCAGAAAATCGGTTCGCAGATCCACGCTGTCCAGTTCCGTGGGAAGCGCCCGTTTCACCTCAGCCTGTCGCGCGACGCCAAACGCAGTGAGCGCATGGTCGCCAAACGCCAGCGCAAGATGTTTGAGTACCAGGTCCTTGCTGTTACGCGGTATGATTGCGATTCCTCCGCTTCTCCCATTATACGCCACACCCGTCGCAGCGTACAGCGAGACGCTGGCGAGGCTCCATGACGGACCTATGCAAGCTCCTCTTCACGACGAGGACGCTCCCGGTCAGAAACGACCATCATGCCAACGTTTATTGTGATCGCAGACTCACTATATTAGGAAACAAACCACGAAACAATCGTATTTTGCATACATTATAATATTATCAAATATACTACATCGCAGTTTAATGAGTATATACTGTCGCAAACGTCAACGACGGCCATATCCTGGATCGCGGAGCGCATGAAGGCAACTCCTTCTGTCTAATGCGGCACGCGATTTTTCAAGTTACTTTTCTGTTCCTGATCTGATAAAACACTTTGGACATACACGTCATCAATCACATCACTCTGTTGTGGCGCCGCCGCATATAAAGCCTGGTTGCGTAGAAATCGCAGTTCTTACAGCATCTCATCTTACATTCCTTGGGTTCCACCCACGACCGCGATCCTCTGTCGGTCTGTGCTAAGGGCTTGTGACAGAGCCCGTTCCTCCCACACTCCACACTTTCCTGGTCCTTGCCGAGGAGCGGATCAGACAATTTATTGACTATTACAACGAGCACTTGGCCAAGCCTTTCAAGAGGACATACGGCGGTAAATTGCTGAAGATCTTAGCTGTGATACAGCCTGCAATTACCAAACCGGTATTTACAATGTTGCTTTTGACGGCGCATGACAAATTCCTCCGGTGAGTTCGATCATTCTTCCTGTGCAATACATTTCAGGCCAACGAATTGCATTGCATTTTTCTCGGCGAGCTACATGGCATATCGTTTCAGTCCTACTGTGAAAATTGTTCATCAGGGTCACCGTGAGATCAGACCAGTGGGCAGATGAACGTGAATTATAGTACGTTCGGATGGAAAAACCGACTCATTGAACAACCCATCGAATCTTGGCAGATCATCAGCGTAATGCAGATAAGCTGTGTGATAGAAATGCCGTAAAACAAAATCGATGAAGTGTAAAGGCGTTAATGGGGCTGTCACCGGAATACGACAATTCTGGTATTGTCCTAGTGTGAGGTGAGATTTCGGATGGTGAAGTTCGCAGAAAACCCCTTCTCGACTGTCAAAGTCGAAGCGAAGAGGAAACGGCACAATGTTCCTGGCGACAACCTCCGCGAATATCACGTCTTCCATGTAAACTTCCGGGTTGCTCTGAAAATCATCTAAAAAGGGCGATGGAAAAAACGCCAGCCGATGCTGCTCCAACTCAAGCCCTTTAAACAGATAGGTCAACTGAAGTAATGCCCCATCCGGCATCAACACAGTGAACGCTCTCTCGGCGTACAGATCAGTGTAAATTCTGCTATATTCGCGATCCTTTAAAGCCAAAGATAAATAGTCGGCGCCAGCGAACGTCACCTCAGAGCGCCCATCTGGCAAGAGTCTGGGATAGCAGAAGTTCTGGTCACTGACCAATCCAATTCCCACAAGATGGGAAATAATTGCATTAATCTGTCCTGCTAACTGCTTTGGTGTTGGCATAGCTTATTCCTTCCGTGGCAGGCGTGACTCAAGCTTCTTCACAAGCTCACCGTCCAAATCCTCAACGTGTAATCGCCCGGCATCAATGTCCGTAAGCAACTGAGCGAGCCCGCGCTGGTGAGTCTCGAGACGCTTCCTCTCTTCGTTGCTGATGTCGCGATGGACAATCTGCAATTGATCGCGCTGCGACCTCGTTGGGTAGCTGAATCGCAATTCGAAGTTCGCTTGTTTCGTGCTTTCGAATTCCCTGATCAACTCCTGCATACCTTCACCCACCCCGACAACGCGTACCCATGCTTTGCTTCTTGTAATGGCCGTGAACAAACGATTACGGATGGTGGCCAGGTTTCTGGCAGAAGAATGACAATCCTGCGCGTTGATAATGTAAATCATACCGGCCTCATTTCCTTTGGCACGGTAAATTCCGGTGAAGGTAATAGAATCTGATTCTGTATTGAAAAAAACGTCGGGAGTGGTGTCAACTCCAGCAGTATGTGATTGAATTCCCATTTCTAAAAGCCTCTGACGAATCGGCCCAACTTCGCGTCTCGTCGTTAGCGGATCGGGATTTATTACCACGATGTCATCGTGCCGAAGTTCATCGTCCTTCAGGTTGTCAGCAATCGAACGAGCTACCCATTCCGCCTGCTGTTCATATGTTTCAAAGCGAACGAATTCCACCAGATCATCGATTGTGGAGTGATCTTCCAAAAAGATTGGACTCGTATCTTCTGTACGCCGTAACCAAACCTCTGCTCCTTCGCGCAGTTCGCCGCGAATTCGACGATAGCCAACATCCTCCCACAATTGAGGATAATCGAACATTTGCACCAATCCGGTAGCTCCCGGCTTTTGTGGCGCTCGATAAATACCGAAGCCGAGCGCATGGGCGGTCACCAGAACAGGTCGTGAATTTCGGTAGCACTTATTGAGGATAATGTCTTGTCTTTGACCTAAATCACCCTCACTGTCGAACTGAACCCTGGGTGCGCCGTCTGACTTCTTGCCAAAAATCTCTTGGACGGAAGGGAGTGATGAACCGGAGAGACTCTGCAATTCATCATAAGCATACACAAGTCGCTTGGGTCCGGGTAAAGCCTCATAGCAAAGCCGCAGAAATACCGGGGGAAAGTCTTGCGCCTCATCGACGAGGACCGCATGGTAAAGCGGCTTTGCTTCGCGTACCTGCGACAGCGCTTTTTCACAAACACCGGAAAACTCTTGTCCGGAGCTAAACAGATTCCTGGCGGTTCGAAAATCGTAATACTCCACTTCATGGGCGCGACAAAACTCGTGGTAAATACCTTCTTTATCTCCACCCCCAGGCGCGCCCCATGCGTGGACAATCCGCAACATATCCCAATTGGGTTCCTCCCCCGTCTGTTCGACACAGAAGTTGTTAATCAAACGGCGGAATTGCCCTTTCAGAGAGCGAGTATTAAACGTGATTGCGATCCGCCAATCCGGGTGTTGGGCATGCAGATAAGCTGCTTTCAAAGCCAGTACGATAGTTTTCCCTGATCCGGCCAACCCACGGATACGTTGAACTCCATCAACTGTCTCGAGCACTGCTTTACCTTGCATGGTGTCAAGAGTTGCTATTGAATCCTCAAGGCCCTTCAGCTTTGCGCCCCGCGAATTTTCTTTTGTAACGTTCCGCTTAGCCCGATTCGCACGGATTGTCGAAATGCTCTCTATCGCAGACAATGCCACTTCGAAGACCGTTTCGTCAGAGCCTCCCCAATCAAAGGAATCGAGCACATCGCCGAGGTTCTGAATGTTAGCAAGAGGATAATCCTCAATGTTGTAGTTGGAAACAGCATGAATTCCGGGAGCAAAACTTACGGATTTAATCGGAATACGAAGTTGACGCCTGTATGTGAGTTCTCGATAGGTCTTCAGGCGTGCTTCGAGCTTATTGGCGGTGTCATCTTGTCGAATATCGAAGGCGCCGGGTTCATGTCCCTCAATGAGATCGAAAGCCACAATCCCCTTTTGAGGAGAAACCCAAATTGCATCCACCGCGTAAGCTCCCTCGGGAGAATTGATGAGTGGATACCCCAGCAGAAGTTGGCCATCCAGGCCATCTTGATTCGCAAAGAAATCAACCAGGGCCGTACTTGCCACTGGTTTGTTGTTCGTACCCCTGATAATAGAGACATTCGAGGCCATAAAATCACCTTTTCTCACCTGATGAACTCCAGTGACGAATCTGAACTCTAATTGATAATAACCCTTCGAACCATGTTTGTGAATCGTTCATCGGTCCGATTCACAAAGTTTGATTCACTTCTCTTATGCAATGCTTGCTCTTTAGCCCTGACCCAACTTTCGATTTTTCAGCACCATGTTAGCGGATAATCAGACTTTTTGACCCCCAAATCCTTGATAAATCAGGGGGTGTAGGTCGGAAATCGCAGATGTAGTGACCTAACCTATTGTCACTACGCAACGCCTCCTCACCACGAGCACGCTCCAGATCAGAAGCGACCATCATGTCCACCACTTCCGCCAATGAAGTCCTCGCGCTCCATCCCAGCACATTCATGGCCTTTGTGGGATCCCCGACAGGCAGATCCACTTCAGACGGCAGCAGGAAACGAGAATCAACTCTCACGTATTTCTCCCAGTCAAGTTCCACTCGCTCAAATGCCGCTTCTACAAACTCCCGTACCGTATGAGCCACACCCGCAGCGATCACATAGTCGTCCGGCTGGTCCTGCTGAAGCATGAGCCACATCCCTTCCACATAGTCACGAGTGAATCCCCACTCGCGCCTGGCGTCGAGATTCCCAAGAACCAATTCGGTCTGCAGTCCACGTTTAATCCTTGCGGCGGCGCGAGTAATCTTACGAGCGACACACAAGTCTCCGCTTCGCGGTGAAACATGATCAAACAGAATGCCAGTTGCGACAAACAGGCCAGAATACTCCCGAGCGTCGACCGCCTGCCGGTGCGTATAAGCGTTCACAACCGCATAGGGGCTGCGCGGAGGAATGGACGGCGAAACATCTTGAACCGCATCCTTTGCTAGACCAGACATCTCATAAGAACCTGCTTGATAATACCGAACGTACCGTTCCGTCCTGTTTTGATAGTCATTAACTTCTTCGAGCAGTTTCATGGTGCCAAGCACCACTTCGTCCACGGTGTACTCCGGTTGAACAAACGCATCCAATCCATCTGAATTTGCAGCCAGATGATAGATCTCGACGGGTTGCACCAGTTCAAGAATCCTCCGAATACTGGAGGATTCGCATAAGTCTCCATAATGAATCGTCAAGTTCCGTTCGCCACCGTCTACACTCTTATATAAGTGCTCGACACTTTCGATGGTTAATCCAGAGTCTCTGCGAATCATCCCGTGTACCGCATACCCTTTATCCAACAATAACTCGGATAGGTACAGGCCGTCTTGACCCGCAATGCCGATAATGAAGGCCGCTTTTTTCAATTCAATCACATCTCCAATTAAGTTTAATAGTATTCTCTAATGTAGAGTATATGAGATATCTAAGTGGCAATCAATCGAAATTTCACCGTATTGTAATTTTAATAAATATATTCTATAGTATATTTATGAGTGCACTGTAATATTTTCCGCGAAAAATGGTTAGTCAAGAGTGAAGTTTTGGATCGCTAATCCCCTCCGGAACTGACACTCCTATTACGCGGCGACAAACACACCATTCCCCCTTCGTACATCCTGAGCGCGTTTGATACGGCGTCTTGACAACAGTTAGCATGCTGTTGTGTTGTAAGCGTCAAACTCTAACCACCTCGCGCCTAATCGATCACGCGGTATCCTATCCTCAAGTCAGTCAGAGGAATGAGGCGGCCGTGTCCAGGATCGAACTGCGCATGAAGTGGGTGGAACGCATTCGAGAGTTCCAGACCAGCGGCCAGAGTGCGCGGTCTGGTGTGTCGCTCAGCAAGTCAGTGTACCTGCGCTATTGGATCCTTCGCTTTCACCATCAAATTCTTCCGTCCGATGTTGGACGGATGCCAATATTATTGGTCAGAACTAAGCCGACTCACGGTCCGGAAATCCCCGAGAGAAAAGGATCCTCATGTAGGGGTGCCAGACTTGCGTGATATCGTCAATTCCTATTTTATCGAATTATCGAAATGCGCACTTGACAACAGCGATGTGATTGATTCAGCATAGAATTCAAGGGACGTTGAAGTGTCTGAATTTCATCGATTGGTGTTCCGCCATGTTAAGCACAAGATCATGAGGATTGGTAAAGGGGGTGAACATGCCTGTGATCGCTGAGATTTACGGGAAACTCTCTCGGACCGGAAGTAATATGCACGATCGTTTGGAGGATCAGTTGACTGGTGACGTATTTGGCAGCTTGCGTTACGTACGTAGTCAACTGTGGTTTGAGAAGATCTTCTCCAAGACGAAATTCCTTGATGCTGACTCTCCCCTGCAAAAAAGAGCTCTCGAGATCTGGCAACGAGCGATGCAGTCGCCTTTTTCTCTGGACATTAGGTTCTGGGAAAGACTTAGTGATCATGGCGAGATTGACCTGTTGATTGAGGGGCCGAATCTTACAATAGGTTGCGAGATAAAGTACATAAGTGGTTTGTCGTCGGATGACAGCGTTGATAACCATATTCCAGATGAGGCTGCCATGGAGAGGGAGAAGCTAGAGTCGGTGAACCAACTTGCTCGCTATGGGCGATATCTGGGCAAAGATTCGAACAGTGTTCTCATACTCATTGCGCCGGCTGATTTAGGAACAGCAATTGTTTTCGACGCACTCCAGCGAGGGATTATGAGGGCGCCACTTGGTTTATTGACTTGGCAAGCAGTCTATAAAGGAATTGTTGAAGTGCAATCAAACATCTCCAATCCGAATGAGGCAGTTCTGTTTGAAGACTTACGTCTATTATTAAGTCACCGAGGGTTGTCCACGTTCGAAGGATGGCCCATGCAGCACAGAGTGAGTCTTGATTACTATCAATATCCGCAGAATCTGTGCAATACAACCGTCACATTTCCATGGCCCGAACAAACTGTGTGGGGGAGTACACAATATGAATTCAAACACTGAGATTGGACAAAACATCAGTAACGCTTACAAGGTGATGTGTTCAACCTACGAGAGTGTTGACAAGCTACTCGTGGAGATTGATGCCATCGCTATCCGGAGGGGGTTCACGCCGCTTACAAAAAGCTCTTTTCTTAGATGGCGTTCTGATAAGGAAGTTACCGGCTGGTTGATTGGGGATTTCATTAAACTATATAAGAAACTGGCAAACTTCGATGAAGGTGATCTACTTCATGGTCCAGTTTATAGTATAGGCGTATCGCTGTGGGAAAAAGATGCACCCCCCCAAATTATCGTCGCGAAATTTCTTTACGACCTTAAAGAAACGCCCAAGAAACGTTCAGACGTAAAATCCCACCAGAGATTTAACTGGCCTGTAAGCAACGAGCAAAACTTCAAGATAGAAACGTTTAAGGAAAACTGGTTTTGCAGTACCCCTAAATCTGATAAAGTAAGAAAAAGTTTTTGGGGCCTTGATATGGTGCTATTTTCTAAAATTCCGTTACTGGATGTCCAGAGTGCGGAGGACGCTGAAACGGTAATCTTTGCTTTACTTGAGGATCTTGTCAATTTGCCAGTCTCGTAGTAAAACCTGCGCGACTGACGACCTGTACTATGTCAACAGAGTAGACACGCGGAATCGAGATTTTTTGGCTGCCGTCTGTGGAATCTGCCCCTTGGATCAGTGTCATCGCCGCGAGTCGCCTGTCAAGGCAAACAACATACCTTGACAGGCTTGACCTCAGATCGCCTACGGCAGCTCCTGCTAAGGATACTGTTTCTCCATCGCGACCGGTGTTATGTAGCCAATGAGCGAGTGATTCCGTTGCCGATTGCACCAGACCTCGATATGTACCCAAAAATCTCTTTGTACGCCTGCTCGCGCGTCGCGTACTTTCTTCTGTGGTTGTCAACTCTCGCTTGATCACACTGTGGAAGGATTCGATGCAAGCGTTGTCGTAACAGTTGCCTTTGCGGCTCATGCTCCCCTTCATCCCGTACGTTTGTAGGCGCTCTGTCGGAACGCAGGTGATTCCTATGCGTCAAATAGCCCCACCTGTCATTCTCGGTGGACGCTTTGACGCATACGCTTATTGATAACGTAGGCGATCGCGGCCACCTTAACCCATGGAGTCTGTCTGAATGTAGGCGGGCTCCTTTCCCGTCATTTTCGCAAAAATGAGTCATGAATTCCAGGTGACAATGTCAGTGGGAAAAACGCCGACAGACAATGCAAGCAGCAACACCGCCGTGTCTTTTGCTTTTTGATGGTCTTTCATGCCATCCACCTCCTATAGGAGAGAATCTGGCATGAATCTACCGCCGATCTTCGTGGACATCCACGCCGAACGGGTTGTGATATACAAATGAGCGTTGACGATGGGTCGGACCGCTCTGGCCAGCCATCCGCCAGCACTGCCAAGTGCAGATTGTGCCGGGCAGGACGAAGCCTCGACACACAGGGGGAATCGTTGCCGCAAGGCCTCCAGACATCCACAGGCATACGGGGCCCACCACGCAAACCACGAGCGCCAGCGGTTCAGGGTCGACTCGTCGGCCGACACACTGGAGGACTCTCGATTCTTGGTGACCTGCTCGATGCTTGACGCTTCATGACGTTTATAGGGCACCAGCACATCCGGGAGTTCGTGATGGATCTTGTTACAGTCGACACAATGCAGACGCCGGATGAGCAACCACTGCTTCTCGCCCGATTCGAGGATCTGACTACGCCGCCTTCGATCGAACAACTCCAGCACGCCCTGACAACAAGGGCAAGGCAAGCATTCTGCACTCCTGACCAAAAACCCCATCTATATCCGTTCCAAGTAGCTCATACTGTGTTATAATCACCATACGAGTGTTTGTGTGAGAGACCCCTGCGATGACGATGCCACGTCATGGCAACAAGGGGTCTTTCTTTACCTCCGTTAAGGACATTCTATCCGACAACTTCTGGACAGGCAATTCCGTCAGCAGCTGGCCACTGTGCGGCAGCAGAAAGAGAGGTGGGTCAATTTCGTCCGGCTAAAAGGGTCAGGATGAATCCGGCCTTGAACACCATCTATGTTCGCTTCCGATACGCGCGGACCATGCGGTGAACAACGCCGCAAAACAGGTCCCGAAGAAAGCGGCTGACCATATTGCCTCTCGCAATAGATACATAGAGCAGCAATGTCGCTGTGCCCAATGTCCCGCCGTAAAGACCGCGCAGCAGACCCGCGAGTGAGCTCATCGCGTATCCATGCTCCGGCGCGGTTAGGGCCGCGAGAGCGGCGCCTACAGCGAATGCCAGACCAGGTGCAAGTCCACGCCTGAACACCTCGATCAAAAAGACGCGTGCCGACCAGTGCAGTCGCCTCAACATGATCCGTGTTTGAAGCAGCACATAGACCGCTTGTGACAGCGCGTTCGCAAGGACGAGCCCCACGATGCCCAGCGGACCAACGAGCGATAGGCTTCCGACGATATTCACGGCAACCGCGAGAAGAGACGAACGCATTACAAACGCATTTTCCTTCCGCGCGAAAAAGAAGTGCGTGACAAGCGGGGAGGCCAAGTAAAAAACGCCAAACCATCCATAGATGAGCAGTGGGGACTGAGTGATCCTCACATCAGCAGCGGTAAAGGCACCACGATGATAGAGCGCTGCCACAAGGTCAGGGGCGTAAATGACGAACCCGCTCATGACGATCAGTCCAACAAAGATAAGCCATCCGAATCCCTCGCTTGTAATGCGCCGAAGCTGCGTCTCATCCTCTTCCAGTGTATGCGTGACAAAGCGCGTGTAAAGAACGGTAGCAATCGCGACGCCGATCAAACCATTCGGAAGCATACCAATCTTCGAGGCATAGTTCATATCGCTCAAGTGACCAATGTTCAACCCCGAAGCGAGGATCCGGTCAACGATCAGGTTGAGAGACCCAACCCCGACGCTCGCGAAGATGGGCCCCATGGAACGCATCATACTTCTCAGGGCAGGATGCCAAAGGCCGTCCGGAGCACCGAGTCGGTTATGTGCAACGAGCGGAATAAACTGCACCAAGAAACGACCAATCGTTCCCGCCAGAAAACCATAGGCGAGGGCTTCGATGCCAACCCACGGGTGCAATAGTAGCGCGACGGTCAGGAGCAGGATATTGTAGATGATACCCACCATTGATGGATAATAGAAGTTCTCGTGCGCATTGTGTATCCCCCACAGCACACCAGAGAGGCCTGAAAACAGGACGGCAACCATCATTATCCGCAGAAGGCGAACGGCCTCGGCATGCTCGACGAGCGAGAATCGGGGCGCTAGAAGCGACACAAGGACGCCCTTTGTGAGCAGACCGAGGGCAGTCATGACAGCAAGTGCAAGGGATGTATTCCAGAAGACAGCGCCCACTAGCCGTTTTGCCGAAATCGGGGAAACATGCAACTCCTCCTTGAGCACTGGTATTAAAGCGTTTGTCAATGAATAAGATATCCATCCTGCGACCATGTCCGGAACGATGGCCGCAACATAGAACGCATCCGTATAGCCTGTGGCGCCGTACGCATACGCAATATATGACTCGCGTCCAAATCCTAGAGCAACACTGAACGCCGTCAACATAGCGACAAGTATGGCGGATCTCCGCGATGAACGAGTACCCACACACAACCAACTTTCTGATGGACCGACAAAGTAGGCATGTACTGACAAATCCTATGATGTACCCAACGTGGCCGTCAGGTGAGAGTGTCCTGTTTCATCAATCATTTAGAGCTTTCTTGCAGTTGGCGCAGGGTCTTCGCTCGGCACGAGCCTCATACCGTGTTCACCCAACCCACTCGCGTGTTCCGTCCGTAGAAGCGTCATCTATCACAATCCACCCAAAATGCTTACAGAAATGGTTAATCATAGAACTCCAACACCTCTTCATGGTAGAAGCACTGTTGTAGGTGGGAGTAATGATCGACAATACATTTTTCTTGGTTCATAGATAACACCATCCAAATCTTAGTCATCCACGATTGCACTCACAAGTCAGCAGTAATGACGTTTTGAGGGGTAATAAATTTGTTGGTAAGCCGTGGACTGGCTATGTCACATCAATCCGAGAACCTTAATCATTTTTTCTACATAGTGCTTGGCACCAAAAAGCTGATTCACGATTCCGTTTATTTCTTCCCTATCGTTAAACTGGTGAGGACTAATTGCAAACTTCTGAATCATACTGCCCGCAGACATGTAGTCCCTGTCAGGGAATGAAAATACTAATCCCGGAAGTCTTGCACTAGTCATTTCGAAAATATCCTTGAGTCCCCCAACCTCACTGAGCAAAAGTGGACAACCACAACTTAGGGCTTCAATCGCAGAAATCGACGTAGCTTCTTCAACGCCTGCAATGTGAGTAGATGGTACCATACAAATATCGGCCGCGTTGAGTAGACTAGGTATTTGCTCATGCTTGGCTTCACCAAGAAACATCACTACATCCTGTAGCCCAAGTTCGTTAACAAGCGCAAGCAACCCACTTCGTAGTGGCCCATTACCGACAACTACCATCTTAAATTGCCCGTTCACGCATGACATGGCCCTAATAGCATATTCGACGCCATTTTTCAGAACCAAGCGTCTCGGGACGAGTATGAGTGTCTCTGAATCGACGCCAAGCGCTTCACGCATCCGAGCACGTTCGTTGCTGTTAGGGGAAAATATCTTTGTATTTACGAAATTGGCCATAACCGTTATTTCGGACCGCTTGCTAATGCTCCGGATATACCCTTCGATCCTCTTATCCACAGAAATAATAGAAAGGGCACCCGCATAGGCGGTGATTTCTGCTTTCCTCATGGCACGTTCGTCTCGAGAGTGAGCACGAACCTTCCCGTCAGAAATAGCCTCATCAGTCAGATACCCATGAACTACTAAATGATACGGAAGCCCGCATTCTAGACAAGCATTTGCAGAGAGCACATCATTGGCGATTACGACTACGTCTTTAGGTGTTTTTTTCAGTACTCTTTTAAGAGAGGCAATTCTAGCTTCATAAAACCTACTCGTGTTTCGCACTGAGTACAGTCTCTCTGCATACTTTCGAAGGATGTGAATCTGATCTGAACACACGATACTTGCTCCTATGCCTACTTCTCGATTAAGTGCCGACAAGAGACCCATCAGATAAGAACTCACTCCGCCTATAAGACCTACACTTTGCGATGAAACCAGCAATACCTTCATTTCCATTCCCCCGAATGCGAAAATAGGTGTTAGAACACCTTGTCCAGAAACACGCTTTTCACGGTGTAGAAATCTCACTGGGAGTTCGTTCGACGAAAGGTCATATTGACTCTGTTAGTTTCCTGGATCAGGAGACTTGACGCTGAGCCCAGATATTTTCCGCGTGAGCTGAGATCATTTCCCCCGATTTTCCGCCTCATTTCTCCTCTTTATGCCGCCTTTCTCGGTTTGTGGGCAGACCTATTCCGTCGACATATTGTGTCGGGTTTGGGATACAGTTCCATTGATCTTTGGAGAAAGCACCATAACCCGCTCAGTTGTACCCAATGCCCCGACAACGGAGTTTATCAATTGATCTAAATGTTGACTCATTCCTCGTTGACTTGTCAAGGATAGCATGTACCCGTCGATGAGAATTAGCAAAGGACTATCCCACCCACCTTAATTGTTATTTTGATAGACTAGCCAACACTGTCATTCTTACCATCGTAAAGGATACTCAAACAATTTTTAGGAAACCGCAAAGCCCACTCTAAACCCACAGCGCGTCGTAGGTCTGTCGCACTCGTTCCATCACCTGCGTGTAATGGTAGAAAGAGTTCGCCCTGCTGCGATTTTCTTTCCCTAAGCGCGTTAAGTCTTCCAAGGTAAGATTTAAAAAGACTTGACCCAGTGCCCCTACATCACCTGGGTCAACAAGTACACTCTCGTCGACCATGTTTATTACGGCGCCTACCCTTGAAGCGACCACTGCCATACCCGCAAACATGGCCTCGAGGATGACCAGAGGCATTCCCTCTGAATAAGAGGGTAAGCAGAGAACGTCGCACTCTGCGAAAAGTTCACGCTTTCTCTCGCCGATGACCGTGCCGCAAAAATGCACTTGGCTCCTGATCTGTCCAGTCTCGATCAGACGCTCAGCCCTGAAAAATCCATCGTTTAGATCAATGCCCGGAACGGCTATATTCCTCTCAGATACAATCACTTCTCCGGCACAGTACAGTTCGAAATTGCATATTTCCTTAATGAGCACCAGTGCCTGTATAAGGTCCAGGAACCCTTTGGCAACTGACAGATGTCCAACGAAGAGAATTTTAAGTGGCTGTGAACAATGCCTCTCTACACCCGCAAACTGACCAATCCACTCGGAACTCACGGTGTTGGGAACGACAAGAATCTTATCAGGGAACATAAATCCAAACTGGGGTACAATGCGGTCGTCGAGCACAATTAGACGATCGACGCGGCCCAATACCAGCCTTACTATCCACGCAAAACGACATCGCGAAAGAAATTTGTCAAATTGCCCCCCATGGAAATGTGCAATAACCTTGTAGCGGAGGAGCAGCGCAATGGTCATGAGAACTATGTCTCGAAGCACACCTGTAGAGTTCTGTGCAAGAGGTATATGTGCAATCTGTGCACAGTGTCTCTTTTTCAAGGCAACGTACGTGAATCTAATGACTTGTACGGTTGCCCTGAGGACATTGGCGGCACTCAGAGCACCTTTACTGGCGTTAGACCGGTTGCTTGTGGAAACGTGGAAATATGTTATTCCATAGTCCCTTCCCAGCCTCATGAAATTTTGGGTTACAACCTCAGGGCCTGAATAGGGAGGTGGAATCGGTCCGACAAGAAGTACCCCCATCTCTGTAGTTCCCACCCGCTCATTGTGCACCGTGGCTACCACCTTCCAAAACGAACGCCCTGTAAAAGAATGCAAAGCCAAGCATGGACCACATAACGGCAGACATGTATGGCCCCTCCAGAACCACCTCAACACCGATTACGACAAACCAGATGGACATGCAGCCAATGAGCACCAAGGATATCGGATCACGGCCCACTCCCGCCAACGATCGTCGCAGGGCCATCCCACCAATGGCCAAGAAGGGAACGATCGGCCAAATCCCATACCACTGAAGCACCTGCAAGTACGAATTAGAAAGCGCAACGGTATTCAATGCATATCCCTTGGATGCATTCCACCCACCGTACCCGAGTTCAATTAACCTCACAGGCAGCCAAGGCTGACCAACTCGAATGTTAAAGGGGGCCTGTACGAACTGACCCCAAGCTGATCCCCATATAATGAGGCGCCAGCGATTGTTGGCAACCTGAACGTAACTACCGGCCAGCTTAAACACACTTAAGAAATTCTCGGAAACCTTCGCGAAGAAAGCAGGGTCCGTCAACATTAACATCCCACACGAGAGAAGGACAAATGCAGTGAGAGTTCCTATACGTCGGCCGACATAATGCGTCTGCCCCCCGCTTACAGCCGCAAGCGCAATGAAAGCTAGGACTATGCCGATCCACGGACCTCTGGCACCGGGAAGAACAATGGCCACAAGTAGTAGCCCCGTGGTGACAAAATCCACGATATTCCTTTTTTTCTCCCATTTCCATGCCATTTGAAAGACGAGAAGCATTCCGGCAATCGACTCGGATGCAGCTGGGATTTGTATCGCGCCGGTTAGAATGTATGTTATTGGAACAAGGATGCCGAAGACCCTGAGGCCGACTTCCAAATGACGCCTAGTAACGTATTGGCCCATAATTCGAAACACGGAATAGGATACGGGTATAAACCAGATATAATAGATCTCGGCCGAGTCTCTGAGCACAGGTAACAAACCGAATTGCGGTGCATTCAGGATTAATCCAAGACCGAGAATGAGGAATAGGAGGAAGATCCATAAGCCGACTCTCTTCGGCATCACGAACCTTCTTGAGAGTAGTAATAGGACCGTTAGACTAAGCAGGCTAGACTCTGTAACATAAAATGGAGGTTTCGGAAGTGCAATATAAGCAAAGCTTCTGGTGAAAAGAATTATCCCGCACATATACGCTAGATAGATGTACATGGTTAATCTCTCAATTGAATCGACGCTCACAATAATGAACAAAAGTGCTGCGCAGGCAAGAACCACATAAATCGGCACAAGCGTTCCAGCAACGGACTCCACGCCCAGAAATATACCGACGGCGATCGCCAAGGTTGTACGAGTAACCCTTCTCACAGAAACGCTCTCACTCACTTAGTCGCAACCCCCTTCAGCGAAAAGTAGTAGAAACCGACTTGCCTCACGCCTTAAAGTGCAAATGGGTAGCTAAATGAGTGTCCATGCACTAGGCTGGACACTCTCCGTATCCTTTCCTTGCAGACACAAAGAGCCCATACATCACAGGACGCTCCTAGTCCAACCTACATAGTCCTCGACGCCTTGCTCTATATTCACAGAAGGCCTAAAATCTAGCAGGTTCCTGGCCTTCGAGATGTCCGCGCAGCTGTCAAGCACATCTCCGAGCCGCCGACCCGAATAGAGGACGTTCGGCGACTGTCCAGATACTCTCCCGAGAAGTGAGATAAGAGTATTAATTGTGACGGTCGCTCCCGATCCAATGTTGAACGCCCCACTTACACCATCTGCTTCTGCCGCCTTCATATTCGCTTGAACCAAATCATCGACGTGAATGAAGTCCCTTGTCTGTTCGCCGTCGCCGAAGACCTCAAGCGTCTCCCCCCGTAACAGCTTAAAGGTAAATATCGGAATTACGTTCCCATAGGCATCGAACCGCTGATTTCTCCCATAGACATTGAAATACCTTAGAGCAATCACATCAAAGGGGTACATACGCGCGTACAAAAGCCCTAACTTTTCAGATGCCAACTTCGTAGCCCCATAAGGCGAATCAGGCTCTGCCGGGTGCTCTTCATCAATTGGAAGATACTTTAGTTCGCCGAATATGCCCGCCGATGAGGCCATAACAACCTTTCTAACGTCCCTCTGGCGGCGTGCCTGTTCGAGTACGTTTATTGTGCCAAGCACATTGACCTCCGCGTCACGGATCGGATTGTCTATGGAACGCTTATTGCCGACAGATGCCGCCAGATGAAATACCAAGTCGCATGACTGCATCGCCAAAGCGACATCATCCGCGCTACAGATATCCCCCTGCCAAAATCGGACACCCTTGATTTCGCTAAGGTTCTCAAGGTATCCGGAAGACAGGTTGTCCAACACAGTTACCGAGTGTCCTTTTCTCACTAACTCTCCTACAAGATTCGAACCAATGAATCCTGCCCCTCCGGTTACAAGCGCGTTCACCGCATCAAGCCCCCTCGTTGTTTCGTTTCCACCAAGTCTGCGCGAGCGTCCGTGACAACTCTAGGACAAATGCCGTATTCGTAACGGCATACCTCGGACCTAGTCTCCTAGGCTCGTTTAATAGCCTATAGATCCATTCGGCAGAGAGACGACGCATCCACTGTGGCGCCCGCTTCTTTCTACCCTCGAGTATGTCGAAGCCGCCGCCGATGCCTATAGCGAGTGAAGCTTGGCTAAGGGAAAGGTAATCAATACACCATCTCTGCTCTCTAGGTGTTCCCATTCCAAGCAACAGGACCTGCGCACGGGAAGTAAGAACATCCGCAAGCACCGACGATTCCCTCCCGGCAATGTAACCGTCACTACACCCAACGACTCTCACACCAGGGTACCGTGACTCGAGCCCAATCGCAGCTCGTTCGGCTACTCCGGCCAAACCGCCCAAAAGAAATACACGCGGCTGATAGTCCTGCAACCTAAGCATGACCCCGTGGAACAAATCCATGGCCGGGATATGATGGACTGGCCGTTTACCCAGTATACGGGATGCCAAGGCAATCGGTTTCCCGTCAGCACTGACGAATGGAGCCTTGCGAAAGAACGACAACGTCTCATCAGACTTCCTGCACGCGTACCAGTTTGCCACATTTATGGAGGTGTACCAAGTCGGTGTGCGGCTTTCGAATGCGCAAACCATGCAATCTATCAACGACGCCATGCTGAGATCATCAATGGGGCACCCCATGACTTCCGTTCGCATAGTTCTCACCGCCTTCTCTCGAGACCCTTACAGTAGCAAAGGAGCACCGCCGCCTAAAAGCGACACAGATTTCCTTGGAATATTTGGCATGGCCCAAATGACGGTATTAGTAGTGATACAAATCGCGATGTTCGTACACCCAAATTCGCATATCCTCGACCATCGCACCGTAATTTGGAATCACAAATTGAAAGTCAGAACGCGTATTGACGAGTGTCTTGTCACTGACAACCCTCTCATAGGGGATTATCTCAACGTCATATTTCTCAAACACCTCCCTGAAGAGATTCAGGAGACTCAACTTGTCAATCCCGCAGTCGGGCACCAGATGGTACAGTCCTGCGACACCCTGTTCCAGTGCAGCGTCAATAGCTCTGGCAAGCACTATTGTCGTGACCCCATTCCACATAACCTGTGAATACCCATTTACTTGGCCACTCTGCTTCATGAACCAATTGAAGAGACCGACGCCTGACTCGCTGATATCCGGCCCGATAATCGACATACGAAACGTTAGATCTTTAGCGTTGGCCAACTCCCCCATCGCCTTAGATCGGTCGTATATCGACAGGCCGTCCGGCAGCGAGGTCTCGCGATACCCGCCTGACGCGCCGGAAAAAACACAATCGGTACTCAGATGGACTATTCTCGTAGACCGCCCTTGGTAGTGCGTAGCCAACCTGTGGGGCAAGTAAGCATTTAAAAGGACTGCAATATCAGGACGCCGATCCGCCTCGGCGGGAAGTACGCCGATGGCGTTCACAACCGCGTCCGGACCAATGGAGTCTAGCCAAGCAATTACGCCTTCCGAATCCCTTGCGTCAATAGCAGCATTTCGCGGCGCCTTCTCCACACTCCTCGACATCCTGTAGACCTCATGACCGCGCTCCTGAAGGTGCTGCGCGATAACATGACCAGCCATACCTGTGGCCCCGAGAACAGCAATTCGCCTCATCCGGATTATTCACCCCCCTCTTTCCTCCACACGGTTCTGTTGACATAGCCAGTATAACTGAGGATTATCCTTACGACCTTCTTCGAAAGATGCTCCGCGACGTAGTCCGGAACAGTCCGAAGTGGACTTCGTGCGCCCGATCGCTGTGACATGACCACGCGGATCGCATTTACCACGTTCTCCGCCTCCAAGCCGGACATAATCAACGTTCCTTCGTCCATCCCCTCCGGACGCTCATGAGCCTGACGAATCGTTATTGCAGGAAATCCTAGAATCGAGGATTCTTCTGTAATTGTGCCGCTGTCCGAGACGACGCAACCGGCATTTAGCTGCAGGCTGATATAATCGCAAAACCCTAGCGGCTTAACAAATTCGACTAATGGCGACAGAGTGAAGCTTCCGGATTCCAAAATCTTTCGGGTTCTCGGGTGGGTAGACACGATGATTCTCTTCTCGTACTTGTCGGCGACGGCATTCAGTGAATCGACAATTTTTTCGAAGTTCCGCTTTGAATCCACGTTTTCCTCTCTATGCAGACTAACAACAAAGTAATCGCCCTTATCAAGTGTAAAAGCATCCAGTATCCCGCTGGCCTCAATTCTCTCTCTCTGTTTGCTTAGTACCTCAACCATACTGGATCCGATTTTGATTACCGTTTCTGGAGATATTCCCTCACCAACGAGATATCTCCTAGCGTGTTCGGTAAGTGTCATGTTGATATCGCTCAAATGATCCACGATCTTACGATTTATCTCCTCTGGTACCCGCTGGTCAAAACACCGATTGCCTGCCTCCATGTGAAAGACCGGTACCTTGTTTCTTTTGGCTGATATCACAGACAGACAGGAATTAGTATCACCGTAGACCAAAAACGCGTCCGGTTGGTGCTCCTTCAACACAATGTCACTCTTTATGATGACATTACCGATCGTTTCAGCGGGGGTATTGCCGGCCGCATCAAGGAAAACATCCGGCTTGCGGATATTCATTCCCTCGAAAAATATCTCATTCAGCTCATAGTCATAGTTTTGCCCGGTGTGTACGAGGGTATGATCCATGTACTTGTCCAACTCTTCAATAACACAACTTAGCTTGATGATCTCAGGCCGTGTGCCGACGATAGTCATTACCTTCATATCAAATACCCTCTCCGTAAGATTGGGTTCTAAGTTCCTTTTGGATATAATCTAAGTTAAAAAGCAGATCTACCAACTCGGGTCTTGTCAGCCTCTCCGTATTGTGAGATGTGTAATCATCAGCCTCCGTAATGATGGTTTCTCCATCGGTGAAAAATCTTCCATAATTAAGATCACGGTCATCCATCGGAACCATAAAATACTTTCCAAGGTCCTGGGCCTTCACCCTTTCTTCGCGCGTCAACAAAGTCTCATAGAGCTTCTCTCCGTGTCGCGTCCCTATGCACTTGACCTCGACATCCGACCGAAACACCTCTTTCATCGCCGCAGCAAGGTCACCGATCGTGGCTCCGGGAGCCTTCTGAATGAATAATTCACCCCCGCGCGCATGTTGATACGCAAACACGACGAGGTCTATGGCCTCATCCAAGGACATCATAAAACGTGTCATATTGGGGTCCGTTACCGTCAATGCGAGACCAGTTTTAATTTGTTTGATGAACAGTGGGATAACAGACCCGCGAGATGCCATCACATTGCCATAGCGAGTTACGCAGATTATAGTTTCCCGGCTAGTACCCATTCTTGACTTTGAGACCGCCAATTTCTCCATAAGAGCCTTTGACATGCCCATAGCGTTTATGGGATAAACGGCCTTGTCGGTAGATAAGCACACTACCTTTTCGACTCTATTTTCAATCGCAGCACGAAGTACATTCTCGGCACCAAGCGCATTCGTGCGTACCGCCTCCAGAGGGAAAAACTCACAGGATGGAACCTGCTTGAGGGCTGCGGCGTGAAAGACAAGGTCGACACCCTCCATGGCAGTGACTAAACTGGAAAAATCGCGTACGTCCCCCACGTAGAACTTTATTTTTGAATTCTTAAATTCATTTCGAAGGTCATCCTGTTTCTTTTCATCGCGTGAGAATATACGTATCTCGCCGATTTCTCCATCAAGAAATCTGCGAAGTACCGCAGTTCCAAACGAACCCGTTCCACCCGTTATTAATAACACCTTATCTCTAAAAATGGATCCCGCCTCCAAACTACCAATAACGGACTGAATTTAAATCTGTGAACTGATACATCAGCCGACGGAGTTTCATGCAACGACGTTGATAACATCTCACCTTTGTTGATAACATCACCATGCCTAATTGCAAAATCACCATGGATGTTCTCCCCTCGAAAGCGCGCATCCTCTTTGTCTGTGTACACCTTGGGGCAACCAGCAGGCCGAACGCACCTCGTACCGCCTCCAGCACTACCCAAGGAGACTAATATCCGTACCCATAGTAGTAATACTGCTGCTCCGACTTCGAGAGCCGCTTCTGATTCAGCACAGTGCCGAGGATCTTGGCGCCGCTCATCTCGAGCGATTGCTGCGCCTTGCGCAGCGCTTGCCTCGTCACAAGTCCGGCGCCAACGACGTACAGAATGCCGTCCACCGATGCCGACAGCAGCTTCACGTCCGCAACGGACAGCACCGGCGGCGAATCGACGACCACGAGATCATAGCGTTCTGCAAGGGAGTGAATCAGCGACTTCATCGCCCCGGATCCCACAACCTCGGCAGGGTTCGGCGGTATGGGTCCGCTGGTCAGCACATCAAGGTTCTCCACCTGGCTTTCTTGGATCGCATCGTCCAGGTTGGCCTGTCGCAACAGCACGTTGGTACAGCCGGTCATGTTGGACAACTGAAAGACGCGATGGATCATTGGCTTGCGCAGATCCCCATCCACGATGATCGTGCGTTTCCCCGCCTGTGCATTCACGACCGCAAGGTTCGACGCCGTTACCGTCTTGCCCTCGCCCGACACGGTGCTTGTGACCACCACCGTGTGCAGCGGTGCGTCCAGAGAGGCGAAATCAAGGTTGGTGCGCAGCATCCGGTACATCTCGGATGTTGCCGATTTTGGCGCCAGGTGCGTCACCAGATTTTGAAAGCGTTCATTGTTGCGCTGCAAGCCACTCGCTCCTCTCAGTCCTGAAAAACGCAGTAAGCGCTTTTGCATCCCGGTTGTCAGTGGCGCGTATGCGCCATGGAAGTCTTGTCCGCTCAAATCATGCTATGTTGATGTTCTGCTGCCCGCAACGCTTACATCGATACGCTGTCCGAACTCGTTTGCGCTGGGGATTGCCCTTTGGGTGACGAGCCGCCCATCATCGGGATAACACCGAGAACGGAAACGCCAAAGATCTGACTGACCTGTTCCTCAGTGCGCACCGAATCGTCCAGATATTCGATGAGAAACGCGATTCCCACGCTTACCAGGACACCGAGAATGAACGCGATGGCGACGTTCGTCTTTTTATTTGGACTGATCGGCACTGGGTTTGTGGGGATGGTCGCCGGGTCCACGATCTGCACGTTTTGCACCTGCATGAGCTGCACAACACGCTGTTCAAAAACTTTTGCGAGCGTGTTCGCCACACCAGCCGCTTCCTGGATAGACGGCCCCTTCACCGACAGTGAGATCACTTCCGATTGATTGGTTGACGTGACGCTGATCGTGCCCGCCAGCTTCGTCGGGGTGGTCGGCAAGTGCTCGATGCTGATCACCCGGTCGAGAATGTTGTTGCTCTTGATGATATCGCTGTACGTCTGCACCAGAGCTTCGTTCGCCGTGATGTTGCTGTACATCGCCGCGACGGCGGCAGCCTGGGAGTTGTAACGCTGATTGACCAGCAGCGTGGTCGTTGCCTGGTAAGTGGGTTTGATGACCTTAAAACTCACAAATGCGCTTGTCAGGGTGGCCACCACGGTAATCGTGGCAATCATCCACAGCCACCGCCGGATCACAGCCCAGTATTCTTTTAACTCCATGAAGAACCCTCTCTCGCTCGTCCGCCCGATGTTCACGCGGCCCAGCACTGTAGATTTTTAAATCCGGCGTTACGCTTACTCGTCGTCATAGACTCAACACAAGACTCGCACAACCATATATCTATTCTCCATGTAAAACGGTTCTCCTGTATGCATTCACAGAACAAATTGCTAATCTAGTGTCTCCCTTCTACACTTCACATATTTACACTGGTGCCATATAATTAGCTACAGCTAGTATGCAAAGAGATCGGCTCACTGTCAAGGAGACAATTGAGAGAATTGACAGTCAGGGGACGGTTTGCGGCCTGCGAAACCGTGTCTTTACAGCATCGAGAAACATGCGGCGGAAGGCGAGGCGGCCATGATGAAACACATAGACATTCACACACACATTCTTCCGTCACTCGACGATGGCCCCACTGCCGTTGCCGATGCGCTGGAACTGGCGCGACAGTTCGTGAGGAACGACTCCGACAGGATATTCGCCACGCCGCACGGCTTCTCCACTGTCTACCATGCCGATCCGGAAGCCTGCCAGGCGGCGCTCACCCGCTTATCCAAAGAGATCAGGCGAGCGGGGATCGATCTGACCGTGCGCCTTGGCATGGAGATACACTACCACCCGCGAGTGGTGCAGACCATCCTGGAAGGCCGAGCGCTCTGCCTGGGATCTGCAGACACGCAGCGCCGCTATGCGCTCATTGAACTCCCTTCGCGGGAATGGCCCACCGAGTTGCCTGAGGTCATCTACGAACTCGCCCTGCGAGAGATTCAGACGATCATCGCGCATCCGGAACGAAACCTCGCCGCGCTGGCCAGAGAACAGGTGATCGATGAAGCCCTGGCTGAAGGTGCGTGGCTACAGCTCACAGCAGGAGCTCTCACTGGTCAGTTTGGCTCCGGGTGCGAACGATTGTCACGCCGCTGGCTGGACGCTGGCAAGGTCCATGTGATTGCCAGTGACGCGCACGACCCGCGAGTCCGCCAGGCTGGCCTTGCAAGGGCGTTTGCCAGACTCGACGAGTGGGGGTTGTCGTCAGCGGGCGATCAGTGTCTACGTAACGCCGAGACCATCTGGCGCATGACGACGTAATCATGTCATGTTTGTCTTATGTTGTCGAAATGTTTACCACAGAATCTTCTAATCTTGTGATTTATCTCTTGACAGTGACTTTTTCAATTGTATAGTAGTTTTAATCAACTGAACCACAGCAGCAAATGATTCATAGAGAGAACGTCGCAAACCGGGGTGCTGGGTCTTTATGGGGGAGAGATTGCGGTTACTCAGGGTCACACAGTACATATTGCAGATGATCGCGCTCGTCGCGAGCCTGCGCTTGGCTTATGAGTTGTTTTATTTCATCGAAGGCAGGCCGCCGTTCGAACTGACGTCTGCCGTCGGCTTTATCACGTTTGGCGCGCTCCTGGTGGTATGGGGCGTGGTGTTTACCATCGCCAGGGAGGGACGGCCTGACATCACCAGTCCGCTGCGCAGCCACATCAAGGACAAAGTGCTGTTGTCCATCCTGGCGATGCTGATGTACAGCGGACTGAGTTTCATGCTCAAATTCACGATGCTAAGCAGGCTGGTCGCCATCGCTTACGCCGCCGCCGTGTTCATCTGCTTCATCCTGATCGTGGTGATCATCAAAGCGGCGCTTCGCTTCACGCGCATCCGCCACTTGTGCGTGCTGGTTCTGGCGCGCACCGATCTCACGCAGATCGAACGCATCCACAGAGAAGTGCGGGCGGCGGGCCTGGAGCTTCAGGGACTCATCGCGGACAGTCCGCATCCGGGTCTGCTTCCTCATCTGGGCCAGTTAAAGGATCTGCCGTCGTTGCTCGAATCCACCACGATCGACACAGTGCTGTTGCATCCTTTTCTCGAATCGGGCGACATCGAGCGCTGCGTCGGCGAATGTCAACTGCGCGGCATCCCTGCGGAACTGTTGATTGGCCACCTGTCGCTGCAGGCGGCGACGCGCGAAGTGGTGCAGATGCCGTACGGCACCGCGATTCGTTTGCTGCCCCATCGCACGACACTCATGGCCCTGTTCCTCAAACGCGTGACCGACATCGCCATCGCGTTCATCGCGCTGATCGTTCTGTGCGTTCCCTGTTTGATCATCATGATCCTCATCAAGACGACTTCGGACGGACCCGTGTTTTTTGTCCAGCGACGCGTTGGCCTGAACGGACGGACATTTCCCTGCCTCAAGTTTCGCACGATGGTGCCAAACGCGGAGGAACTCAGGAACCATCTGCTGCATTTGAACGAGATGTCGGGGCCCGTCTTCAAGATCACAGCCGATCCGAGGGTGACTTCTATCGGACGCGTATTGCGCCAAACCAGCCTGGACGAGCTTCCGCAACTGCTCAACGTGCTCGTGGGGCAGATGAGCATCGTGGGACCTCGCCCTCCCCTTCCTGCGGAGGTGGAACAGTACGCATCCTGGCAGCGGCGGCGACTGTCTGTGCGGCCCGGCATCACCTGCCTGTGGCAGATCGGCGGGCGCAATGAAGTTGACTTCGACGAGTGGATGCAGCTCGATCTGATGTACATCGACCAGTGGTCGTATCTGCGCGACTGGTGGATCATGTTCAAGACCGTTCCCGCCGTCCTGTTCCGGCACGGAGCGAGTTGACCTGGCCGCACATGGGGGCATTGCGGAAAATAGACGCCATTCGACATTTTTACAGACAATTCGCTCTTGTGAAAAAGGCTTTCTGGTAGTAGAATGGAATCTATTGGAACTATGATCCTAGTTGGGGGACGAGGACATGGAACAGTACGTATACATCTGCAAGAAATGCCACATGCCCAGCCACACGCTGTATCCTTCCCACGCCTGCCGATACTGCCACGGGAAAAATTCGCTGGAACTCGTCGGCGTGTTTGACGATCAGGATCTCACCAAGAGACTCGACATAGAGCACAGACTGGAGTCCGCCCTGCGCACACACGACGCGCAGGGATGAGCCCTGTGTCATCGTGACTGGCGGCGTCGGTCGGCGCGATGGGTGCGTCGACCGACGCCGCTTAAACAAGATCAAATTTTCTTTAAGGTCAGTAACCTCCCATTCATAGTATAGTCATAGCGACTACTAAACTGAGGAGGGTTTCCTATTCTGAATAATCGCCTGCATCCAACGTACAAAAAGGCATTTGTCGCAGTGTTGTCCATGATCAGTGTATCCGTCCTGTCAACGGGCGTTGCCTTCGCAGACTCCAGTATGCCTACCTTTCAGGTGGGTCAACAGGTGGATCTCTACACGTTTGACTGGGCTTCTGCGACATCAGGATTTTCAGTCACGTTCAGTTCTGCGGACGGACAGGCGTCTGCTGCCAATACCATCGTGTCAGCAACTGTAATCAAACAGACGCAGGCTTCCAGTGGAGGCTATATGGATGAACTGCAGATCACTCTGCCCAATCTGGGAAACAGCAGCGGGGTCATGAACGCCCAGATCTTTATCAATGCGGGTGCGATCGTGACAAGATTCCAGCCTGTGCAGCCTCCCATCACAAGCGCATATGGAGCGAGCTTTAACTACGACGCCACGCCCCTGGCGGGACAGCTCCCCGAAGTTCCACTCGCGGGAGCGTTGCCCGCGGTCATGATTGCTGCGCTGGGCGGTACATGGCTCTTGCGCAAACGACGCCTGTCAGGACAGCAGTAAGGCACTGACAACGCAGCTGGGGGACGAGGACATGGAACAGTACGTATACATCTGCAAGAAATGCCACATGCCCAGCCACACGCTGTATCCTTCCGACGCCTGCCGATACTGTCACGGGAAAAAGGCGCTGGAACTCGTCGGCGTGTTTGACGATCAGGATCTCGCCAAGAGACTCGACGTCGAGCACAGACTGGAGTCCGCCCTGCGCGCTCACGACGCGCAGGGATGAACCCTGTGTCATCGTGACAGGCGGCGTCGGTCGGCGCGATGGGTGCGCAGACCATTGCCTTTACACCATCTCATTCATGCGATCGAGCACCGTCTCTAGCTCCTCGACTTTCAGCGGCCGATGAAAATAGTAGCCTTGCAGTTCACCGCAACCGTGCCGCCGCAGGAACGCCACCTGTTCGGCAGTCTCAACGCCCTCGGCAATCACTTTCATACCGAGACTCTGACCGAGTCGCAGCATGGCGATGAGAATGCTCTTCGCGCGCCTGCCGCCTTTGAGATTGGCGACAAATGACTGGTCGATCTTCAGTGTGTCGATGGGAAACTGATTGAGATAGCTGAAAGAGGAAAAGCCTGTACCGAAATCGTCGATGGAAATGTGCATGCCCATGTCATGAAGAGCCTGAAGCGACGCCATGGCGACTTCCGTATTTTCCATAAGCAGCGTTTCAGTGATCTCAAACTCGAACCACCGTGGATCGATGCCCGCCTCCTGAATAATGCCTGCGACAGTGTCGACAAGATCGCTGTCCTGAAACTGGCGCACGGACAGATTGATACTGATGGGCAGGGGCGCGCGACCGATCTCTTCCCAATGCCTGAGTTGAGCGCACACTTGGCGAATCACGTACTGACCGATCGGTCGAATCAGTCCCGTTTGCTCGGCCAGAGGGATGAAATGGGAAGGCGGTATGTCTCCCATCGCACTGTGCGTCCAGCGCAGCAGCGCCTCCACGCCTGCGATTCGGCCGGTGCGCGTGTTCACTTTAGGTTGATAGACAAGGTGCAGTTCACCCGCGTCAAGCGCCTTGTGCAGTTCCTGCTCCATGTAGATATGGGAGAGCGGCGCATCTTCGATCTGCATCGTGTCATGATAACACTGAAATCCATTGCCGCCTTGCGACTTGGCGCGATACATCGCCGTGTCGGCGTACCGCAGCAAGTCGGCGACCGTCTGACAATCTTGCGCAAAGAAGCTGACGCCGACACTGGTTGTGACAAACAGTTCGTATCCGTCAATGACAAACGGGCGACTGGAAATCTCCGCAACGATGCGGCGCGCGCAATCGGTCACTTCCTCGCGATCCTCAACGCCTGGGATCAGCACTGTAAACTCATCGCCGCCGAGCCTGGCCGCCAACGCCTTTTCCGGCACGCACGCCTGCAGTCGTTGCGCCACGTCTTTGAGCAGCAGATCGCCAAGATCATGACCCAGTGCGTCGTTTAGAATCTTGAACCGATCCAGATCGAGAAACAGCACTGCGAGTTTTCCTTTGGAGTCGTGGGCGGTTTCGACGGCCTGTTCCAGCCGTTCATGAAACAGCCGTCGGTTGGGCAGTTCCGTGAGGTAATCATAATACGCCATGTGGTGGATGACATGCTGCACGCGTCGTCGCTCCGTCATATCCCGAATGATGATCAGTTTCGCCGGTCTGCCGCCATACATGACGACCGTTGACTGTACCTCCACGTCAATCAGGGAACCGTCGAAACGAACCAACGTATACTCGTGAGGCGCCAGCGCGTCGCCGGTCTGCCTCTGTGGCCCGAGGGGCGGTGTCTTCGATTCCTGATAACCGGAAAGCACGAAGCGATCGAGGGGCTGTCCGATCAGTTGCGCGATGTCGGATGCGCCGATCAGTTCCCGCCCCGCGTGATTGACAAACTCAATCACGCCGTCGTGCACAACCACCACCATGTCCGGAAGCAGCTCAACCAGCACCCGGTAGCGGGCCTCGCTTTCACGCAGTTCCTCTTCGGCTCTCTTGCGTTCGGATATATTGCGTGCGATCGACAGCACTGCTCCCCGCCCGCCGATTTCGATGAATCGGGCGTTAAACTCAAACGGAATCTCCTGGCCCTCGCCTGTTATGTAGCCGCCCTCAAACGTCACCTGGCCGTCCGCAAGAATCCGCTGCATCACCCGCACAAGGTGATTCAGCCGATGCCTGGGCGTAATATCGGTAGGTTTCAAGGTCAAGAACTCGTCTCTTGTGTACCCGAGCAGTTGAGCCGCAGCACTGTTGACTCCGATATAATTCTCGGGCAACCCGTCTTCAGTCAAGCCAAAGATGAAAATGGGATCATTGGCATAGTCCATCCATCTGAGCAAATCCTCTGACCTGGCAGTTAACTGGGCTTCCATAGATTCCCCCAATCGACACGCTATACATACCTGACGTGCTCGTATAATGAAGTCATACTATAACCAGTGTCATGATACTATGACATTACTTTCATTGCCATGATACTATGATATTACTTTCATTGCCATAGCCATTTTCCAGAGGCAGTTTTCAGGAAGCAGTTTTCAGGCAACCGCGTGGCGCCGATGCCACGCGGCCTCGATGACACTGCCCCCATAACGCCGCCTCGACGACGTTGCCGCTATCCGACGACTTTGCCGCCCGCGTTTGGCGGCAAGTGAATCGACGGTAGATTCGACAGTTGCAGACGGGTCGTCATTTCCTTGATTCCGCGATAGAATGTGACGGTGACGGTCTGCCCCGGACGATCTTGCATAAGCAGCGTCTGTAGACCCGAGACACCTGTCACCTTGACGCCGTCGACAGCGACAATCACATCGCCGCGTCGGAGACCCGCCGCTTTGGCATTGGCGCTGTCAACCTGATCGATCCACACGCCCGAATGCACGGGAACATTCGGGCGCAGTGCTTTTGGCAGGGCGGCCAGTGAAGCGCCCGCGATACCGATGGCGGCGTGAAAGGCGTGGCCCGTGGCCACAAGTTCGTCGGCGATGAGCTTCACTTCATTGCTCGGAATGGCGAATCCCATGCCCGAAAACCCGGTGGCGACGATCTTGCTGCTATTGATTCCGATGACTTGACCTTGCACGTTGAGGAGCGGTCCTCCGCTGTTGCCGGGGTTGATGGCGGCGCTTGTCTGAAGTACGGTTTCCTGTCCAAGAGTCTGACCGGTCGCCGCATCCTGCACGGGCATCGTGCGCTCTGTCGCACTGATGACGCCGACTGTCACCGAGTCTGCAAAGGCAAATCCGGCAGGATTGCCGATCGCAATCGCTGGCTGTCCCACATGAAGGGCGGATGAGTTTCCAAACTCAGCTACATTGCCCGGTTTGATATCGGACGCCGGCACCTTCAGGACCGCCAGATCGGTGTACGGATCCGTGCCCATCACCCGCGCGTACACATGCTGGCGCTGATTGATCACGACCTCCACTTTGTTGGCGCCTTCCACCACGTGATTGTTCGTGACGATGTAGCCAAGCCGACTGAATATCACGCCGGAGCCAACCGCCACCTGCTGGAGCTGCGGCCCCGACGCGTTAGCGCCGGGCTGATCCTGCAGATTGATGACGCCAACCACAGACGGCGTCGTCTTCTTGACCGCGCTCACGATCGGATCATTGACGGAAACTGTCGCGATGGATGTTCCCTTTTTCAAAGTCGCGGACTTGACCGCCCCAGGTAGGTAAGGGGTTGCCCCATGGGCGGCGCTGCCGAGTGATACGGGCAGATAGCCGCTGTTCACCAGAGCCCCCAGACCGACGAGCGTCAACGCGGAGCCCGCCACGGCGGATACGATGGCCACTGACGCAAGCGCGCCTAAAGAAGGTCCGACTTGGCGGCGAAGTCGTGTTCTTGACAAAGGCTCTTCCGGCATGCGATCTGACTCGTCCGACACAGCGCTCCACCTCTGTTACACTGATTGTCTCTCCAGTATACACATCCCTGGGATCGAACACACCAAACGGATCAAAGACTCATACTCTTTTCCCACGCGGCCCGCCGCGTTCCCTCCTCGGATGCTCGCCGCTATCGGCGCGCATAGCGGCGATTGAATACAAATCCTCCCGCCATCAGCAGGGCGACCGCCGCGATTCCCGCAAACAGCCAGGGCTGGGCGCCCCCCATGACGCCCTCATACAACAGCGCCGTCGAAGCATAATAGGGCGCAATCGTCACCACAGCCGTCCACAGATACGCGGCAAACGAGATTCCAGGAAGGACGCCGATCGCATAGTTCACCAACATGGCGGGCAACGGCAACAACCGCGCGATCAGCAGCCCGGCAGTGCCCTTGCGCAAGACAAAGTCCTCCACTTGCCGCAGTTTCGAAGAATCGACCAGTGTCTCCAGCAACGGTCTGCCGACATAATGCGCAATGGCGAAGATGGCGACCGCGCTCACGCTGGAGCCGATCCACGCATACAGCAAACCCAACCATACGCCATAGACCTTCAGGAGGATCAGCAGCAGTCCTTCGGAAGGCACGGGAGTCATGCAGACAAGTCCCATCAGGAGAATCGCGGCCATGATGCCAAACGTTCCCCAAGTGTGGATGACGCCCGACAGGTGATTGTTCTGATCCAAATAAAAGAAGGCCGCCGCCGAGAGCAGCGCAGCCGCGACAAGAATAGCGACACGCTTCTTGCCAATGCGCGCCCTGATCAACCGCCAAGTCTCCAGACCTCTCAGCAAATTCACTGTTCCCTCCGGTTATTCTGCGCGCCTCCGCACGCCTCTGCACAAGACATCCAACTGCACAAGACATCTCACGCGCATCCTACCCCGATAGACGAAGCATTGTCAGCGCATGTTCAACCTCCTGGCCAGGTTGGCACGGGAGCGCCTCACGAAACGGAAACAATCGCGCGCTGAGCGTGGGAGAAGGTTTCCGGATTCTGAACTATGATACTCTGCAAAAGTACATCGTTTCCCACAAAAAACACTCATTGATAGGCAGAATCGTGATCAGTGTGAAGTGACAAAATCCGCATCCAATGTTCCTCCCGATACGATAAGCCAACGCCCTGAATCCACGCCCAACTCTTAGACTGTAGAGACGTGCTCCGTGAGGACCCGTTCGCGTTTCTATCGCTTCCCAATTTTAGCCCACCGTCACGATATACCTGATTCCATGTCATATCGGACAATTTGCGAAGCGTTCCTAAGACCGCGAGTTGCTCCGCCTTTTGCAACTGCAACAGTCCGTGTTGAAACACGGGATTACTGAGATCAAGACGCACACTCGGATCATCGCCCATCTGTAATTCGCCTTTCGAGATCATCCAAATTGGATTCAGTCGGAGAATTGTTTTTCGCCCATTCAACTGCTTCTTCGATGTCACGCTTCACGTCCGGATTCATTAACCATCTTTCGCTGTCAGGAACAAACTCTCCCATCTTGATCACCCATACGCCGGGCTCAACCTCATCCACAATTACGAGCCGCCCTGCATATTCTTTGCCAAGTGAAATTTGACCGTTGCTGCCAATGGTCTTAACCGATTGCACGATTTTCGCCCCCATGACCCCAACGTGTAGTAGTGCCTTATTATTGCACGAGACGGTCGTCTTTTCATCCACTTTTGCGACGGGATGAACGCACGTTCCATACCCCTCACCCCCTTCCGTTTCCGGCTCAGGAGGAAGGCGGAAGTTCCCTTCCGTTCGCAAGTATGCCATCCATTTAAACCGGACTTCGCGATACATCCGGGCTCTGTTTGGTAGACGACAAAAAACCCGCACCGCTCTGGCCGGGTTTGTGATCGAAGAGACGATGAAGCTCCCTTCGCCTGGCGACGGCACGCGCCTAGGCGGGGGTTTCTGCCATCGCTGCCGAATTCAGTTGGACATCTCTTTGTGAAGCCGTTCCACTTCTTCAATGGGCAATCCTGTCACCTCAGACACCAGCGCATCGTCCATGCCCTTCGCCAGCATCGCTCTCGCCACGGCTAATGCCTTCTTAGTTTCGCCCTCCTCACGGCCCTCCTCACGGCCCTCCTCACGGCCCTCCTCACGGCCCTCCTCACGGCCCTCCTCACGGCCCTCCTCACGGCCTTCCTCACGGCCCTCCTCACGGCCCTCCTCACGGCCTTCCTCACGGCCCTCCTCACGGCCTTTCGCAAACTCTTCCTCTGCGATTTCTCTTACCAAGTCGACCATGTTTTTCAGCCTCACTTTCAACCGTTCTGTTTCATCGGGCGTCAGATACCGTGCGCTCGTGCTCAAAAACCACGCTGCCGTCTGCGACTGCTCATCACGATCCGCAATTCGCTCAATGAGCGCCATGCAGTGATCGATCACGTTCCTCCGGCTTCGCCCTTTGTGTCTCATGTGCATCGCGAACGAAAGCTCGATCCGATCCTCTACTTCCCAGCAACTCTTATCCAGGTGCGCCTCCACTCGATCCAAAACCGCGTTTCCGTCTCGCTCTGCCAAATAGACGTTCTCCACATGGTAGGACGCGCTGCCGATATCGAGCGTGTCAGGCGCGCTTTGTACGCCGTTTGCATAGAGTACCACAGTGCGGATGGTCCGCCCGGCCAACTGATGCAGATGTATGTCGTACAGGGCAAAGCGATGGAGTGTACGCTCCTTGGTGGACTGGAACTCCAGGTGCAAAAGTGTTCCATCGGACTGCTCGAAAACCAGATCAAGCAGATCCTTTCGAATCTCAAGCACCGCCACTTCCGTCGGCCAGAGGTTCACCACGTCTGCGCCCTGGATTCCAAGCGCCTGCAACGCATTGCCCTTACATGCCGCTACGACATGCTTCGAAATCGTATCCAAACTGTCACGGGCTATATTCATGATCTCCCTGCCTTCTCCACCATTATACGTCACGACCATTGCAGCGTACAGTGGAACGTCTGCGCGGACCGTTTGTCTATGTTGTGCAGAGGCTGTCAATCCTGCATCAGTACAGGTCGAACATAGTGATCGCGAGACCCGATTCCTTCAGGTACGTAAACAGTTGTGCACGGTGGTGGAACGCATGGGTCACGATCTCAACGAGCCACTTCGCCTGCGTGGAGCCGTGCTCCATATAGAACGGCTTGCTCTGCTTATGAAGAAAATCGTGTTCACTCAGCCCACTCATGTAAGCGTTCAGTTCGTTCAGGCCACTACTGCTCTATAAGGCAGGTAAATTCCATATCTCGGGAGGGAACATCGCTTGCCATCAATCTATGTTTTCGTCATGGTAAAGATGATGCTGCTTTTAGAGGCGGTTGGAGTCAGCGGGGTATGATTGAAGAGGGCTTTCGCCTAGCCACCCATATACATTACCGATCTTCAATTGCATGGTGGCCGCATGTGATCAGGAAAATCACGTTCCCATCCACGTGGAACAGGATGCGCAAATCTGAAGAAGCGCGCGCTTCCCATATATTTTTCCGTCCTCTCATCTTTTGTACTCTCAGACCCGGATGACGTGGGTTGCGTCGGAATCGCTTCAAAGCCGCAATAATAGCCTTCCGTTCAATTCTCGTCAGTTTTCGCGCATTGCGCTTAAATTCATCAGAAAAGTGGATTTTAATCACCAAAAAGATCCTCCGGAGAATGGTATTCATGCACTCGTCCGGCCCTGATGTCCTCCAAACCCCGTTCGATGCTTTCCTCCCATTCTGATTCCGTCATATAGTGCTTCCCCGCGATCATCCATTCCCCGCCACGACGAACCCAAGAGATTGAGTCTCCTTCTTTCAGCCCAAGCGACTCCAAGACTGCCTTTGGCACCGTCGTCTTTCCGTGGACAATCTTCGTTTTCGCCATAGTCATCACCCCCCCTTCCCCTGACAACGCACGCATAAGAGCCTTTATGCATGGAGTATACAACCCCCCTTACCATCCTCGCCAGAAAAATGTGCGCGAAAAGTGTGCGAACCCATCGGGAATTCATGGATTTCAGGCAAACGCAAACGAACTCAACAGAAGTCACAAACCGCTCTGTTGTGCGATGTTTCGCGCCCAGCAAAACATCGCGAACACATGTTAATGAGCCTGTGTAGTATCCACGTGGTAGGACGCGCTGCCGATATCGAGCGTGTCAGGCGCGCTTTGTACGCCGTTTGCGTAGAGCACCACTGTGCGGATGGTCCGCCCGGCCAACTGATGCAGATGTATGTCGTACAGGGCAAAGCGATGGAGTGTACGCTCCTCCTCGAGAACCGTTTGTCTATGTTGTGCAGAGGCTGTCAATCCTGCATCAGTACAGGTCGAACATCGTGATCGCCAGACCCGATTCCTTCAGGTACGTAAACAGTTGCGCACGGTGGTGGAACGCATGGGTCACGATCTCAACGAGCCACTTCGCCTGCGTGGAGCCGTGTTCCATATAGAACGGCTTGCTCTGCTTATGAAGAAAATCGTGTTCACTAAGCCCACTCATGTAAGCGCTCAGTTCGTTCAGGCCATTCTCCATGTTGGCGCGCATGTGCGGCGCATCGGACGCAGACAGCGCCTGTTCAAGAGCGTGAACCTCTTCTTGCGAGCGCTCCTGCAGGATGGCGAGGTCTACCAAAGGGATCTGTGTGAGGTGATTGGCCAGTTCCAACACGGTGCGCATCTCTTCCCTGGGGCGAAAACCCCAAAGCTCAGGCGTTACCTTCTCCAACAGCGCGCCTGTCGTGCGCACCGCCAACGCCAATTCCGCCATCAGCAACTCTCGGACAGTCGATGTTTCACTCATGGACCCCGCTCCGTTTCCCGTTTGGTCGTGTCTTGACACCATGCGCCAATGACCGCAATCAATAGATCGAGTCTGACACCGATGGACATAGACCCAGTGTATGAGAGGACGCCGTTGCCTGTCAAACTGTTCCTTTGAGAGGTTGTTCAAAAAGGGTCTCTAATGAAGTGTCTGCGGTGCCCCTGTCCTGATCCCAATCGCAAGCCGGGTGCATCTCAGCACAGATTCGTTTGGACTGCCCATCATGCGAGTGGCAAATCAGCGGTGCTTGATAGAGTAGGCCAAGCCCCTCGCCCTCGTTTCAAAGAGACGATAAGACACTTTATTCCCTGCTCGCTCACACTTCAGAACTCCAGCGAAAGAAGCGCGCGGCCAGCACACTGCTGACTACGCACAGACCCGCCAGCACCGCGACGTCTGTCATGTGACTCGTGATTGGCGACACATTCCACGTCTGGCGCAGCAGATCAATGACATAATACAGCGGCAAAGCTCTGGCCACACCCTGAAGGAATTTCGGCATAAAAGCCAGCGGGAACGTCGCGCCCGACAGAAACAGCATAAGATTCAACACGAGCGAACTCACTGCGGCCGCCGTGCGTGTGTTTCTTGCGAGCGACGTGAGCAACAGGCCGAACGGAAAGAGCGCGCAGACAGACAGCGCCATGGCCAATATGGTGCTTGTCAGATGCTTGGGCGCATTCAGATGGAAGGCCAATGTTCCAAATATAAACACGACGGCGGCGCTCATGATAAAGACGATCAGTCCATAGGCGATGTGGGCCACAAGCACCACCCACGGACGCAGCGGCGTCGCCTGAAACCGCCTGAGCACACCAGATTCGCGATAGCCTGTCAGCGTGGTGCCAAGCGTAAAGAGCGATGTCGTGAGCAACTGGACCGCCACCCAGGACGGAATATACGCGTCGCTGTAACTGAATCCCTCTATTTTCTGATTCCCGAACATGGCCCCAAACAGCCAGATCATCAGAACGGGAAACAGAAATGTCCAAAACACCGCCTGCTTTTCCCGAAAGAACAGTTTCGTTTCGACGGACGCCAAGCGCAACAAAGCATTCATGCCGTTTCGCCCTCCTGACTCAGATTGACAAAGAGATCATCCAGACTCCCGACTTCAAACCGAAACGCTTCCACCGTCCAATGCCGTTCGTGCGCGACCGCAAACAGGTGACGGCTGATCTCCTGCAAGTCTGGCGCATACACCCACACCGCGTCACCGTCGCGATGCGCCCGTTCGACCGAGGGCAACGCCGAAATCACACTCAATTCCGCCTCCGCAGACGTAAACGTCAGACACTTGGCGACGGCAAACTGACTCACGAGCCTTTTTGGAGTGTCCAGGGCCGCGATCGCGCCTTCGCGAAACATGGCCACCCGATCGCACAGCCGCTCGGCCTCTTCCATGTAATGCGTGGTCAAAACGACCGTCATTCCCTGTGCGCGAAACTGTTGAATCAGCGCCCAAATGTCTCGTCTCGCCTGCGGATCAAGGCCTGTGCTCGGTTCGTCCAGAAAGAGAATGTCGGGCGCGTGCAGAGCGGCCAACGCGAGGGTGAGTCGCTGTTTCCAGCCGCCCGACAGTTTGCTGAACGGGGTGTTCATGTACTGTCCAAGGCCCAGAGTCTCAATGAGACCGGCGCGGTCCCCCTTGCGTTCATAAAATGACGCGAACAGGTCGAGCGCCTCGCTTACCTTCAGCCGCTCCTGAATGGACGTAGACTGAAACTGAATGCCTATGCGCTGTCGCAAAGACCGCCCATCTTTTTTCGGGTCGAAACCCAGCACGCTCACTTCGCCCGCCGACCGCTCCCGCAGTCCTTCAAGGATTTCGAGCGTCGTCGTCTTGCCCGCGCCATTGGGTCCGACAATGCCAAATATTTCTCCCCGCGCAACGCTGAAGCTGACTCCTTTGACGGCCGCCTTGTCTTTGTACGATTTGCGCAGACCGTTCACCACAATCGCCATGTTCATCTCTCAGTTCTCCTCGTGGGGCAGTGTGTATCCATAGCCTCAACCTCAGACTATACGGATCCGGGCCGGTTTGGCAGTGTTTTCTATCAGCCGTGGACTATGACACGTGTCATGGAGATCACATGACAGCAAAAGTGAGAGTAGTAGACCCTGACCCTCTGCGCAAGCCATCTGTGCAGAGTATACTGAGATAGAGCGGTCGCTTTCGGTCGCGGTCATTGACCGTTAGCCTCTGTCATTCACTGTGTGCGTAGCGAGGTGATAGACTTGTTCCCCAAACACAGCCGAACAAGCCGAACATGGGCCTATTTCTATCTCGCCAACCTGATCATTCCGGCCACATTCCTGTTTCTGTTGCCAAGAGCCCTGGAACTCTTCGGTGTGGCCTTACTCCTGCTGTTTGCCGTCATATACATCGCCTCCTATCGGTTCGGTACGCGCTGGCGTCTGTTTTGCGCCGTCTTCGAAACGATCCTCGTCATGGTTATGGCAGGCACCCTGAACGCTGGCTACTATTGGGTTGGGATCTATCCATTCGCGTTGCTGCACATCACTCTGACAGGGGGAAAACGGCGACTGGCGCTGAGTCTGGTGGCGTTGGCGTTTCTGATACAGATCCTCGTTCTCCTGCACCTTAAACACATCCCAATCGTGACCGCGTTGCCCTACCTCATCCTAGGAATATTTGGACTACTCTCCTTTCTCATCAGCATGCGCTTTCAGGAACGCAATGTCGCCGCCACAGACGCGCTAAAGGCGGCCAACCAGGAAATCAAACGCCTCACGGAACTCGCCGAACGCGATCGCATCAGCCAGGATCTGCATGATGTCATGGGACACGAACTGTCCATGATCACGCTGAAGGCGCAACTCATCGACCGACTCGTGCAGCGCGATCCCGATCGGGCGCGCGTCGAAGTCCGCGATGTCGAACAGGCTGCGCGCAAAGCGCTCGCTCGCGTACGCGAGTATATCGCCAACATTCGCAGGGCAAGGCTTGATGAAGAATGGAACGCGGCGCTGCAATTGCTCAAAACCGCCGGCATTACGTGTGAATCTCCCATGCCGGACTTCACTGCCATAAGCATTGACGAAGCGAGCGAAACACTGGCCATGTGCCTGCGTGAGGGCGTGACCAATATCACTCGCCACAGCCACGCGACTCGCGCCCTGCTCACTTTGCAACGCAAGGACGACACGCTCTCCGTGGTGGTCGCAGACAACGGACTGGGACTGCGCAAAAATGCGCCGGATCGCAGTGTAACCGGGCGCAGTGTCAGTGAGGGCGACCGCGCTCGCCACGGCGTCCTGGACCACGGGGAACGGCTGACATGGTCCGATGACGGCGTAGTGGACCACGGGCAACGGCCGACATATTCGGATGACGGCGCAGTGGACCACGGGGAACGGTCGACAGGGTCCGGTGACGGCGTCCTGGACCACGGGCAACGGGCGACGCTTGCCGACCGCCAGACTGGACTTGCCTCGGCGTTTAGCGCACGGGAGGATCCCGCGACGAGCTGGCCTGTCGGCAACACGCACGGACTGAGCGGCATGCGCGCGCGCCTCGACGCCGTCGACGGAACCTTAGCCATCTGGTCCAACGGACGTGCGCTGCACGCCGAAGGAACGGCCTGTCCGCCCTGCATTTCCTGGCGACGTGGGCTTGTATTGCAATTTTCCGTTCCGACCGTGATGAAAGTGACAGTGAACGAGGAGGCGTTGCTTTGATTCGTGTCATGATCGCAGAGGATCAGGCGTTGGTGCGGGGGGCGCTTGCTGCATTACTGACTCTCGAAGACGATATCGAGGTTGTCGCGCAGGCTGGCGACGGTCGTCAGGCGGTTGAACTCGGCAGCGCCCAGCAGCCGGACATCGCCCTGGTGGATATTGAGATGCCGAGGCTCAGCGGTTTGGAAGTCGTGCGTGAGTTGGCGACAGTCGCCCCACAGTGCAGAGTTCTGGTCGTGACGACCTTCGCCCGCGCCGGCTATTTGCAGCGAGCGGTACAGTTGGGCGTTTGGGGATATTTGCTGAAGGATGCGCGCATCGAAGAGTTGACGGCGGCGATTCGCACCGTGCACAGCGGACGTAAAGTGATGGCCCAGGAACTGATGATCGAGGCGGTGACAAAAGCCAATCCACTCACTGAACGGGAAACGGAAATCCTGGGGCTTGCCAAACGCGGCCTCGCCACGAAGGACATCGCAAAGCGACTCTACCTGTCTGAGGGTACAGTGAGAAACTATCTGTCAGACGCGATTTCAAAGCTTCAGGTGCAGACACGACAGGATGCGATCCGCATCGCGGATGAAAACGGGTGGCTGTTGTAGCCCTCGCTTCGCGTGAAGCCTTGCACTCTTCTCCTATACATCCGAGACGTTGCACATCGCACTCGAAGCAATGAAAAACCCGCTTGGCTGGGATCGTATACTGTGCCGAGGCGAGTTCGGCGCAGCCGTGTTTGAGCAGCGGCGCAGTATACGATCCCGGCGGGCAGGGAACCATCTTGTTTTCCGGGGGAGGAAGCGCGTTCCTCCCCATCGCTACATGTTGGACAGCGCGAGATTATAGTGCACTCGCCCGATCGCCGTCGCGAGCATCGGGGCGATGGGCAAAACCTGAATCGCAAGATCCTTCATGTGCGCAGGCAATGGCAGCGTATCTGTGACGATCACCTTGCGGATGGCAGGGTGCCTCAACCGTTCATCCGCCGGCGGCGAAAATACACCATGCGTCGCGCACAGCACCGCGCTCTGCTTGGCGCCCATCTCCACCAGTATGTCCACGACCTGCGTGATCGTTCCGCCCGTGTCGATCATGTCTTCGATCACGATGGGAGTTTTGCCCTTGACATCCCCGATCAGATGGGTGATAACCGCTTCATTGTGTTTAGGGCGCCCCTTGTGCATGATGGCCATGGGCAGATCCAAAATCGCGGCAAACTTCTCCGCTGTCTTGGCCCGACCGGCGTCGGGCGACACGACGACAGCGTCCGTCAAGTTCATTTTGCGGACTTCGTCACCCAGCACATGCAGTGCGGTGAGGTGATCGAGGGGAATGTCGAAAAAGCCCTGAATGGCGGATGAGTGCAAATCCACCGTGATGACGCGATGAGCTCCCACGGAGGTGAGCACATCCGCGACGACCTTGGCGGATATAGGCTCCCGTGCTTCGCCCTGTTTTTCCTGCCGTCCATACCCAAAATAAGGAATGATGACATTGATCCGACCCGCCGAACTCCGTTTTAACGCGTCAATCATCAGCAGCAGTTCCACAAAGTTATCATTGATGGGCGGCGAAAATGACTGTAGTAAGTATACATCCACACCTCTGACACTATCCGGAAACTGTGCATATAATTCGCCGCTGCGAAACTGAGACAGATGGACCTGCCCCAACTCTACACCCAAATACTGCGCCACTTGACCCGCCAGTTCCTGATGCGAGGACCCTGCGTAAAGGCGAAACGCCCCAGTTCCCAGTCGCCCTTCAACCATGGCAGCGCCCACCCCCTATTTGTACCCACATTGGAACACGCGAATACAGAATCCGTTTTCACCTGTAACTTTAGCATCTATTCGCGGGATTGTGAATGGCGCTTCGGCCAAAACTTTCGAATCGTTTTCGACGATGCAGCGGCTCCTGAGTGCCCTCGGCGGTCCAGAGCCGTGGCCGTGGCTGTGGCGCAGCAGTCCCACGGTCAGCGCTGCTTGCCGTCGCTGTGGCGCAACAGTCCGACGGTCAGCGCAGCTTGCCGTGGCCGTGGCGCAACAGTCGAACGGTTACCTGGGTTCCCTGCCCGACAGTGCTGGCGATCAACAATTTGCCGTGCATGCCGTCCACGATCCGCTTCGCAATCGCAAGACCGAGGCCCGTCGATGGGCGTTCTACATCCATCGACTCAACGCCGGAATCTACAGATTCCTCGCTTACGGTGGTGTCTTCCTCGCCGCGTCGTGTACGCGCAGCCTCGCCCCGCACAAATCGCTCGGTTACTTTAGCCAGTAACGAAGGCTCCATGCCCCGACCCGTGTCAGCCACTATCAGGTCATAATGCTGCCCTTTTCGTTCGAGGCGCAGGGACAGTGTTCCCCGTTCCGTATATTTGCGCGCATTGTCCAGCAGGATGAGCATCAACTGT
>JAJZCB010000026.1 GCA_021846285.1 Bacillota bacterium
CACCCCAGGAGATCAGCACGATCTGCGGGCGAATGGATTTTAGCCAGTGCGGATAACGACCCGCGTACATGGTGGCCAGTTGGCGCGCGTTCGCTCCGACGATCGTACGGTCATAGATCGTATAACGGGTTTTTGTGGTCTGTGACAACGATGTGAAGGCCCGTGACAGATAGCCCCCATGCCAACCTTTTCGCCAGTTTTGCCACCCTGTGTCCATCCAGCCTTTTGCGATGGAGCCTCCGATGGTCATCACGCGCTCTGGCGCCGCTGGCGCGGCAATCCTGGCGGCCGAGGTTGGTTGGGCGCTTTGCGCGTGGTTGATCGCCGCCTCGCGCGCTCCGTAGATTCCCGCGAGCATGGCAGCCGCGATGAAGAGTGTGATGAGGCTAGTGCGTCGTCTGATTGCGGACATCCCCTTTTCCTTTTTCCCTATTATCTCGCAGCTTTCTCTCGGAATGGCGGGCGATATCTATTTGTAATGTTCATGTAACATTTGTAACAGTGCATGCCGACCGCTGACGCGACAATTTTCCTCTCCTTCGGAAATAAAGACATTGAAGAAGCTCGTATATAATGCGTGTTGCTGATATATATATATTGAGATAAAATGTAACAAAATAGTTGGCGATTTAATCTGAGAGGGGTACCTGCCATGCCGAATGACGACAGCCGTCTGGCCAACCTGCTTCACGAAACGAGACTGTTTCCTCCTTCCGAATCCTTCCGCAAAGACGCTAATTTCAATGACGATTCCGTCTATGATCGCGCGCAGCAAGATCCCGAAGGATTTTGGTCCGAGCAGGCTCAGCACCTGAGTTGGTTTACGCCCTTTGAAAACGTTCTCAGTTGGGAGCCGCCTCACGCCAAGTGGTTTGAAGGGGGCAAACTGAACGTAACGTATAACTGTGTAGACCGTCATCGTCAGGGACCGCGCAAGAACAAGGCGGCTATCATGTGGGAGGGGGAACCGGGCGACAGCCGTGTGTTCACCTACGATATGCTGGGCCGCGAGGTGGACAGGGCGGCTCATATGCTGCAGAGCCTGGGGGTACAGAGAGGGGATCGGGTGACCATCTATCTGCCGATGATCCCTGAACTGCCCATTTCACTGTTGGCCTGCGCAAAAATTGGCGCCATTCACTCGGTCGTATTTGGCGGTTTTTCATCCAAAGCGCTGCGTGAACGGATCATCGACGCTGACGCGAAACTTCTGATTACAGCCGACGCCGGATGGCGTCGGGGCGCTCTCATTCCGCTTAAGGCAAACGCCGATGAAGCGGTCGTCGACACACCGACGGAAACGGTGGTTGTCGTTCAAAGGGTGGGCGAGAAAGCAGGCGTCTCCATGCAGGCGGGTCGCGATGTGTACTGGCACGAAGTAATGGCGAAAGCCCCCAGCGCACCGTTCCCGGCCGCGGAAATGGATGCTGAGGACATCCTTTTTCTGCTCTATACATCCGGAACGACCGGCAAGCCCAAAGGGATTGTGCATACGACCGGGGGCTATCTGACGGTGGCCAATACATCGGTGCGCAGTGTTTTTGATATGAAAGACGACGATGTCTTTTTTTGCACCGCGGATATTGGATGGGTAACAGGTCACACGTACATCGTATACGGCCCGCTCTCAGTGGGCGCGACTGTCGTCATGTATGAGGGATCTCCGGATTTCCCGGGCCGCGACCGCTTCTGGGACATCGTGGAGAAGTATGGAGTCAGTATTCTGTACACCGCTCCGACATCCATCCGAACATTCATGAAGTGGGGTGCGCAGTATCCAGAGGCGCACGATCTAAGTTCGCTGCGACTGCTCGGAACGGTGGGGGAACCCATCAACCCCGAAGCGTGGATGTGGTATCACGAACACATCGGGCACGGACGGTGTCCCATCGTCGATACGTGGTGGCAGACAGAGACGGGCGCGGCGATGATCGCGCCGCTGCCGGGCCTGACGGCAACGAAACCAGGGTCTGCGACAAGACCTGTGCCAGGGATTGACGCCGATGTTGTGGATGAATACGGACAGTCGGTTGCGCCGGGCAACGGCGGCTATCTGGTGATCCGAAAGCCCTGGCCGTCGATGTTGCGCACGATTTGGGGCGATGACGAGCGGTTTCGCAAGACCTATTATGGGAAGTTTGACGGCATTTATCTGCCCGGCGACGGGGCGCACAAGGATGCGGACGGCTATGTGTGGATATTGGGCCGGATTGACGATGTCATCAATGTATCGGGCCACCGCATCGGAACCATGGAAGTGGAAAGTGCGCTCGTCTCGCATCACATGGTGGCGGAAGCAGCAGTTATCGGTCGATCGCACGACATCAAGGGACAGGCGATTACCGCGTTTGTGACAGTTAAGGAAGGAATAGCGACAGGCGAAAGTCTGGTTGCCGAATTGAAGCAGCATGTCGCGGAGAGCATCGGCGCCATGGCCCGTCCCGAGGAGATTATTTTCACGGCGGAACTGCCTAAGACGCGCAGTGCGAAGATCATGCGCCGCCTGTTGCGGGACATCGCAGAGGGTCGGGTGTTGGGAGACACGACTACGCTCGCGGATCCGTCAGTGGTCGAGGCGCTAAAAGCGCAGTACAGGGAATCCGAGTGAGCTTGCGGATCGCGAGGCGTACCGGTGTAAAGGGGGTGGGAACCGCAGATCAGGGCTAACGGCTTCTTCGCGCGTCGTAGGTGGGGCATTTTGCCTGGTTCAATGCTGAAGGGGGGAACAGGTCAGATGGGTGATCAAATCAAGATTGCCGATCCGGGGCCACTTGGATTGGCGGGATTTGGGATTACGACTTGTGTTCTCAGCTTGATTAACGCAGGCGTCGCGAGCGCGAGTGAACTCGGCGTCGTGCTCGGGCTGGCTCTCGTGTATGGAGGCGGCGTACAACTTCTGGCGGGCATGTGGGAGTTTCGCAAAGGCAATACCTTTGGCGCCACCGCATTTTCTTCGTACGGCGCATTTTGGCTGGCATTGTGCTATATCATTAATACGGCTCCGAAGGCTGGTCTTGGGTGGTTCCTGCTATTTTTCGGCATCTTGACGCTATTCCTGTGGTTTGCCACATTTTATTTGAACAGAGCGCTGTTTTTCGTTTTCCTGACATTGTGGATCGCCTTTTTCCTGCTTGCGCTGAGTGGATTTGGCGTCATGAGTTCTCAGGCGGGCGGTTGGGTAGGCCTCGTTTGTGGACTGTTGGCGTTGTACACATCGTTTGCCACTGTGATCAACACGACGGCAGGCAAGATTGTCATGCCGCTCGGAAAGGCGTTCCGGACGCCGGCTGCATAAGTGTCAGCGTCGGGCCTCTAAGCCTGTCAAGCGCAGTGCAAGTTGTGCGACGCAGTTTAATCATGAAACGCAGGGGCCCGTTCCCTGCGTTTCATGCTATGATGGAGCCATGGGAAGTATGTGATGAAGGGGTGCTCCGATGACATTGAATCCGGATCGATATAAAGATATGCAGTACAGAACGTGCGGCAAATGGGGCCTCAAACTCCCCGTCATTTCACTGGGCGGATGGCAGACAGTAGGGGGATACGAGCGCAAGGGTGAAGCGAAAGAGAGCTTTTTCGCCGCGTTTGACGCTGGCATTACGCATTTTGACTTTGCCAATAACTACGGTACGCCCCCCGGCAACGGAGAGATCAAAGGAGGTAAGATCCTGCGAGAATTGCCGCGCGATGAACTGATCATCTCAAGCAAGGCTGGCTACTATATGTGGCCGGGTCCTTACGGTGAATGGGGCAGTCGCAAATACATCATCGCATCCTGCGATCAGAGTCTGAAACGCATGGGCCTTGACTACTTTGATATCTTCTATCATCATCGGCCGTGCCCGGATATTCCTCTTGAAGAAACGCATGGCGCACTGGAAACGTTGATTCAGCAGGGAAAGGTGCTGTATGCGGGCGTATCGAGCTATCCGGCGGACATGACCGATGCGACGATCCGCCTGCGAGAGAGGAAAAAATGGTTCCCGATGACCATTCATCAGCCAGCGTACAATATGCTGAACCGCTGGATTGAAGACGGATTGCTTCAGAGCGCCGCCAAACACAAGTACGGTATCATTGCGTTCAGTCCGCTGGCCCAGGGATTGCTGTCCAACCGTTATCTGAACGGGGTGCCCGCAGAATCGCGCTTTGGCGGGCAGGGGCGAGAGAGTGTACTGTCCGAGAGCCAGTTGGCGAAGATCAGGGGACTCAACGAAATCGCACAAGAGAGGGGTCAAAGCCTCGCGCAGATGGCTCTGGCGTGGATCTTGCGGCATCCGCAAGTGACGTCGGTGCTGACCGCGGTGTCCAGTCTGGAACAACTGAACGACAGCCTGCGGATTTTGGACAAGCTTTCGTTTGCGCCTGAAGAGTTGGATCGCATCGAGCAGGTTCTGGCCTGGGAGTAGAGCGTTCCGGACGGACGGGAGGCAGTCTGGGGTCGGGCATGCAGGCGAGCAGGCAGGCGGGCAGGCAGGCGGGCATGCAGGCGAGCAGGCAGGCGAGCAGGAGTCTGGTGCAGGGAGAAAACGATTCTATGCACGGGGAAGCGGGAGAGCTGTGAGATCCGTGCTGCGATGACAGAAGGAGACCAACGCATTGAGCGCTTCGGAAATGACACTTGCCAGGTTGCAGCGGATGGTTCACGATTTTACGGAGGCGCGCGGGTGGACGCCCGCGCATGATCCGAAGAATTTGGCCATGTCAGTCGCCATTGAAGCGGCTGAACTTATGGAGCACTTTCAGTGGGGAGAGCGGTCAGACTATGGAAAGGGTCTAATCGCACCCGACAATCTCGAAGAGATACGGCTGGAAGTCGCCGATATCATGATTTATCTGCTCAGTTTTTGCAACGCACTGGGCATCGATCCCGCCCGGTCGATTGTCGACAAGGTTTTGATCAATGAGCGGCGCTGGCCAGTGGAGTCACAATTGTAGACACCGATATACCAGGGCACAAACTGAGGCCGCTACCTCCGTCGGCGGTTGCGTGAACGCCCCGCGCCCGACAGCAGCGCTGCGAGGAGAAACAGCCCGGACAGTACGAAGGCCGCATCAGTCGCCATGAGCAAGCGGCGCGATTGCAGCCATAGGCCAAAGGCTGCCGTGACTCCAAACAGCACAATCCACAACAGTCGCGTCAGCAACCGTTGCTGGCGATCGATGCGGACCAGAGCCGCCTGCAAATCCAGTTGAATGGTCAATTCATTGCGTTCCACCTTCTGCAGGACACGATCCAGTTGGGATGGGATGCGCAACATGGAGAGACCGGTTTCCTGCGCCTGATCGAGAATCATGTCAAAGGCGACTGCGCCTGTGTCGCCAAACAGTTGTTGCACCAGTGTACGCGCTGAAGTGCGCCAGTTGCCTTGATCTCCATGGCGATTGGCGCTGGCGTTGAGCAGGGGAAGGGCGCGCTCTTTGAGCAGCGTCCACCAGTCGATCGTCGGTTGAAGGGTGGTCAGCAACCCTGAAAGCATGCCGATGGCGCGACCGATAAACAGGTACTTGGCCTGAAGAACCAGCGGTTCATCGTGCAGGAAGACCTGGAAGTCCTCGATAAACTGATCGAGTTCCGGCCCTTTGGCCAACTGAAATCCGCTTAAGCGATCGAGCATCATACCGATCGCTCGTTTCAAAATGGCGCGGTTGGCATGTGGCTGCAGAAAACCGAGTTTGTCCACCGCGTCGACGATGCCGTCCAGGTTGCGCGCAATGGCAGCCTGAACGAGTTTCGCGAAGGTCTGTACGTCGGCCGAAGGCACCTCCGCCATCATGCCAAAGTCAAGAAAGCAGAGCCGGCCGTCGGGAAGAACCAGCAGATTGCCTGGATGTGGGTCTACGTGAACCAGTCCGTACTGAAGCAATTGCCGCAAATACGAGTCGAGAAGGCGGTCCACAATCACTGACGGCTGCACATGCCATTCACTCAGTTGGCGCGAGTCCGTAACTTTCGCGCCTTCGATATAGTCCATGACGAGAACTGACTTAGTGACGAGGCGATCGATCACAGACGGAACTACGATGTCGCGGTTGTCTTCAAATTGCTTGCGAAAGCGCTGGAGGAAATCGGCTTCGACGCGATAATCGAGTTCATTGGTCACACTGCGGGAGAATTCACGATAAATCTGTACCATCTGCAGCCGCCGACCGAACTTTGTGAAGTGTTGCAGCAGCCATGTGATTTTCCGTAAAGCGGATAAATCGGCGGCAGCGAGTTTTACAATGCCCGGCCGCAATACTTTAACGGCCACATCTCTGCCGTCCGACAGCGTGGCGCGGTGTACTTGGCCGAGGGACGCGGCGGCGGTCGCTGTGGGCGCGAATGACGTGAAAAGAGCGTCCAGATCCGCACCGAACTCCCGTTCTATCTGAGCGCGGATCTTTTGGTAGGGCGCCCCAGGTATGGCGTCCTGCAGTTGGGTCAACTCGCGCGTGAAAGACAGCGGAAGAACGTCGGCGCGGGCGCTGAGAAACTGGCCGACTTTCACTATGAGTCCCTGGAGGCGAAGCGCGGACCGACGAACGCGCGCGCCAGCCCGGGCGTAGACCCGCGCCTCCAGTTCCTGACGTCTGCCGCTTCTGAATCTGTGTATGAAACGGATTTGCCAGTAGTATCCGATAAAAGACAATGCCAACACGAAGATCCGATTGGAACGCCAAATTTGCCTGAACACGAGATCTCCTAACCAGCGCGCCTGCGGCGCGTGAAATGTGGGTTGTGCCAAGCCAGTTCGCGCCTCTTGAGGCCCTTACCTGCGATCAGGCCTCACTCCTGCACGACCGTGCTGTCTTCCTGAGGGTGATCCAATGACTCATCATCCCAAACAGCCGCGGCTTCGCGAAGCTTCTGTCGAAATGCGCGGGCGCGATTGCGATATGCGGCCCGATCCTCTGAACAGGACTCGCGTCTTGTGAGCCAATTGACCCCTAACATGATCATCAACATTTTTGCGAGAAATCCACATCGACGGCGGCGAAAGAACATCGCGACATCCCCCTCTTCATTTAATCCGAGATGGTCTATCCTGAAAAACGCCTCAGGCGCTTTTTCTTCCCGGTTGTTGGTGCTGCGCAGCAGCATGAAAGTCTATCCGAGCACGCGGACAACGCACATGTGCCCCTAGGCATGACAATACGCCTGCGGCTGTGAGTAAGTCAATGAATATGCGCCAGTTGTCGGTGAAAAAAGATGTTGACAGACTGTCGACACACGATTACTATGAATCTATCGAAACGTTTCGATTATGCGCTGATTGGAGTTAATGTATGGCGACTATCAAGGATGTGGCCGAGCGGGCTGGAGTTTCAGTATCCACGGTTTCCATCGCATTGAAGCGCGATCCGCGAGTCAAGGAATCAACGCGACAGCGGATACTTGAGGCAGTCCAGAGCCTTGGGTATAGACCAAATGGCATTGCGCGCGATTTGAAAATGCAGCAGACGCAAACCATGGCGGTCTTCCTGCACGATCTGGGCGGCCCTTTTTACTCGGAACTGGTTTCAGGTGTACAGGACGTGGCGCTATCCCATGGATACAGCCCGATTGTCGCGTGTTCGGTAGGCGGCAAGGGTGTCGCCCTGGAGAGGCTGTTGGTGGAGAACAGGGTCGATGGAGCGATCATCCTGGATCCGTACATCGAGGAAGATTTCATTCGGCAGGTTGCAGGCCCGACATTGCCTCTGGTGCTGTTGGATCGCGATATTGAAGGATCCTATGTGTATCGCGTGACATCGGACCACGAAGGCGGGGCGTTTAACGTCACCATGCACTTGCTGGAGATGGGCCACAGACAGATCGCGTTTATTGGCGGACCCAGCGTTTCGGTCGACGGCCAACTGCGATTTCGTGGATTCACAGGGGCTATGAAACACTTTGGCGTCGATCTGGAGAAACGGTTCATGATTCTAGGCGATTTCACAGAGCAGAGCGGGTATGCCGCGGCGCAGACTCTGTTGTCGCAAAGCCCACTGCCGGAGGCGATTTTTGCCGGCAACGATGAGATGGCCATCGGTGTCTTGAGAGCGTTTTCGGAGCGGTCCATTCGCGTGCCGGAGGACATCGCGCTGGTGGGGTTCGATGACATTCGTCTCACTCAGCATACGACGCCCGCATTGACGACTGTGCATCAGCCCATGTATGAATTGGGTACTGTCGCCACGCAGATTCTGTTTCGGGCTTTGGCTGGAGAAGAGACGATCGCTCCGGTGATCCTGGAGACGCGGGTAGTGATTCGGGCGTCCTCAGGATCGAGACAGTAACGTACGGCCAAGGGTCGGCGGCAGCAACCATGACGATAAAGGTGGGAATCCCTCTGCTTACTATACACGACGGCGCATTTTATGAGGGCAGCGAACCAGTGTTCCTGTTTGGCGCGGAGTGCCATTATTTCCGCATTGATCCGCTGCGCTGGCGGGAACGGCTGTTGCAGGTGAAGGCTGCAGGCTGCAATCTCATCAGTACATATGTGCCCTGGTTATGGCATGAACCAGAGGAAGGCGATTTTGACTTTGAGGGAATGACGCATCCCCGCCGGAATGTCACTCAGTTTCTCGAATTGTGCAGGGAACTCGGGTTTTATGTGATTGTGCGACCCGGTCCGTACGTGATGTCAGAGTTGCGGCGGGAGGGCATTCCAGAATGGGTGCTGCGCGACTATCCAGAAGTCATCGCCCGGACGGTGGATGGAGCGTCTCACCCGACCCGCGTGGTTTCCTATCTGCACCCGACGTTTTTAAAATTGGCGGAATCCTGGTATCACGCTGTCCTGACGGCCATGTTGCCTTACATGTCGGATCGCGGCGGACCGATCGTTGTCGTGCAGTTGGACAATGAAATCGGGATGCTTCACTGGGTTACCAACGGGGCGGATTTCCATCCTGTCACCCTGGAGCGCTATGAAAGGTTTCTGCAGAAAAAGACGGCGGCCATTCCACTCATATCATCGTCAGCCCATGAGCAGTCGGCGGCCGGAATCGCCGAGACGGCAACCGGAATCGCCCAGGCGGAGCCCATCGCTGACCATGAGTTCCACGCACTGTCTCAACATTTTCTGTGGTCGGAATTCTGCAGAGAGGACATTGCTGAGTACGTATCGTTTCTCGAACATACGGCCCGGCGGGTGGGTGTGTCCGTTCCATTTTTGATCAATGTTCATGGCTTCAAGGACTTTTCCGTCTATAGCAGGGGAACAGAGTATCCCATCGGGATAAGTCAACTGCGCACGACGGCCAGGCGCAGCCTGGCGCTTGTGGCTGGGGATTTCTACCCGGGACACATCACGTACGACAATTTTCACGATGTCATTGTCAGCACCCTATTTACGGCTGCGATATCGTCGCCGGAACAGCCGATCTTCTCGGCAGAGTTTCAATCCGGTCGATTAACTGATCGACCCACGGTGTCTGGTCGAGATCTCGATCTGCTGACCCGGCTGTGCATCGCGCATGGCATGAATGCCTTGAACTACTACATGTTTTGTGCCGGCGACAACCCTGAAGACATCGGTCTGTTTGGCACGAGGCATGAATGGCAGGCGCCCATTGCTTCTGACGGCGCCTTGCGACCCGCGTACGCAGCGGCGTCACATCTGGGGTCGCTGTTGTCAGGCGTCGGTCAGGATCTGTGCAGCGCGCCGAAACTCATCGATACGCATGTCGCCTTTTACTCTCCCTACTACATGACGGAAACAGCCTGGCCACAATCCGAGGATGTATCCAGTTTGCTCGGCTATTTTGCCTTCCAGAGAGAGCATTTTCACTTCGATGGCTTGTGGCGGCTGCTGGCGGCTGCCAACATATCCTTTGCAGCGCTGGACCTGTACGAACGGGAACACATTGATCCCGCTGCGGTTCCGAGTCTGTGGGTCGCCACCACATCATTCATGGATCGAGCGACGCAGACAACTCTGGTCGATTACGTCTCGAACGGCGGGTGTCTGATCGTCGGTCCGCGAATCCCTGAGTATGACCTGGATGGAAGCGCTTGCCGCATTTTGGCTGATGCTTTGAACGCGCATCCCATCGAACAGAGAGGCGGCTACCGGTTGGTGAATCTCGCTGGACAGGCGTCCGTTTTTTCCAGGCAGCATCTCGTGTTCGATCGGATAGCGCCTGACGCCGTATGGGGGTGGGAAGAAGGGAACACATCCGCGACAGTCGCTTATCTGCAGGCTGTAGAAAAGGGCAGAGCTCTTGTCCTCGGGGTTGGCCTCACTCACGAATACGATTACCAGGCCGCACTGATCCGGGACATTGCGACAAAACTGGGTATCGTTCCTGAGGTGCAGTGTTCACACCCGCATGCTTTGGCAACGCTGCGGCGGGGTGCGCGCGGATCTTTCTTATCGTTGATCAATGTAGAGGACGAGGATCTTCAGACGACCGTGTCCATTGGGGAACAGATGGCGTTTGACGGAATCGTCATCCGTACGCGCGCCCGATCTGGCGTCTTGCTCCCTGTGAACTATCGCCTGGCCGATGAGTTGCAGATTGATTACAGCACAGCGGAAGTGCACGTGGAACGGGTAGAGAGCCAGGAAGTCAGATTGACACTTCACCTGTATCAGGGGCAGGCCACTATGGTTCTGTCAGGACCGTGGACTGTGGTTCATTGCTCTGCTGATTTCGCGTGGGATGCTTCCCGCCATTGCCTGACGGTCACGTCTCAACATGAAGATTCTCATGGAACACAAGAGGTGCGTATTGTTTTGGAAAAAAATCGAATCGTTTAGATTTTCCAGCGAATCATGAAAACTCGTGGCAGGAGCAGTGAGCTATGCAGCGATGAGTTTCTCGCAACCACTTGAGCTTGGGGAGGTGAGGGTCATGTGAAGTCGCAGATGCATTGGGCGTGTTGCGACAGGCACTGGCACTGGGGCAGGCACTTGCACTGAACCGAAGCACACTTGTAACATGAAAAAGGGGAGTTGAGAAGATGAGGAACAAAAAATGGAAGTATGGGTTGGCGTCCAGCATGGTGGCGCTTACCACGCTCGCGGCGGGAACAGCGAGTTATGCAGCGACAACGGCGTCGCAACAACCGCCGCTCATCATGGTGCCTGGGCAAGGCGGCCAGTTTCAAGAGAACTTCAGTCCGTTTTCCGGCGGCGCCCTGCAAGGAACGCTGGGATTGGTCTATCAACCGCTGTTTTACTTCAATCCGTCTGGCACGGCAACGCCGCTCTTGGGATCTTCCTTCTCTTGGTCGAATCATTCTACTGTATTGACCGTGAACCTGCGCAAGAACGTAAAATTCTCCAACGGAACGACGATGACGTCGGCAGACGTGGTGTATTCCTTCGATTTACTGAAGAAATATCCGGCGTTAGACGGAAGCGGAATCTGGAAGGTGATCAACAATGTCAAGGCGGTAGGCCCGAACACTGTGCAATTTGATTTTATTACCGCCAACACGTCCTATGAGTATTACATCCTTGACACGGTCTACATCGTTCCACAAAGCATTTGGCAGGCAGTGTCCAATCCAACCACAGCCTTAAACTTTACCCCAGTGGGCACCGGGCCGTTTGTCTTGAAATCCTTCTCGCCGGAAATGTACCAATTTGTCGCCAACCCTACGTATTGGGGCGGTGAACCGAAATTACAGACTGTCGATTTCCCCGCATACAATGGCAACACGAGTACGCAGCTCGCGCTGATGAATAACAAGATCGACTGGACGGGCCTGTTCATCCCGCATATCAATAAGGTGTATGTCAGCAGGAATCCGAAAAACAACCATTACTGGTTCTCGGATTTCGGCGGCGCGAACATGCTGTACACCAATTTACAGGATCCACTTCTGAAGAATCTCGCTGTACGACAAGCGATCAGTTTGGGCATGAATCGTCAGGTGATTTCCAAGTTAGGCGAGTATGGGTATGAGCCTGCGGCTACACCCAGTGGATATTCACTTCCGCCCGCAGGTCAATCGTGGATCAATCCTAAATTGCCCAAAGCATTTACGTACAACCCACAAAAAGCCATTTCGATCCTGGAGAAGGCTGGATTTACGCGAAATGCTCAAGGTATTTTCCAAACGAAGAGCGGCCAGCCGTTATCCTTCTCCCTGGATGTCGTCAGCGGATGGACCGACTGGGATGCGGACTGCGCGATCATCGCGAAAGAACTCGGTCAGATCGGCATCCAGGTCAACGTCCAGCAGTTGGCGTTTGGCGCTTACTATTCGGCGCTGTCGACAGGAAAATTCCAACTCGGCATGAGCTGGAGCGGGTCTGGACCCACACCTTTCTACATGTACCAAAGTCTCTTTATGCCCAATGGCCCCGGAAACTGGGATCACTGGAACAACGCGTACACCACGCGTGAATTGAATGCCTACGAACACTCGTCTTCACCGGCTAAGCAGCGCCAGGCAGTCTATGCCCTGGAAAGCGCCATGGTGTACTCGCTGCCCTACATTCCATTAGTGTACGGCGTGGGTTGGAACGAGTACAGCACGCAAAACTGGGTGGGCTGGCCAAACGCGCAAAACCCCTATGCGCAAGGATCTCCTTGGGTCGCGCCGTCTAACGGGATTATCTTGAGCCATTTGCGGCCCGCCAAGTAACGCCATGATCAACGGGGGGGAGGCTCCTCCCCCCTAAGCTTTTGAAGGAGATGGACATCCGTGAGATATTTCATACAGCGTCTGGGATTCTTTGTACTCTCTCTGATGGCCGCAATCTCGATCAATTTTTTCTTGCCGCGGTTGATGCCTGGGAACCCCGCGGAGGCCATGATCGCACGCTACCAAGGGCGATTGAGCCCCATGGCTTTACACTCATTGGAACTGCAATTTGGCGTTAGCAATCAACCTCTATGGCAACAGTTTCTTTCCTATCTTAACAATACGTTTCACGGTAATTTTGGGTTGTCGATCACGTATTATCCGGTGCCCGTCATGAATGTGATCGCAAACAGCCTGCCCTGGACGCTGGGGCTCGCTGGCACGGCCACGGTCATTGCGACGGTCGTGGGGGTATTTCTCGGGGTTTTGGCAGCCTGGCATCGTGGGGGCGTTATCGATTCGATTCTTCCGCTTGTGACGACATTTACGAGTTCCATCCCTTATCAGTGGATGGCTTTGCTGTTGCTCTACGTCTTTGGCTTTACTCTCGGTTGGTTTCCTACGGCGCACTCTTATTCGACGATTCTTATGCCTGCGTGGAATGGTCCATTTATCGTCAATGTGTTGTATCATGCGATTTTACCCGCGGCCACCCTGATCATCACGGCCATTGGCGGTTGGCTGTTTGGGATGCGAAATAATATGATTAATATACTCGGGGAAGACTATGTCGTGTTCGCAGAAGCCAAAGGTGTCAAGGACAAACGGTTGATGCTTACCTATGCGGCACGAAATGCCATGCTTCCCAGTCTCACCGGGTTTGGCATGGCGCTCGGTTTCGTGGTCGGGGGCGCTGTCCTGGTGGAGAACATATTTTCCTATCCGGGAGTGGGCTACCAACTGGTCGCCGCCGTACAAAATGAAGATTATCCACTTATGCAAGGTTTGTTCCTGATCATCTCTTTCGCTGTTTTACTGGCCAACTTTATCGTAGAAATGCTGTATGGAAGACTGGATCCTCGGGTGCGGAAAGGGGGCGCCAATTCCTAGTGGCAAAAGGAAACGCTCGCCTCATGACTGCAGTGGAAAAGCGCAAAAAGTTCCAGGGCCTGAAAGCATTTTTGAGCAACGGCAAGGCGCGCGTCGGCTTGATCATTTTTATATTCTTTGTTCTGATGGCGATATTTGCGCCCGTGGTGTCTCCCTATAATCCGAGTGACACGAATTTTGCGCAACTGGCGGCGCCGAGTTGGCGTCACTGGCTCGGTACGACGGGCAATGGGGAGGATGTGTTGTCCCAGTTAATTTGGGGGTCGCGCACCTCGCTGACCGTTGGAATGCTTGCGGGGGTGCTGACGACGGTCGTTGCGGTGCTGATTGGCATGTATCCTGGGTATCGCGGCGGCTGGATTGACAATGTTCTCGATACCATAACCAGTATTTTTATGGTCATCCCTTCGATGCCCCTGATCATCGTGATCGCGTCGTATATTCATTCTTCTGGCCCTTACGTCATCGTCTTTGTGATCGGATTTACCGGCTGGGCGGGAGGGGCCAGGACACTGCGGTCGCAAACCCTGACCTATCGCAATCGTGATTTTATCATTGCCGCCAAATTGTCGGGCGCATCGGAACTCGGCATTTTGCTTGGCGAGATCCTGCCCAATATGCTGTCTCTCATCATTCATGTCCTGATGGGCGGCATTATCGGCGGCATCATGAGTGAAGCCTTTTTGGAGTTTCTTGGCCTTGGCAACTCATCTGTGATCAGTTGGGGCACTATGATGTACTGGGCCGATGCGGGCGGAGCGATGCTCATGGGCGCCTGGTGGTGGTTGTTGCCTGGAGGGCTGGCGATTGCCGTTGTCGGCATGAGCATGGCGCTGATGAACTATGGCATCGATCAGGTGACCAATCCGCGTTTAAACACCACTCCCAAAGAGAAGGTTCGTAAATCGTCAAAGTCGGGGGGTGTAGAGGTTGTCAAACCATGAAGCCATCTTAGAGATCAATGACCTTTCTGTAGCGTACTGCACGCCGAAGGGCGACGTACTGGCCGTTCAGGATATGAATCTGCGCGTGTTGCCCAATGAGATTATGGGTCTCATTGGAGAGTCTGGGTCTGGCAAATCCACCCTCGCCTATGCCGTGATGCGTCTTCTCAAAGGATCCGCCAGAGTCGTCAAGGGATCCATCCGGATACTTGGAAGAGACATTTATGCGATGGATAAGGAAGAGTTGCGGCAATTTCGCTGGACTAATCTATCCATGGTTTTTCAAAGTGCGATGAACGCGCTCAATCCCGTGCTGACGGTGGAGACCCAGATTATCGATACGTTGCTCAGTCATCGACCACAACTCAGCAAACGTGAAGCGCGCGAAAAGGTGTATGAACTGGTGGATCTGGTTCGGATTGACCGCAGCCGAATCACCAGTTATCCCCATGAGTTGTCGGGGGGGATGCGGCAGCGAATTGTCATTGCCATTGCCATTGCCCTGGAACCCTCTCTGGTTATTATGGATGAACCGACAACGGCTTTGGATGTGGTGGTACAGAGATCCATTCTCGACCAAATTAAGGAAGTTCAGCAACGCGCTCAATTTTCCGTGTTGTTTATCAGCCACGACTTCAGCCTGGTGTCGCAACTCGCTTCGCGTATTGCCATCATGTACGCGGGTCGCGTGGTTGAAGTGACGAAAGCCCGTTCGCTGATGGATGCGGAAGTTGCGCATCACCCGTACACGGAAGGACTATGGCGAGCGATTCCGAAAATTACGGGTACTTCAGTGGCTCTGGAGGGGATTGCCGGAACCCCGCCCAATCTCTTGCATCTTCCTTCCGGTTGCGCGTTTCATCCTCGCTGCCGGTATACCTTTGAGCCGTGTCGGACTATGCGACCGCATTTGCAGGAAGTAGAGGGTTCCGGGATCGCCTGTCATCGCTTTGTACCGGAGGAGATTCATCATGGCTCATGAACCGTTGGTCGAAGTGAAGGATCTTGTCGTGCGGTTTGCGGTGGGCAGTGGTCTGAAGCGGCAATACATCGTACCGGTGAATCATGTCAGTTTTACGATCGCTCCCGGAGAAGTGGTCGCATTAGTGGGCGAATCGGGAAGTGGAAAAACTACGATCGGCCGAGCACTGGTTCGCATTTTGGCGCCATCCGGCGGATCCATTCATGTCGGCGGGGTCGATGTGACGAAGATCAAAGGAAAAGCATTGATAGCATACAGAAGACAGATCCAGATGATCTTTCAAGACCCCTACGGATCCCTTAATCCAGTCAAGACGGTGGAACGACATATGCGTTTGCCCATTCGCAAGCATAAACAGGGCAGAGAAGGCGCCATAGGCGAACAGATTGATGAATCATTGCGAACTGTGGGTCTTACTCCTGTTTCTGAAATGCGTCTAAAGTTTCCACACGAACTGTCGGGTGGGCAACGGCAAAGAGTGGCTATTGCCCGGGCGCTTGCGGTGAAGCCTCGGGTTCTGGTAGCCGATGAGCCCATTTCTATGCTGGATGTATCCATTCGAGCCGAAATACTCCATTTGCTAAAGCAACTTCAGCAGGAATATTCGCTTGCGTATCTGTACATCACTCACGATCTGGCGTCGGCCCGCTACTTTGGCGATCGCATCATGGTCATGTACGGAGGTCAGATTATGGAAGCCGCGCCAGCTGACGAACTCGTTGAGAGACCGCGGCATCCTTATACACGTTTGCTGTTGGCAGCCACCCCCGGCGCTGTTCATACGGGACCGTTGCCGGAAACGAGCAACCGTTCCCCAAACCTGGCTGAGGGCCGAGTGGGATGTCCGTTTGCCGATCGCTGCCCGCATGTTATGGCGATCTGCCGCACGGAGGATCCGCCGCTGGTTGAACAGAGCGCCCAGCATCTGGTGGCGTGTCACCTGTAGGCATGCGGTTTCCCCGCATCGTCGATCGTGAATTCGCGTCTGCGCTGCACATCCGCCGCTGGCCTTGTCGCATAAGCGCATAAGCACCCCATGGCCAGAAGCCCACGGGGTGCTTATGCGCGTTAGTGGTAGGCGGTTTACTCTACATCTCCATCCCAACGGGACATGCCGCCCATGAGATTGTGGATCTGCCGGTATCCGACGCGCTGCAGAAACTCGCAGGCTCTTGCGCTGCGGCTGCCGCTCAGACACACAATAACGCTCTCTATAGTGGGATCAATTTCCTTATATCGATCCATCAACTGACCCAAAGGAATGGATTTGGCTCCAGGGATATGCCCGGATGCAAATTCACCGGGTTCGCGCACGTCGATAATCTGAAGCGCCCCGTTTTTCTTTACCTGTTCCTTTACATCGACATGCATCCACTGTGGTACTGACATCGTAACCATCCCTTCGGTGTTTGTACTCAGAAGCTCATGTTGGGTCAGGCAGACCAGGCTGTCAAACCGCCTGTAAGGGTTTGGGCATTGGAAAACCCATGCGTTCGCAGGATTTCACAGGCTTGCGCGCTGCGGTTTCCTGAACGGCACACCACAATCAGGTCTTTACGATGATCGATTTCATGCAACCGGTAAGGGAGTTCGCCAAGTGGGATCAGGATGGATCCTTCGATATGACCCGCCCGGTACTCATCGACTTCTCTCACGTCAACAATCTGGGCCGCATCGTGGCCGAATATGCGGCTCTTCAATGCATGGATGGAAATAGTTGGACAGTGTCCGCTCACCGTGAATTCCTCCTTTATCATCCCCAATCACGCGCTATGCAGCCGTGATCCGGGCGTTGCAAACAGTGTTGACGAGACCATTATAATATACCCATACGGGTATATCAAATGTCTGTCAGCGACTTTTCATCAAAATGTGGATATTCTCCCGGATCATATCCTCCGCGGAGTCGCCTGTACGCAGTTCAGTGCGGATGCATTGTGTCATGCTTGCGCCAACAATATGTAAAATCAGGTAATCCACCGAAGAATGAATGGCCGCCAGCGGCGGTATCACATCGGCGCAGTTGCGTTTCTGATCCATCATCGACAGGACTGCGCTGATTTGACCTGCAATGTCCCGCAATCTGTTCTTTTCATCCACACTATACGTTGCCTGCTGGTTTAACTGCGAATCCGTCACGATGCATCACCATCTTTCATGGTGGGATGAGGCGTGCAGCGGCGCTCTGGAACACGACCTTATTATATACCGATCGGGGTATATATGAAAGGAGTAATACCGAACCCGGGCGATCATCTTGACAAGGGGAGAGTGCGGCCTCATATTGACTAATATATTGACTGGGTTATCCGCATCTGCGCTCATTGTAAGGGGGAATTGTCATGCAGGGGAAGAAAGTGCTCATTTGCGTTGCCCATCCGGACGATGAAGTCTTTTGTTCAGGCACCATTTTGAAACTCACTGATTCTGGCAATGACGTCACACTCGTGGTGGGTACGCAAGGAGAAAAGGGGAGTCACAATCCCTCGCTGACCCCAGAGGCGATTGCCGATATCAGGAGAGTGGAGATGGAATCCGCCGCTTTGCATCTTGGCATCCGTGAAGTTGTGCAACTCGGATACAGAGACGGGGAGCTTCAGTATGCGACCGACCTGAAGGAAACGTTGTTTCGTCTTGTACGCTCAATTCGACCGGACATTGTGCTCACGTTTGACCCGTGGAAACGGTACGAGATTCATTCGGATCACCGCGTCATCGGGTTTGCCATGATTGAGGCTGCTCATTTAGGGGCAAACTGCTGGTATTATCATGGGCAGCTATCCAATGATGTCTTGTGCCACCGGAGTCAGGAACTGTATCTCTTCAATTGTGACGAACCCAACTATTATGTGGACATTGCTGCGGTGTTCGAACGCAAGCTGCGTGCTTCCAGCGCCCATGCCAGCCAATTTGGACCGACCATCGATGAACTGCAGCTACGCCGCATTGTGAACCAAATGAACCCGGATGTACAAATGACCATCGAACCGCTTCATAAGATGTGGCGATCAGACTTGTATCTGTAGCGCGGAGAGCTTGACCGCCCTCCACGGAGACAGGACGGTGCGGAGGCGATTTCCGCTCATCGGACTGGGTTGAGGGAGAGTCCGTTCATCATGAAGCGAATCATCAGATCGATCTCCTCGTCATCATTCCAGTCGCGTTCAGGCGCCAAAAAATAGCGCGTGACGGCGTACCCCACTATAGTGGAAGCACACATGCGAACGATGGAATCGGCGGGAGCTTCTATGATTTGTCCTTGCGCTTGAAAGTGAACGACGATCCGCCGAACGCGTTCCACAACGTTTGTTGACACGTGTTCCATGAACTGTGCTTGCAAGTCGGGGTTAAAAGGGATCTCGTGAATCATGACCTTCAGCACTGGCGCATACTTTCGAGTAAACGCAAGCCGGTTGATCAACATGGCTCTCATAAAATCTTCAAAGCGTTCGTACTGCACATTGAGTACTTCCTGGAAATTGCGAATCACAAATGGCGCCACAAGTTTTTCCATAATCGGCGAGACGATCGCTAGCAACAAGTTTTGTTTCGTTTTGTAGTGGCGAAATATCGTTCCTTCGGCTACGCCTGCTTTCTGGGCAATCTCGCTCGTCGAAGTCGCGGAGTATCCCTTCTCCGCGAAGATTTCCACGGCCGCCTGCACAATCTTGATTTGTTTCTCCGTCACCTTTTCCTCTTCGTCGTTGAGACGCAATAGTTCTGCCAGCCATTGTTCCACGTGATCCGGCACGCCGCTCACTCCCCTAAATTTTTCGATACTTGCGCAACGCAAAGACGTTCAGTGCCATAAAGACCAGCGACATCGCCAGCAATACGCAGAGATCTGGCCATATGGCGGAAAATCCCTTGCCGCGAATCATGACGTTGCGTAGTGCGTCCGCCCCATAGTACAGCGGCATAATCTCGCTCAGTCGGCGCATCCAGGGCGCCATGTTGTCAACGCTGAACAAACCCGAAAAGAAAATTTGCGGCACAATGACGATGGGGATGAACTGCATCATCTGAAACTCAGAATTAGCGAAAGCCGAAAGCAGCGTACCGAGAGTCAATGCCGTCATGGAGAGCAATAAAGTCACTGACAACAGGTACAAGAATTGTCCATTCATCATCATCCCGAGGACACCCACGGCAAACCATGCAATGAGACAAGCCTGAACCATCGTAAATATTCCATAGCCCACCACATATCCCGCAACCATTTCCCAGCGTCTGAGCGGCGTCGCCATGAGCCGTTCCAGGGTGCCTGTGGTACGCTCCTTCAAAAATGCAATCCCGGCTATCAGAAAGACGAAGAAGAAGGCGAACACCCCAATCAGTACCGGACCGAAGTTGTCGAACGACGACATAGTGGCGGATCCGTACAGATAACGAATCACCGGAGGCTGCATTTGGCTGGGCGCCGGATTGGCTGGTTGCAGCAGGACCTTCTGCACCAAAAGCAGAACTGTCTTGCTCTTTGACGGATTGCTTCCTTCGAGGGTGATGTGGGGAACTCCGCCTGCGAAACTGATGGCGGCGTCGAGCTTCTGCAAAGATAAAGCGTTCAGCGCTGCGGCATTTGAGGAGTAGGACTGCACGACGGCCCCCTGATTGTCGAGGCTTACCACAATGTGCCGGGGAATATCAACGGCGCCAATTTTGGGATGGTACGTGTTCCCGTTAAAGATGAGCGCCACCAACCACAGAATCAGCAGTGGAGCCAGGATCATGAGCGCCAACGTACGCTTGTCGTGAAAGAATTGACGTACAATTCGCAGAATCAGTGAACGCACTCTCATTTCCTGACACCCCCATACACCAGATACGCGTCTTCCAAGGTCTGCGATCCCGTACTCTGCTTCAATTCATCCGGCGCCCCCACGGCTATCATCTGTCCATCGCGAATCATACCGAGCCGGGTGCATTTTTCCGCCTCGTCCATCACGTGTGTGGTCAAAAGAATGGTCGTACCGGATTGGCTGAGATTGCGCAACTCATCCCAAATCGATTTACGAAGCACCGGATCGATGCCTACCGTGGGTTCATCCAGAATCAACATCTGCGGGCGATGGAGCAGCGCGATGGCGAGCGAGAGACGTCGCTTCATGCCGCCTGAGTATGTGGCTATGGGGCGTTTGAGGAAGTTGGCCAGATTGACCAGTTGCATCACTTCCTCAATCCGTTGCTTGCGGACGGCGCCATTCAAACCTACGAGAGCCGCAAAGAAAGCAAGATTTTCCAATGCCGTCAATTCACTATACAGCGCATCGGACTGCGCCATGTACCCAATGTTGTTCAGCATGTTCAAATTGGGCATGCGGACGCCGCTCACATAAACCTCTCCATTTGAAGGCTCGGCCATTCCGGCAATGAGCTTTACGAGGGTCGTCTTGCCGGATCCGGACGGTCCCAGCAGACCAAATACCTCGTTGGCCTTCACTTCCATAGTGATGTCCTTCAAAACGCTGACTTTGCCGAATCTCTTGTCAACATGAATCACTTTAATTCCCGGTTGAATCTGCGAGGTCTGTTCACCATACATCGCATCCATCCTCCATTCAGAGTGAGTACTCACTCATTATTATATAGATGCATGCGAAAACTGCAAGCGACACATGGTGTTACGGTCGCATGCACAGGGGCGATGAAATACAGGGTAGATGGCCATGTCTGAGTTTTGCGAAGCAAAATCTCACCGCTTCGCGGCACGATCAGCAGGATGGAAAAAACCCGCTCCTAAGGATTCATGTGCTGCGCCCGTCGCGAGTTCGGCGTAGCCGTGTCTGAGCAGGGGCACAGCACATGAATCCGGTCGACAGGGACATTTTTCACGATAGACATCCATGCTGCTTCGCAGCACCATCAATTGATGAAAAACCCGCTTGGCTGGGATCGTATACTGTGCCGAGGCGAGTTCGGCGCAGCCGTGGTTGAGCAGCGGCACAGTATACGATCCCGGCGGGCAGGGAAGGTATTTTTCGGGATAGAGTGCATTAAAGTCTGATGAGAGCCGCAATGGGCGCCAAAAGGGTTATTACTGCAATAACAAAAGTCACGACGGAAGTTCGCAACTTTTTTGCCAGTCTCAGCACTCCATTGATGGCCAGAAATGAGATGATGGCGGCCACGAGCAGCATAATCAGGGTAGCTCCCCAACCGAATTGAAGAACGGCCGTTTGCCCTCCCTTGCCGATGACAACAGGCACGACCCCTGCGCCAAGCAGGGCCAGCACGTCAAGCATGAAGGATAAACGTATCGATTCCTCGCCGGAAAAACCCATCCAGAGAAGAGGGGTAATGGTCATCCCGCTCCGGCTTATACCGGGCAAAGCCGCCAATCCTTGCATCGCCCCGGTGACGAGAGCCGACACTGCTGTGACCGGTCTTCCTCTTGTCGTCGATGTCGCGGCATTCTTCATCATCTGTTCCTTGCGTCTGGCAATAAATGCGGTGATCAAGAGAAGCACTCCGATGATGATCATTGCAATGGACCCGCCGACAAGACTGAAGGTACTCAGGATGGTTACATAAAGCGGAATGCCGACGACGCCCGTGGCCAGGGTTCCGACAAACAAGAAGCGAAGCAGGCGGGCATTTGGTTCGTCCGCGAACGGATGCCTGAGGGCTTTAACGACTCCCCAAGCCTCGTATCGAAAATAGTACAAAGCGGCAAAGAATGACCCTAGATTAGCAATCAATCCTAGATTGTATGCGCTTTGTACATTAATGCCTATTACAGAGAAGTAAAGTGTGATCATGGTTTTGCTGCTGACTGGCAGCCATTCAACAATCCCCTCAATTACACCAGCCACAAGGGCCGGAATCAGATGTGAATGTGTCACTTGGAGGCCTCCAAACGGTATGGTCACTTAACGGCTTGTCTCCTATTATATCAAATAAAGTATAGCGATTCTGCCTGGTCGTCAAAAGGTTGTCTTTTCACATGCCGCCGTTCGAAGATGTGATGTTTTCTGTATTTGCAACACAAGGTTCTCGATGTTATATTAACTGTATAGCCAACCAATGTAGGTGACCGCAGATGCGAAGAGATGGGAACACAAGAACACGGCTTGTCGATGCTGCCTACCGCGTGTTGGCCAAACATGGATATGAATCAACATCCATTAAGGATATTGCCCGTGAGGCGGGTGTCTCACCTGGCTTGGTTCATTACTACTTTACGAACAAGGAGCAGCTTCTTGGAGCTGTCGTTGATGAAGCTACAAAGGAGTACTGTCATAGGATGGAACAAATGCGAGAATCGTTCGCCGCAGACAAGCTTGCTGATGCTGCAATGGCAGAACCTATGGCGCGAACGAAGACCCACGCCGATTGGTACAGACTGAGGTATGAATTGTATGTGCTTGCCTTGCGAAATGCCAACATTCAGTCTGGCGTCAAAGAATTATTGACGAGGGGGCGGGAGGGGATCACGGAAACGATTGAAGCAGTGGCGGGAAAGCCGTTGCCAAACGAAACGGAGTTATCCGCGATTCTGTTTGCCTGTTTCGATGGTCTGGCATTGCAGTCATTGGTCGATGAGGAATTTGATCTGGAAGGCGCCTACCGCATCCTTGGGCAAATGGCGATGCAGTTTTTGCTGACACAGGCAAACGACGAGGGGAGGTGACAGCAACGGCACTCTCCTGCGGGGTGTTGGGGGAGGGAATCATTGTGCAGCGTATTGGTTGGTCGTACAATTAACGCGGAGGGGATATCATGTTGAGTGGGATTCTTGCATCCATTGACCGATTGTCGCTGGCGTTGATTGTGGGTGGCGGGGTGATGATGGCCGCTGGTGTCCGTCCACTCCTCCTGCCTATCCTTGCGCAGCGCGACAGTACCGCTTTGGCAGCAACCATTGAAGGCATCTCCATCAACGCCTGGAATCGCTACAACCGATATGCGTTTTTGGCGACGGGCACACTTGCAGCCATTGATATTGTCCGCATCTTCGCAGATCGCGACTGATGACCCGGCTGCAAGAAATGGGCGCAACGGGAATTGGCAACGCGGAGCAACATGCAGGGCATCGGCGCGTCGAGATTCTCTCAGTGATAATTCTGGTCGTATCCGTGGCATTAGTTGTTTTCCCATTCTAACGCAGGAGTGAAGCCTATGAATGTACTGGTTGTTTATGCCCATCCAGATCCGAAGAGTCTCAATTCCGCCATCCTCGAACACGTGGAACGCGGACTCGGAGACGCGAGTCACGTGTTCACAGTGATTGATCTCTACAAGGGATAGGGAAACCGGAGAAGTTTGACGTTCTTGGGTTCACGCACTTCTGCGGCGCAAGCCGTGCAGGTAAATTTCCAATAAAGCGTAAGACAAGCAAGAAGAAATTCCGTGCGAAATTTCTGCGAAGATGATGTGAGGAACCGTATGTCTTAATTGGGCCTGTACGGATCTGTGAGGGGGAGGCAAGCACAATCTGAATGACATGGTCATGAAGAGAGGCTTGCTTCTACTCGACCAGTTCAATGGCGACAGAGGCACCCGATGAGAGGAGAAGCTAAATGTCTGAGAAACGTTGGATGCTCTATGGAGCCAGTGGTTACACGGGAACGTTGATCGCGGAACGTGCGGTGGCATCGGGTCACCGTCCGATCCTTGCCGGACGATCTCCGGTAGCTCTGGAGCCCCTCGCGACTCGCCTGGGAGTGCCGTATCGAGTGATCGATCTGGGTGATCACGACGCAATCGTGGCGGGATTACGCGATGTGAGTCTTGTGTGTAACGCGGCTGGACCCTTTGAAAACACTTCCGCCCCAATGATTCAGGCGGCTTTGGAAGCGCGCTGCCACTACGTGGACATTGCTAATGAGATTCCCGTATTTCAGATGGCGCAGGCTGCTGACGCTTCCGCGCAAGCGGCCGGTATCGCCCTGATCCCAGGGGTTGGATTTGGCGTGACCGTAAGCAATTGTCTGGCGCGTTTCGTGTCGAGTCTGCTTCCCGACGCTGTGAACCTGGACTGCGCATCCGTGGCCTATGCGGCGCATCGGGGAGCAGGGGTCCTGAAAACAGCGATTGGATTGATTATTGAGGGCGGGATGGTGCGACGTCTTGGCCAATTGACGCCGTGGACTCTCGGAACCGGTGCCATTCAGATCGCCCTTCCAGATGGCGATCGTACGCTTACACCCATCCCAACCGGGGATCTTGAAGCCGCGTACTGGGCGACCGGAATTCCGAATGTGACGGCTTATTCTGCAGATCTGCCTGCAACGGCCGCGGCGCGGATAGGATTCGCACTCGTACGACAGGGATTGAAACGACCGAGTATCAGACGCTTTGTAGAACGACGGATCGAGCGAAAAACACAAAATGTTACATCGTTCCACGAGATGGTGAATCGACATTCGTACGCTTGGGCGCGAGCGAGTAATGCCGCTGGGAAAACGGTGGAAGCCTGGCTGCAACTGGGGGAAGGGTACGCGGCAACGGCAGCGTTAGCCGTTCGAGCGATAGAACGGCTGATTGCAAGCGACTTGAAGGGGGCGTTTACTCCTGCAGCGGCTTTTGGTGCAGACTTCATCTTCGAGATCGGGGAGGTAAAGCGGTGGATTAGCCAACCCGAATCGGCTGATGATCCGCATTCCTCTGTGAGGGGGGCAAGCACAATCTGAATGACATGGTGATGAAGAGAGGCTTGCTTCTACTCGACCGGGATGCACCCGGTAAAGCGGTTCATGTTCGCCGGTGTAAGGCGAAGCACAAAAAAACGTTGGGATTCGTGGCTTCAGCGCATCTATCATCAGGCGCGATACGAACTGAACTAGCTTGACCCGCTTACAGTTTGGTCGTTATGATGATACTGGAGCAGGAGATGGGAGATGATTGATCGTGTCGGACATGCTCGGTCACAGACAGATGATTCTTAACGTCATCCAGGGTCGTGGGGCGCACGCCTCTGTCAGCAACATATTTGAAAATCTTGACTGGAGGTTGGCAGGGCAAAGCCCTGCAGGGTCACCCTATACAATCTGGCAAATTCTCAATCACCTGATCTACTGGCAGGACTACACTTTGCGTTTGCTTTCAGGGGAGGCGCCAGTTGTTCCCGAACATGCTGCGGATTCATGGCCAGGTGAAGCTTTTCCCGCCAGCGAGGCGTTATGGTACGCGACTGTTGAATCGTTTCTGACGGGCCTGCGGATGGCGCAAGAGGCGGTCGAGAACAGCGATCTGGAGAGCGTGACGCTCGCGCGTCCAGAGCAGTCGCGCGCTGAAACCCTGGGCATGCTGCTGGGGCACAACAGCTACCATCTTGGCCAAGTGGTGCTGTTGCGACGCATGCTTGGATCCTGGCCGCCGCCGTCGGGCGGGGATACATGGTGAGCGGTTCCGCAGACCATCCTCTGCATCCATCGTAAAGATCAGAGTCGATGCAGGAGCGATTGCGCATACGTCTTGTAACGATCATACCCTTCACGATAGACTGCCACATTGGAGGACGGGGCGACCCGTTCTTTACCAGGCTGATCCTTCACAAGAGCATCGATGCGCGTCCAGAAACCTTGCGACAGGCCGGCAAGCGCTGCGGCGCCGTACGCGGCCCCCTCCGAGTAGCTCCTGACCGCAAGCGGCCTGTCGAGTACATCGGAGAGAATCTGCAACCACAGTGGACTGTTGACAACCCCGCCCGTCACAATAAATTCGTCGACATGCCGGTTTAACGATTGCACCACCTCCAGGCAGTCTCTCAGTGAATACGCCACACCTTCCAGCACGCTCCTGACAAAGTGCGCCGGTTTGTGCTGCAAATGGATGCCGATAAATCCGGCTCTCAATTGATCGCTGTTGTACGGCGTTCGTTCTCCTGTCAGAAAGGGCAGGTAGATGAGTCCGTTGCTTCCGGGTTCCGACTGCGCGGCCGCGTCCATCAGGGCATCGTACGATGCGCCGTGCCCCAGAGAGTCTCTGAACCATCGCAGGGAAGCGCCCGCTGCGAGGGTGACGCCCATGGCGTACCACATCTCCGGAATGGCATGGCAGAAAACATGCAGAGTGGGATTTTGCGTCGCCGCCTTCTGAGCGGAGGGCGCTTCTTCAAGACAACTCAAGACCACGCCTGACGTTCCGATCGAGATCAAACCTCTGTCCCTGTCCACAATGCCCATCCCGACGGCCGCCGCCGCGTTGTCTGCGGCCCCGGCGATGACCGCCGTTCCCGTCTGGAGGCCAGTGGCCTCACTTGCTGCGGGCGTTACCGAGCCAATGATGGCGCCGCTTTCAAATACCGGCGGAAACCAGGCCTGCGGCAGGTCAAGCTCTGACATCAGGGAAGTCTGCCAACGTCGGTTGCGCACATCAAAAATACCCGTTCCACTCGCGTCCGATACATCGGCGGTCCAGCGACCTGTCAAACGATGGTTGATAAAATCCTTTGGCATGAGGACATGACGGATTCGTTCGTACACTTCTGGTAAATGCGTCTTCACCCAGACCAATTTGCCGAGTGTAAACCCGGGCAGCAGAGAATTGCAAGTGAGAGCTTGATATCGCTCGTGGCCGACAGACCGCAGTATCTGATCGCACACGGTCTTTGTGCGGGTGTCATTCCACAAAATACTGTTCATGACCGCTTCGCCCGTTTCATCGAGCAAGACTGATGAATGCATTTGTCCCGCTGCGCCAATGGCGATGATATCCGCTGGCGAGATTCCCTGAGCCCACAGATCCCCCAGACAGGACCGAAAGGCATTCCACCAGATCTCCGGATCCTGTTCGGCCCAACCGCTCTTCGGTACATCAAACGTGTATGAACTGTACGCCCTCTTTACAATCCGGCCCTGTTCATCAATGACGAGTGCCTTTGTGCCCTCAGTGCCTATGTCTACTCCCATTACATACGGCAATCGCTCACCTTATTCTGTGTGTAGGTGTGTTTTGAAAATACGGCCGTTCCTGCCATGCCAGGACGGATCATGCATTGTACTACCGCTCAAACAGGTGCGGCCCAAAGGCCGCAAAACTCGCTGCAGTGCAATCCATGATCCGTCCTGGCGAGTCATTTTTATTCTTAACCACGCATAGCACGATGTCAAACGCTTACGACAGATCGATTGGCCTCTTGGACAGAAATAATTATAAATACTTACATATGCGTATGTAAACTTGCTGTATTTTGCGCAAATAGCTATAATAACTGCAAGAGAGTTTAAATAGCGCGGGAGGGGCGAACCCAAAAGGCATGTACCAGGAAGAGCGGTTGGTGCTGATTCTGGAGCACATAAGAATACACCAACGGGTAAGCGTTCAGGAGATCTGCGATCTGTTTGGCGTGTCTCGCGACACTGCACGGCGCGATTTGGTGAAACTCGACGAACAGCGTGCAATCATCCGTACTCGCGGGGGCGCCATCCTGCCCACATTGTCAAAACAGGTGTACGGCTATAAGGAACGATTGCATAGGGAATCGACGAGCAAACGCCAGATTGGACGAGTGGCTGCTTCACTTGTCAAAGAGGGAGATTATATCATCCTGGACGCGTCCACCACGGTTCAGTTTGTCGCGGAGTACCTTTCTGCGCGCGATGTTGTAGCCATAACGAACGCCATCGACATTGCGGACATCCTGTCTGCCAAAGATCGGGTGACCATTCATCTGTTGGGCGGGCGGCTGGATAGAGAGCACCGATTTTTGTATGGCGCGTCGACAATCGCAAAAGTCGCCGATTATCGGGTCGACAAGCTGTTTCTTGGCGTGGGAGGCATCAGCGCCGATGGATTGTCGTATCCCCATGAAGAAGAAGGATATGTAAAACGGGAAATGATCCGCCGCGCCGATCAGGTTATTGTTTTGGCCGATCAAACCAAGTTTGGAAAACGGTTGTTCCACAAAGTCTCAGGTTTGGACCCGGTCGATCTGATCGTTACGGATCGCCAACCTGACGATGAGATGACGCGCATCCTCAAAGAGTTCAACATTGAGGTCATGGTGGTAGCGGAGGAAGGAACCTGACATGAGAGCTCTCACACTGGCGGGCAGCGCGTCCTATTTTTTGATCGGACTGGCCACTGTTATTTTTGGCGCTCTGTTGCCGGAGATCCTTCATTACTACGGGCAAAGCTACAGTGGCGGCGGTGAGTTGGTATTTGCGCAATTTGCGGGTTTTCTTGTTGGCGTTCTGACAAGTCCTGTCTCGGCTGAGAGATTGGGTTATCGAGGCGCGCTGTTCCTGTCTGTCATAAGCTTCAGCGCGGCGCAGTTGGCCTTGGCCTTGCGCCCCTCCTGGCACTTGGTCGTGTTGCTGGCTGCTGTCAATGGATTTGGTTTTGGCATGACGCAGACAGTGGTTGGAACGTTGATTCTGGAGTCGACAGAACGCGCAAAGGCTGTGGCGATGAGCCGACTGGAGGTTTTTTTTGGTCTGGGCGCACTGCTCATGCCCGTCGTGGCCAGCTTGCTGATCGCAATCGGCGCGTGGAATGTTTCCTTTGCCATACTTGGGTTCGGCGCTCTGTCTTTGCTGGTTGTGTGGGGACGTAAACCCTGGGAGAACGCGCAGACAGCGACCGTCATGCCTGCGAAGTCTTCGCGTCCGCAGACGGGAACCGCGGCGGGTGGGGATCGCCGCGGGGGGCTTCCTCTGTTGGCCCTCTTTATTGGCTTGATAATGATGTATGTCGGCGTTGAAACGAGCATCATCAATTTTCTTCCGTCCATCTTGATCCGTCACATCCAACTCCGCAGTTCTGTAGCAAGCCTCAGCGTCACGGCCTTTTGGGGCGCCATGACTGTCGGACGCATTTTTGCGGGCGCGATCGCAGAAAAATTGTACTACTCCCGATACTTGCTGTGGAGCAATTTTGGCACTCTCGCGGCACTCGCGGGTATTGCCGTCATGGGGAACGTTTGGGGCGTCTTCATACTGGTACTGCTGTTAGGACTGATGATGTCGGGCATGTTCTCCATTTCACTCGTGTTTGCCAATCATGTAGTTGAGGGAACCGCCAAAAAAACGACCAGCATCCTGATCGCTTCGGGCGGGATTGGCGGATCGCTGTTCCCGTTGCTCATGGGTTGGAGCATGGATCGCCTGGCGGCCCGGGGAACGATATGGATTCTCACGATATTCACATTCCTGATGCTCCTCCTGCTCGTTGCCATTGCGCGCATCAGCAAGCTTCGCGGCAAGAAAGCGGTTCCGCAGACAGGCTGACTCGCGGAGTCCTGTGATTCATTGACGCTCTTCCACGGGTCTTGTCAGACTCCTGTTCTTCGGGTATAACAAGATTCATCGGTGCGGCAGTCGCGACGACGCGACGGCATTGTCTGCAATACGTACACGAAAGGGGAGACGGGTATGCGCGCATTGGTCATGGAGGCCGCAAAAAATTCTGTGGTGAGGGATGTCGAGATCCCTGTGCCAAACGTGGGAGAAGTGCTTGTTGAGGTGAGGCGCTGCGGCATCTGCGGCACGGACTTGCACATTTTTGAGGGAGACTTTCTGTCGGGATATCCGCTGATTCCTGGTCATGAATTCGCGGGGGTTGTGGCGGCCGTTGGTGCGGGTGTGGAAAGAGTTCACGTCGGTGATCGAGTGGCGGTCGACCCTTCCTTGTTTTGCGGGCGCTGCGATTATTGCCTGAGTGATCGCGGCAACCACTGTGAGCGTTGGGGCGCGATCGGCGATACGCAAAATGGGGCGATGGCGGAGTTCGTGATCGCGCCCGAGGCCAATGTGTTCCCATTGCCGGATGCGATGACCTTTCAGCAAGGGGCCTTCATCGAACCTGTCGCCTGCGTCGTACATGGCATGAACCAACTGCAGTTGCGCACTGGGCAGAGTGTGCTGTTGTTTGGCGCCGGCAGCATGGGTCAGTTGCTGATCCAGGCCCTGGCGCACTCGGGAGCGGGCGAGTTGACGGTCGTCGATGTCTCGCGCAACAAACTGGATCTGGCCCTGGAAAATGGCGCGACAACAGTCCATTACGCGAAAGAAGCACACGACTTGCTTGCGAACCGCAAGCGACACCGAGGATATGACGTAGTGGTTGACGTCACCGGGATCCCCGGCGTGATACAGACGGAATTTCAGTACCTCGCGCCGCGGGGAACCCACCTGCAATTCGGCGTAGCGCCAGTACATTCGGCGGTCACCATCAATCCATTCGAGATCTATCACAACGACTGGCGACTCATCGGATCAATGGCCATCAACCACACGTTCCTGACGGCGCTGGAATGGATGCGCGCCGGACGCGTTCGCATCGATCCGCTTGTCAGCGGCGTCATCGGATTGGATGAGGTTCCCCGCTTCTTTGCCGCAGGGAAGGATGCCGAGATCATGAAGATGCAAATTGAATTTTCTTGACTATGCAGACCATCGTTGTGGTCGGCTGACTTATCGCCCCACTCTCGCAGTCGAGAGTGGGGCGGCTTTTTCTGGAAGTGGGGGATGCTGTGTACAAATCTACGAAAAAAACGAGTAATGGTGTTGATTTAATAACGATATATGTTATTATGATGATGGGATTGAACAGTAGGCTTCTAGTAGATTTAGACCAGCCAACTCTTGTTCCGTACGCAGGAAAGCGCTTCCTGCGCGGGGTGGTCGCCTCTGTTTGATTGTGTTTGATTGATCAGATGTAATGGTGTGTGCCAGTGTTGTGTTTGTTCTCACCATGGCGTCAGGGTGTCTTGATAAGTCGGGGTGTCGTAAACGCGTGCTTCACAGGAGCGCGGAAAGGAGCGGTTTCGTGGAACCGGTTTTGCAGGCCAAGGGAATTCAGAAATACTACGGCAGCGTCTGCGCCATTGAACATATCGACTTCGAAATCTATCCTGGTGAAGTTGTGGCGTTGCTCGGGGACAATGGCGCTGGGAAATCGACGTTCATCAAGATTCTGTCGGGTGTTGTGAAACAGAATCACGGACAGATCCTGATTGACGGAAAACCGGTGCAGTTTGCGAGTCCCATGGAAGCGCGCCGATTTGGCGTGGAGACAGTCTATCAAGACCTGGCTCTTGCGCCTGATCTTGATGTAACCGCTAACATCTTTCTTGGTCGCGAGATACTGCGCGGCGGATTGCTCGGCCGTCTGGGCTTTCTCGATAAACGGGAGATGCGGGGTCAGGTTGCCGGTCGGTTGGATCAACTCAAGGTGAGTATCAAGTCGGTCGCTCAAATTGTGAGCGAATTGTCGGGTGGACAACGCCAGGCCGTATCCATTGTGCGTGCGGCGTCCTGGGGTCGCAAGCTGGTGATCATGGACGAACCGACGGCTGCGCTGGGTGTGGAAGAAAGCGCGAAGGTGCTTGATCTCATCAAGCAGGTGAAGGCGCGCGGGATTCCGGTGCTTCTTGTCACGCACACGCTTCCGTACGCATTTGACGTAGCCGACCGCATTGTGGTGCTCCGTCTCGGACGATCCGTGGCAGATCTGAGGGCGGATGCAACGGATACCAACGAGGTGGTGCAGTGGATCACTGGTTCGAAAACGGTTGACCGCATTGCCGAACTTCAGGGGCATCGCGGATAAGGATGAGGAGGACATCCAATGGATAATATCGACGGGCGCGTGCAGACGGAGGATTCACAGAATGTGCCCGCCGCCCCGCGCGCCAAGTCTCGAGCGTGGCTGAAGAGACTCGGAGATTTCTGGACGCTCGGCATTCTCGTGATCATTCTGGCGGTATTTGGCATTTTGCAGCCGAGTTTTCTCTCGGTGTCCAACTGGTTCAATACGACGACGTACATGACGGAAACCCTGTTGTTGGCCATCGGTGAGACGTACGTCATCATTACAGCGGGCATTGACCTTTCGGTCGGGGCCGTGGAGGGGCTCGCGGGCATAGTGGCCGCGCTCGTCATGGTGGCTCTCGAGCCGCATGGCGCCACGTTCGCCATGATCGCGGGCACTTTGGCGGGTATGCTGACGGGCGTGCTGTTTGGTCTGCTGAACGGCTTGGTCATCACCGCCATGAAAGTCACGCCATTTATCGTCACGCTCGGAACGATGGGGATTGCCACTGGGCTGACGTTCATCCTGTCTGGCGGTACGGATGTGGTGAATCTGCCCAATCAGCTCTCCAATATCGGGAACGCCACTGTGTTGGGAGTTTTCTCCTTTCCCACCTTCGTGACAGTGCTTTGCCTGATTGCGGCGGGGATCATCCTTTACCAGACCCGTTTTGGCCGCTATGTGTACGCGATCGGCAGCAATGCCGAGGCGGCGCGGCGCGCGGGCATCCCGGTCAACCGCAATCTCATCAAGGTATACACCCTGTCGGGCGCCATAGCGGCGTTATCCGGAATCCTTCTGTTGACACGCTTTGCCACAGGGTCGCCCCTGACCGGCACCAATGACGAACTAAACGCGATTGCGGCTGTCGTGATCGGCGGAACCAGCCTTTTCGGCGGCCGCGGCACGATCGTCGGAACACTTATAGGAGCCGCCATCATCTCGGTTCTCATCACCGGGCTTGTGATTCTGAGCGTTCAGCCGTATTGGCAAACCGTTGCGATCGGCGTAATTATCATTCTCGCTGTGTGGATCGACCAGTTTCGCCATCGCATGGCGTAATCTTTTTCTTCGGGTTCGAGCCCGGTCCATAAGGGTCGGATGAGCCAATCGCTAGACATAATCTTAAGGGGAGGCCAATAATTTGAGCACACTTCGCAGGAAATGGTCAGCAGCACTGGCCACCGTGGCGTTGGCTGCGGGCATGTTTTCCGCAGTCGCGTCGCCGAACGTTTTTGCCGCAGCAGCACACCGCGCGCCAGCGCACAAGAAATGGACCATCGGGTTTGTGCCCGGAATCACGACGGACGCGTTTTACATCAGCATGCTGCAAGGGGCCCGCGCAGAAGCGGCCAAACTGGGCGTTAACCTGGATGTGCAGGGCGCCGCGCAGTGGAACTACGTGATGCAGGCGCAAATTGTCAACGATCTGGTGACCAAAAAGGTCAATCTGCTGGTCATTGCGCCCAATGACGCGAACGCCATGATTCCGCCGCTCAAGAGCGCTGTCAAGGCTGGCATACCGGTCATCACGGTCGACACGACCATCAATGATCCGGGCATTCTGGTCAGTCGCATTACATCAAACAACGTGCAGGGCGGAGCCTTGGCGGCCCAGACATTGGCGAAGATGATCGGGTACAGCGGAGATGTCGCTCTTATGAATGTGACTCCCGGTATCTCGACCACCGATCAACGTCAGCAAGGCTTCCTCGCCGAGATCAAGAAATTCCCGAAGATTCACGTTGTGGCTATTGAATACACCAATGATCAGCAGAGTACGGCTTCTAACGACACGGAGAACATCTTGCTCGCGCATCCTCATCTCAAGGGAGTATTTGCGATGAATGACGTGAACTCGGGTGGTGTCGCTGAGGCGCTCAAGGCAAAAGGGAAGTCGAACCAGGTCAAGATTGTCGCTTACGATGCTGAGCCGATCGCTGTCAACTTCCTGATGAAAAACGAAGTTCAGGCGCTCATTGTGCAAAAGCCGTATATGGAAGGGCAGATGGCTGTTCTGTATGCATACGACTATCTCTCGGGCCATAGAAAGGCGATTGTGAAAAACGTCGTGCTCGCCAACGTGATGGCCGATCAGAGCAACAAGCATAATCCTGCTATCACAAAGTGGTACTACAAGAGCTAGGGAAGAGTTGGTCAGGCGAGCGGGCAAAGGACGTCCGCTCGCCTGACACCCCTTCATGCAAGGAGGAGCCGCCATGCAAGCACTGGTATTTTCTGGACTCGGCCACACCGCGGTACGCGATTGGCCAGAACCGTGCGCGCAACAGGGTGAAGTGATTCTCCGAGTGTCAGCCGCGGGTCTTTGCGGAACGGATCGCCATATCGCTGATGGAACGTATGCGGCCCGATCTCCGGTCGTGTTGGGGCATGAAGTGGCTGGCGTAGTGATTGAGACTGGAGTCGGTGTCCAGTCGCTGCAGATTGGCGACCGGGTGAGCGTAGATCCGAACCTGTCGTGCGGCGCATGCGCATACTGTCACAGTGGTCGCCCGCATTTGTGCGAGCGACTGATTTCTTTTGGCGTGACGAGAAATGGCGGACTTGCACCCTTTATGGGCGTTCCGGAGAGCCAATGCCACCGCATTCCCGACGGGTTGGACACGAAAGCGGCGATCCTTGCGGAACCTTTGTCATGCGTCGTTCACGCACTCGATCGGGTGCACACGTGGTCTGGCATGACGGCGGCGGTGTGGGGATTGGGAACCGCCGGCATTATGATGATCCAGTGTCTTCGCGCGCTCGGCGCCACGTCGATCACTGGCGTGAGTCATCACGCGGAGCATCGCGAGAAAGCTCTTCGCGCGGGCGCTACGACGGTCCTTGACAGAGACAGTGTTGAAGCGCTGTCTGTTGATCTTGCCATTGAAGCGTCCGGCTCTGTCAGCGCATTCGAATCGGCCCTGCGATCGCTCCGAAAGGGCGGTGAACTGTTGGTGTACGGCGTGACTAACCCCGGGGATGCTGCGATGGTTCATCCTCAGCACCTGTTTCGCGATGAGATCAACATCGTCGGCAGTTTTGTCGGCCCACACACGATGGATCGGGCGTTACGCCTGCTTGCAGCGGGAACGGTGGATCCTTCTGCGATTCTCGGAGATGCAGTGACACTGCAAGAGGCGGCAGATTGGGTGTTAAAATCTGGACCCCCTCGAAATGCGAAGGTGTATACGGTTTTCTGATAGATGACGTGGAAATAAGGGGTTTTGAGGGTGTCGCCAGAGGTGTTTCGATGTGTTGAGCGTTGAGAGGCAAGCGATGATAGAGCAGATGGTCCGTCAGAATCAACTTGTGAAGGTCACGGAACTCATGCGGCAATTTGATGTATCGGACATGACCATCCGTCGGGATCTCAGCGTTCTCGAGAGACGCGGTCTGATCAGAAAGGTCTACGGCGGCGCCGTGCTGGCCTCGACCTCTACGACCGTGGATCAAGACGTCAACCTTGATGTCCGGGCGACTGCCTTCATTGAATGTAAACAGGCAATCGGCCGTCGGGCCGCAGGATTGATTGAGACAGGAGATGTCATCATCCTGGATGCGGGCTCGACGACCCTTCAGTTGGCCAAGGTCATGCCGCATCATCAGGACCTGGTTATCGTGACGAACTCTCTTTCCATCGCTTATGAATTGACGGAGCGATCGTCCTCTCTGTTGCTTACAGGCGGCATTGTGCGGGCCTCTACCTATTCGACGGTGGGGCCAAAGACGAAAGAGTTTCTCAGTGATCTGTGGGCCAGCAAGTTGTTCCTGGGGGCGACGTCCTTATCGTTGAGTCAGGGGCTGATGAACTCCAATCTGTATGAGTCGGAGATCAAGCGGGTCATGATGGCAGCGGCGGATCAGGTGATCGTCTTGGCCGATTCAAGCAAATTTGAGAGCAAATCGTACCATGTGTTCGCCCAGTGGTCTGAGGTCGACATGCTGATTACGGATCGTCGACTGCCCGAGGACATCAGGCGTGGCCTGGAAGAGCAGGGAGTGGATGTCCAGGTTTGCGCCGAGTGTGGATAGCATTGGTCAAAAATTACAGAGAATCGAGGTCGTGTGACACCAATGACTGTATATGCTCGGATGAGTCGCCTGTTTGGGGCCGACGGAAAGTGTTTCGATGTGGCGATCGATCACGGGTTCTTTAATGAACGAAGCTTTCTCGCAGGGATTGAGAATATGGAACACGCCATATCCGTGATTGTGCGGGCCAACCCGGACGCCATTCAACTGTCGCCTGGTCAGGCGCCATTGCTGCAAAAGATCCCTGGCAAAGACAAACCAGCGCTTGTACTGAGAACCGATATCGCCAATGTATACGGCAAAGATTTGCCACGCCATCTATTTAGTCAATTGATCGACGATCCTGTGGAACAGGCGTTGCGGCTGGACGCCGCCTGCGTCGTTGTGAATCTCTTGCAGTTGCCCGACCAACCCGAACTGTACCACCAGTGCGTGACCAATGTCTGTAAGTTAAAAACCGCTTGCGAGAGATTCGGCGTGCCCTTGATGGTCGAGCCGCTCGTCATGCAGGCAAACAGCCTGAATGGCGGGTATATGGTGGACGGGGACATCGCTAAGATTTTGCCTCTGGTGCGTCAGGCAGCCGAACTGGGAGCGGATATCATCAAGGCTGACCCGTGCGACAATGTGGAACAGTACCATCTCGTGATCCAGGCTGCGGGTGGACGACCGGTTCTTCCGCGAGGCGGCGGCAAGGCATCGCAAGAGGATATCCTGTCGCGAACCCACGCGTTGATGCGGCAGGGCGCGTCAGGAATCGTATACGGTCGCAACGTGATACAGCACCCTAACCCAGAGCGGATGACGCGGGCGTTTATGGCGATCATCCACGATGGGGTGGAGGTTGCTGAGGCGATGTCCGTAGTAAATGGAGTGTGAGCGATGTGACGACACGAGAAATTCGCTTTGGCGTCATTGGGTGCGGATTAATGGGACGGGAGTTCGCCAGCGCGGCTGCCCGCTGGTGTCACTTGAAGGAACTGGACGTTCAGCCTCGCATCGTAGCAGTATGTGACGCGAACCTGGAGGCGACAGAGTGGTTTGTCCGCCATGTACCCGGCGTGCGCCTGGTAAGTCAGGATTATCGGGAGTTGCTGGCGGATCCGGAGATCGACGCGATTTATTGCGCCGTTCCCCATCATTTGCACGCCCAGTTATATGCGGATATCATCCGTGCAGGAAAACACTTGTTGGGTGAGAAGCCGTTTGGCATTGACGCGGACAGCAATCGCGAGATTCTTGCCGTCATGGAGCAAAATCCGGATGTGCTGGTTCGCTGCTCATCCGAATTCCCGTTTTTTCCCGGCGCCTATCGCATCCAGCAATGGATTCGGGAAGGGGCATTCGGACAGATCATCGATGTGGAGGTTGGGTTTTGGCATAGCAGCGACCTCGATCCACACAAGCCGATCAATTGGAAACGGCGGATTGCCACAAATGGCGAGTATGGTTGCATGGGAGATCTCGGACTCCATGTCGTGCACATACCACTGCGTTTTGGATGGATGCCTGCATCCGTCCGCGCCTTGTTGAAGAAGGTCGTCCACGAGCGGCCCGATCGCGATGGCCATATGGTTCCTTGTGAAACGTGGGACAATGCGATTCTGGCCTGTGATGTGCGGACAGACGATCAGGACTTTCCGCTGCTGCTTTCCATGAAACGCGTCGCGCCCGGACATGCGAATACGTGGTTTATTCGCATTCGAGGAACTGAGCTGTCCGCAGAGTTCAGTACGAAGAATCCGAAACAGCTGGCCTATTTGCCATATACATCTGGACAAGAGCAAGCGTGGCGCGTGATCGATGTTCCGTACGCATCAGCCTACCCAACCATCACGGGCGGTATCTTTGAGTTTGGGTTCTCTGACTCCGTTTTGCAGATGTGGGCGGCGTTTTGCGATGAGCTTGCGAACGGTTCATCCATGGCACAGCCTTTCTATTGCGCCACCCCGGCGGAGACTGCGGCCAGCCACACTATTTTCACCGCAGCACTTGAATCGCAGCGTACCGGTCAAACGGTGTTGCTCAGGTAGGGGGAACCGGCGTGCGAGATGACGAACGCCCTGTAGTCATTGTGGCAGGCCATATCTGCCTGGATATGATTCCACAGTTTACGCGCACCAGCGGAGTTGGCGATCAACTCGTTCCCGGAAGACTTGTGGAAGTCGGCGCTGCGGTATTGGCGACCGGCGGAGCGGTTTTCAATACGGGGCTAGCCCTGCAAAAACTCGGTGTGCAGACACGCCTGATGGGCAAAGTCGGCGATGATCTTTTCGGTCGCGCCATGCTGGATCTATTGCGTGACCGCGATCCAGCATTAGCGGATCAAATGATCGTCGCTGAGGGTGAGAACAGTTCGTATTCGATTGTCATCAGTCAACCTGGTGTCGATCGGATATTTCTGCACTGTCCAGGAGCCAATGATTCGTTTTGCGCGAATGATGTGAACGTCGATGGACTGAGGAACGCGCGTCTGTTCCATTTCGGTTATCCGCCGCTCATGCGCCGTATGTATGCGAACGACGGTGCGGAATTGGAGATCATTTTGCGAGGAGTCAAGGCGTGCGGCATCACCACGTCCCTTGACATGGCAAAGCCCGATCCGCAATCGGAGGCGGGGCGCGCGGACTGGCGGCGAATTTTAAAGCGTATTCTGCCTTTCGTGGACGTGTTTCTGCCAAGTCTTGAAGAGATTCTGTTCATGATGGACCGTGATCGTGTGGTTGAGCAGGGGATTGATGGATCGACTCTCAGCGACGTGGCGAACCAATTGTTGGAGTGGGGAGCGGCGATCGTTGGGATCAAACTGGGCGATCAAGGGCTGTACCTTCGCACGACGACGGAACTCTCCCGATTGTCAGGGATGGGTGTCGGTGTCACTGCGGACAGTGATTCGTGGGTGGACAGGGAACTGCTCGCGCCCTGCTTTTGCGTGGATGTCATGGGAACGACTGGAGCGGGTGACTGTACCGTCGCTGGATTCCTTACGGGGCTCCTTCACGGTCAGAATCCGGAGGACGCTCTAACAGGCGCTGTCGCCGTTGGCGCTTGTAACGTCGAGGCAGCGGACGCAACGAGCGGCGTGCAGTCGTGGGAATCTGTATGGCAGCGGATTGACGCCGGTTGGACGCGGCGTGCCGTTGATATCGATCTGGACGGATGGGCGTGGAACGAACGGAGGAGTGTCTGGATGAGCCCCCACGATTCCGGTCACGCGCAGGGAGGCGGCGCATATGCTGACGAATAGCCAAGTGAGGAAGGCGCGGGCAAAAGCGCTGGAGGTTCTCTCCAGGGTACGCATCGTGCTCTCGCCCGAGGAGACGGAAAACATAGAAATTGCTGAGTTTGGGTTGGGAGAACTGGAACGGACAGGCTTGGAACTCGTGACTTATGTGAATACGGAGCATTACTGCGCGAAGGAGTTGGTGCTCTTTCCACACCAGACATGCCCGGAACACAAGCATCCCCCAATCGATGGCGGACCGGGGAAAATGGAGACCTTCCGGTGTCGCTGGGGCAGAGTCTGGCTATACGTCGAAGGAACTGCGACGGTGGACCGCAAGGCGCAGGTTCCTGCAGGCAGTGAAGCATACTACACGGTATTTCATGAAGTGGAATTGAATCCGGGGGAACAGTACACGATTCCGCCAAACACGCTCCACTGGTTTCAGGCCGCTGGAGAAGGCGCTGTGGTGTCCGAATTTTCGAGTACCAGCCGCGACGAAGCGGACATCTTTACGGATCCCCGCATCGAGCGAAGTCCG
>JAJZCB010000131.1 GCA_021846285.1 Bacillota bacterium
CTGATTTTGACTGCCCTGCGCGATGCTGAACAAAAGGCAGAGGCTATGGTCGAAGAGCAGATGGGCAAATATACGAAGGGATTTAACATCCCCGGTCTCTTTTGATGAACGGCTTCCCTGAACCAATTGTCACCCTTATCGAACAGTTTGGCCGATTGCCGGGCATTGGGCCGAAATCGGCGCAGAGGTTGGCGTTCCACATCATCTCGATGCCGGAAGATCAGGTGGAGACGCTGATTGGCGCCTTGCGTCAGGTCAAGCATGGGCTCACGCTGTGTGGGCAATGCTGTGCTGTCACCGATGTCTCTCCCTGTGCCGTGTGTGGAGATCCGATCCGGGATCGCAGCGCCATTTGTGTAGTGCAAGATACAAAAGATGTGATTGCGCTTGAGCGCATGCGGACGTATCAGGGATTGTACCACGTTTTGGGCGGCGCCATCTCTCCGATTGACGGCGTGGGTCCCGACCAGTTGCATTTAAGGGAACTCTTTGTGCGCATGGCGGACGAACACTTGAAAGAGGTCATTCTCGCCACAAACTCAACGATTGAGGGAGAGGCGACCGCACAGTATATCGCCAGGCTTGGTCACGGGTTCGATGGACTTTCGGTGACGCGCATCGCGCATGGGTTGCCGGTCGGAGGCGATCTGGAATACGCGGATGAGATGACTCTCGCCCGGGCGTTTGAATTTCGCCGTCCTCTTTAATGTGGACTAGGCTTAGGTTTTGTCATATTGTTCAGGCCAGCAGACTATACTCTACTATTCGCAACATGAAGGTAGAGGGCTGGCCATGGACGATTTGGACATGCTTGGGAAGGAAGACAGGTATTCCGAAAAGCAGAATGAAGAACTGCTCGAAGAGATTGCCAAAGCGCACGCGGCTTGGGAACTCGCGATGCAGCAGTTCAACAATGCCGTTGACCCGAATGTCGTCGATGATGCCGTCTATTTGCTGAACGCAGCGGAAATGCGCTATGAGGGACTGATGCGGGTGGCGCGAAGATTGCAACTCTCGGTCGATTTCCAGGGAGCGGTCCAACCTTTGTTAAAGCCTCGGTGGGGTGTTGTGACAGCGCCGTCTGACCAGTCGGCAAGGCGACCGGGCGTTTAGGCGAATGGACATGGCAGGAATGTCCGAATGGGGGGAATCAGCATGTCTGTGCCGCCGATGCTGTGGATCGGATTGGCAATCGTGTTGCTGTTGTTCATTATTTTAAAAGTGGCCAAGGATCCAATGGCGTTTATGGGCGGGTTGCTCCGCAATTTGGTGATTGGGTGTCTTGGCCTCGTGGTTATCGACTATATCGGGAAATCCTACGGGTTTCACGTTCCTCTGAACTTCGCAACGGCAGGGGTGGCCAGCGTTCTGGGGCTTCCGGGGATTGCGGCGCTCGCTGTAGCGCAAAGATGGATTCTCTAGACCAGACAATCATCAGGCGAAGAAACGGCCTACCACGGGCATGCGCGACAGTTCCCGAGCGTTCACAGCGCGGACCAGAAGCGCCACACCGAGGTAAATGGGTCCTGCGATTGCGAGTCCCACCAGAACGACTCCCAGAGAAAACAGGCGCGACTGTTGCAGACCGGGAATCCATACGGCTGAACTCACGTACAGCCGTTCAATGGCATACAACCACAGCCCGGCGGCAACAGTTGCGACCATGGTTCGCCAAGACAGTCTCGGCATGGATACTCGAATGCCGGTGACCCTTCGAATCGCTCCCATATTGAGCCACGATGAAACCATATAGCCGAACACACTGGCCATGGCTGCGCCGTCAATGCCGAACATCGGAACCAGGATGACATTGAGCGCCAGTTTGATCAGGAGTCCGATGGCCATGTGCCCGACAGGAGTGTAAAACTTGTCGTATCCCTGCAGGATGTAGGTGGAAACCAGTTCAATGGCGCTAAAGATGCTGATCAGGCCGGCCAGGGCGATGGCTCCGGTTCCCGCGGACGAACGAAACAGGGCGATATTGAGCGGCATGGCGAGTATGCTCAGCGCCGCGGCGGATGGTAAGGTAATGAAAGCCGTCATGCGCAATGTCATGACGAGGCGATCTTTCGCGAGTGAGTTGTTGCCGAGTGACAACGCCTCGGTTAGCCCTGGCAAAACGGCAACGCCAATCGCATTGGCAAAGGAGAGCGGGAGTTGAATCAGCTTGAGTGCTTCACCGCTGTAGATTCCGTATTGAATGGTGGCCGCCATGAAGGTGAGGCCCCTTGCCATCAATCCACGCGGCACCGTCCAGGCGTCTATCTGTTGCGACAGAGGGAGGATAAGAGTGCCCATCGCGATCGGCATCGAGTACATCAGAAGTCGCCACAGGACGTGTCTGGCTTTTAGTCGCGACCTGGAGGCGTACCGAGATTTCCGGTTCATCTCTTTTCGCACTCGGATGACGGCTTTACGCAATAGCAAAAACGCGGGTACTGCTCCAGCGGCGGCGCCAAAGGTAGCAACGGCCGCCGTGACAGGCGGACCGAATCCCAGCTCTACAGCGATCAATACGCCGATCAGTATGACGCCGACGCGAGCGATCTGCTCGATGACTTGCGAGGCCGCAGAGGGCTGAAAGCGCAGATATCCTTGCAGATAGCCCCGCATCGCGCTCATAAGCGGCAACACGATCAGTGCAGGCGCGAGCGCCCTGATTGCAGGCAGTGCCGCCTGTACCTGCGCGGTATCGGGGTGGGGCAAGGCCATCTGTAGATAGAGCGGACCCAGAAACCACATGAGCAGAAAAGCGCCCAAGCCAAATAACAGCATGGAGCGACCCACGATGCGAAAAGTGGCGCCCGCTTCCTTGTGTTTGCCGTGCGCCGACAAGTCGCTGATGGTTTTGGACAGGGCGAGAGGGAAACCAGCCGTGGAAAGCGTCAGCATGACAGTATACAGTGGGTAGGCCAGATAATAAATCCCGTACGCGTATCCGCCAATGATATTTTGCAGAGGTATGATAAACAGCAGTCCAAGAAGCCTCGACACAAATACAGCCGTTACCATTGACGACGTTCCGCGCCCGAATTTCCCTTCCTCCGCCTGTTCGGACAAATGATTCGCACTCCTCACAACGATGTCACCGGAACTGTACGTAGTATAGCATAGCTGTAGCCGTAACACCTTCGTGAGCATACAGTGGTTTGCGTGCTGCGCAAACGGGGAATGATCCTCGTATAAGCCGCTCACTAGAGAGGTATACTGGTTGCTAGACGGAAAAACTAGAGGGCAGTGAATCTGATGAATGAGGACGACGTTTACGTATGTATGATTTGTGAATGCTCATGCAGCAATGGAATCCATATCCTCTCGCAGTTTATTTGCTCCGAATGCGAAGAAGAGATTGTGAACACCAGCGTTGAGGATGATCTTTACGACTATTTTGTCGAGCGCCTGAGGGCGTTGTGGCTTGATTTGATCGGTCTCGAAATGGATCAGCCGCCAGGATCCTCATTCTCCTAACAGAGGTTGTTCAAAAAGGCTCTAACAGTGGTTGATCGGGGAGCAACTCAGACGGTGTTATGGAAGGATTCCGTTTGTCCGCCGCGAAATTGTATACTGAACGTATGATGGAACACACACAGACGGCGACGCCTATATGGGATGCATTGCTCCGGCATTGGGAAAAGGAGCGTGTCTCCGTGCATGTGCCAGGGCACAAAGCTGGCGAGGGATTGCCGGATGATTTCGCCTCCCATGCGCGATACCTTGCACGGTTGGACGCAACTGAACTCCCAGGTCTTGATGATTTGCACGCTCCCCGTGGTGCGATCCTGCATGCTGAACAACTCGCTGCCAGAGCCTGGGGCAGTGATTGTACATTTTTTCTGGTTGGGGGCAGTACGGCAGGGAACCTCGCAGCCCTGCTCGCCACACTTCGACCCGGGGATCAGGTGTTGGTTCCGCGCAATGCACACCAGTCGGTGTGGCACGGTTTGAAACTTGCCCGCGCCCAAGCGATCGTGGTGACGCCGGAGCCGGCTCCGTACGGCGTTCCAGGAGCGGTTCCGCCTGAACGAATTGCGCGCGCCCTGGAGGAATTCCCGCACATCTCAGTCATAGTAGTGGTTAGTCCAACGTATCATGGAATCACTTCAGATCTTCCGGCGATTGTTCGCCTTGGTCACGCGAACAATATCCCGGTTATCGTGGACGAGGCGCACGGGGCGCACCTATCCTTTCATCCACAGTTGCCCATATCCGGAGTGCAGGCAGGGGCGGATATCGTTGTGCAGAGTGCCCATAAGATGCTTCCTGCACTCACGCAAACCGCCCTCCTCCACCTGAATGGCACGCGCGTTGACCCTGATCGCTTACGCGACTGGCTGCGAGTTGTGCAGTCGAGTTCGCCTTCGTATCTGTTGTTGGCTTCGCTGGATTGCGCGCGCGCGGAGCTGGCGGCTGATGGCCTGCAGCGCATTGGCAAGGCGATGATGCGACTGGGCGCGGCCGCCGGGCGACTGGAGGCGGTGGTGCCGGGGTTGGTGAATGCCGGCGTCGATAGCGGAAGGCAGGATCCATTCAAGTGGACGATCGCCACCGCGTTGCTGGGGATGTCAGGGTTTGAAGCGGAACGCGTGTTGCGTGAGCGATTTGGCATCTTCGCAGAGCTTGTTCATGAGAATCACGTCTTGTTCGCATGGTCATACGCCAGTTCGCAGCGAGATGTGGACATGGTGTTTCAAGCATTGTGCACTTTGGCTGAAGAAGATCGCACTGAGCGGTTTCGTCTCCCTGAAACCTCGGAGATTCCTGCAAACTGGACCTCGGAAGCGGTGCTGATTGACGCGCAGGAAGCCGGTCCACGCGCGGTCATGACCATCCCTTTGCGCGCGGCGGTCGGGAAACGCATGGCGGTGTCGCTCACGCCGTATCCGCCCGGAATACCCTGTGTATTGGAGGGTGAGACGCTATCGTTGTCGGTGTGCGAGATGGTACTGGCCATGTTGGATCAAGGAGTTCGCGTGGACGGAGTCGCAGGTTCAGAGGAACCCGCGGTTCGCTGTTGGGAGTAGATCCGCTTCGCCACCAACAACCGGAATGAAAACCCCGCTCGGCCGGAATCGTATGCTGCGCCGAGGCGAGTTCGGCGCAGCCGTGTCTGAGAAGCGGCGCAGCATACGATTCCGGATGGCAGAGACGATCGATTTTCCGGAGTAGAGGCAGACATTGTCGCTAGGAGGTATAATCCTGGGTAAGACAGGATGGTTTATTACCATGGAGGGAATCGATGGATGTGGAAAGACGACCCAAACGGATCGTCTGTGCGAACGATTGCGGCAGCAGGGGGTTGCCCATATCCGAACCCGGGAACCGGGAGGTACGCCCATCGGTGATTCGATCCGGGCGCTGTTGCTCGATCCGGCGACCGAGATGACTCCTGCCGCCGAGGTATATCTGTACGCGGCAAGTCGGGCGGAACACGTTCGCAAGGTGATCCGTCCGGCGCTTGAACAGGGGCTCGTGGTGGTATGTGATCGTTATGTGGATGCAAGTGTCGTGTATCAAGGGTATGGGATGGCGCCTCAGGGCATGAGTCCCGAGTTCGTGCGTGAAGTCAACGGCCCCGCCATCAGCGGTTTGCTGCCTGATCTTACAGTGATCATTGACATCCCGGTGAAACTCGCCGAAGAGCGGCTCGCCACTCGGAGTGCGTCACGGGGAGATCGCATCGAAAGACGGGGAACGGCATTTTTCGAACGGGTCAGGAACGGGCTGCAGGATGTGTGCGCCATGTTCCCTGAGCGCGTGGTTTCTGTTGATGGTGTCGGTACAGCGGATGACGTGGCAGAACGAGTCTGGAATGCCGTATCACAATTGACTCAGAGAGCGGGGAACCCACCATGCAATTGATCTTTGCGGTGGTTCAGGACAAAGATGTAACCAGGTTATCGGACAGATTGATCAAGGCGGGAATCCGGGCGACCAAACTGGCCTCTACGGGGGGGTTCCTGCGGGCGGGAAACACCACATTTATGATCGGTGTAGAGGATTCCCGGGTCGACGAAGTGCTTGCTCACATCAAACAAAGCTGTCGGGCCAGGGAGCAGTTGGTCACTCCCCTGACTCCCATGGGCAATCAGGTAGAGTCATTTGTGTCATATCCTGTCTCCGTGCAAGTGGGGGGAGCGACAGTGTTCGTGATCCGGGTGGATCGCTTCGAACAGTTTTGATCCATCAGGGGGAATTCGATCGTGAAGGTTGAACGGTCTTCGCGTTCCGGTGTGCGAGGCAGCAGGCATCAGGGAACGACCCTCGCGAAATCCGGGAACGCCGATGGGTTTGTGATGTCTTTGTTGGCCTCGGAGGACGATCTTTCGCGTCGTGACATTGACCTCATGTTTGAGACTGTGGTCCGACTCGGTGATTCCTTGGTCAAGGTTCAATCGCTGGACGCTGTGCGCGCTTACCGCCAGGCCGTCGCAAAGGTCGTGGATGCCGTGGTTCGGCGCAGCCTGGCCGTTCGCGACGGGGTTTCCAGCGACAATCAGGGAAGGCAGAAACAGTACCTTACTGTAGAAGAAATCGATCGTCGTCTCCTCGACATGTGGCAGGCGATCGTCGAGAGCCAGGCCGATTCTCTGACAATGCTTCGACTCGTCGGTGAAGTTAAAGGGCTGCTTGTGAGTTTGCGCACCTAGGGAGTCATCGAAGACATGGATATTCAGACAATGACATCAAGACTATACCGATTATATATCCAAAATCGGCTTGGACATGCCTATATACTGGCGGCTTCCGATATGTCGACATGCACAGCGGCGGCCGCATCGGTGCTGGCTTCGCTGTTTTGTACCGGGGTAGGGGCAGGCGGCGAATCGTGTGGTTCGTGTGCGGGTTGTCTGAGGCTTGCAAGCGGCAACCATGTGGGGGTCGCCTGGCTGCAGCCGGATGGGGCGTCTCTTAAGATTGCCCAGATGCGTACGGCGTGGCGGCAGGACACCCGGATGATCAGCGGCGTTTCCCTGCAGGCTGTGGTTCTCGAACAAGCTCATAAATTGACGATAGAGGCTACCAACGCCATACTCAAATGGGTCGAGGAGCCTGGTGAGCACAGACTCTTCCTGTTTCTCACGACGAGTCCCGCCAGCTTGTTGGCCACCTTGCGGTCACGCTGTGTGCTGTTGCGCGTGGAGGGGTTGAGCAATGAAAGGGGAACTGTCGACCCCGCGTCCTTGTGGGCGCCGCTTCAATCGGCCAGCGATCCCGACCGGTTTGCCGAAAGTGTAGAACTGGTGCTAGAATTGGGACGGTACTGTGCAACTGGAGAGCACCGCGCATGGCACCTGGTATCTGACAAGATCGCAAAGATGAATTATTCGACGGATGAAATGTCTGCTTTCGTAGATGCGCTTGCCGCCTACTTTCGAGACTTGGCTGCCATAGCGTGCGGATCGCAGCCCCTGGTCTTTGCGGATCGTGCGGTGAGCCTGGAGGATATCGCTGTCCACAGACCCGTTTTGGACCTTACGCGCTGCGCGATCCGGACGGCTGGGTTGCGCAGACGCTTTCCGAGTCATGTCAACGCTGTGGCTGCCCTTGAATCACTAGTGATAACGCTTGGCGAAACGTCCTAAACAGGAGAGGCGGGTGGGGGAATCTCCATGGCAGACAAACAGGCTGTCCTGAGGCAAGTCGAGTTTCTCCAGGAAAGAATCGGCGAGTTCTATGAGGACCTTGGCGCCCTAAAACTGCTGGTATCCGATCTTGTTGAGGAAAATCGCCAGTTGTCGGTCGAGAATTCGCACTTGAGAGACCGCGCCCGAATGTATACAGAGGAACATGTGCCAGTGCCGGGAGAAGCCGCCCATTATCTTGGGCAGTTATATGACGATGGGTTCCATATCTGCAATGTGAATTATGGGAGTTTGCGCCAGGGCGACTGCCTCTTTTGCCTTCAGAGTCTGCAGCGCACCTAGGCTGAAGCCGGTGAGGGTGGAGAGAGGATCAAGGACAGTGATCATGAATGACTTGAGCCAGTCGACACGCGGAACGCTCTATGTTGTGCCCACGCCTATTGGCAATCTGGAAGACATCACGCTGCGGGCGTTGCGTGTATTGAAGGAAGCGCATTTTGTCGCCGCAGAAGACACTCGGCATACAAAGAAATTACTGACTCATTTCGACATTCACCCCGCAGAATTGTTTTCGTACCGCGAACACAATTCACGCGAGGCGGGTGCGAAGATTATAGCCCTCCTGGAACAGGGGCGCTCAGGCGCCGTGGTCT
>JAJZCB010000027.1 GCA_021846285.1 Bacillota bacterium
AATCACGCTACCGTGATGGGATTTGATGCTAGGAAGTGAAGGATCGAATCATTCGCAAGGATGGGATTTTCTCTTAATACATGCGGTCCATGACCACTCCCCCGCACGATAAGATAGCGAGATCCTCTTACGATGGAGCTTAACGCCACGACTCTTTCTTCACCGGCGAATGGGTCATGTTCTCCTGTGATGAAGAACGAGGGGCAGTTAATACTCTCTAGCTGACCTCGTGTTAACTTCGGGTATTCACGCCAGTCGATCGCGCTTTGCCTTACATGCTCTTGCCAGTTTCCTCTATGAGCTTCTTGATGGCGTTGGATCAGTTGATTGATGAACTCCTGTTGTCCACGTTGAATCAGCGATTCCACTTCATAATCCTCAACACCGGTTGAGACGCAAACACCGCCAGTACCAATCGTCGTAAGGGTTGCTATTCTTCCGGGATTGTTTACCGCTACATACAGTCCCACGTTAGCGCCAAGGCTATAGCCAATAAAATGTGCTTTCTCTATGTTCAACTGGTTCATAAATTCAACGATGTCATCCGCGAGTTGTGATGTATTCCATGCCAAGCTCTGGCACTTGGTTCTTCCGTGTCCCCTAAAGTCGGGAAAATAGCAGGTGAATTGCTTCTGGAAATCCAGTATCTGACTTGCAAAAGCCAGTATGCCTCGTGAATAACCACTGTGTAAAAACACCACAGGTTCACCGACACCCATGTGCTCGTAAAACATTTCCAAGTCCTTCACCTTTATGTAGGGCAATTTTTGTACACCTCACACGATTGGTCGTCGCCACACTCATTAAGACATAGCGTTCTGGGACTACCACTGTAGTTGCCCTTTCCTCATTTTCGCAATGTAAACGATCTGTCCAGTGTGACTAGGCAAATGTCTAAATTGATGTAGCAACATTTCAAGGGTGGTAGCTTCATTGTCGACACCACTGTTCGTCAACGAAGGCAAATTCAAATAAGGTTGTTCCAATAATTTCTCCGGATTTTCTTTGGCGTTCTCAAGAACCTGAATGATGCGGTCGTATGATTTACCTATTAATTCCATCGCTTGTTCTTTGGACATTTGGAGACCCCGTTCGAATTCCTTATCCCTATCTCTTGTATCTGGAACGTCAAAGAAAACGGTTTCATATCGTTGGTGTACAGTTCCCCAAATATGTGCCACCAAGTTAGCTATGCTGTTACTTTCTGGAGCTGGCGACCATACGATGTCTTCATCGGATAACTGGGTGATTACTTGTATTGTGCCTATTTGATCCGCTCGATATTTCTTTAATAGAAAGTCAATCAATATAGTCGAGCTATCCAAAACGGATTCACGCCCCAACATTTTTACTACCATAATATCAAACGTCTGAGCATGTGGGGGGTACTATTTCAAATCCTACCGGAAAGTTGCATTGACATGCTATTGGATTAAACTGCCCGATTACGCAGCACTTGCCCTTCTGACCGTGCCGGATAATCATACACCTCCGTGGCTCTCACCGACGACTTTCAAGTCGCAGCCCGTTACCTGAATAAGACAATTCGCATTAAGGAGCTACCAGCTCAACCTTGATTCAGTCAGGGTCTTAAAAATAGACTGCATAATGGTCTTCTCCGCCTGCATATGGATGCCTGTCCTCGTAAAGAATTTTCATGCCGCTCGCTCGAATCTTTTCTGTCAATTCATCCCCTTGATTACGGGAGTCCGCGTGAAAAGCCAAATGATTTAATCCGACCCGACTTCGGTTGTAGGGGGTACCTAGGTGTTTCTCCCTCACCTGGACAAACACCAAATACGTATTGTCCAGCTTCCAGCTACGCCCTTCTTCCCACTCTTGAAACGGTTCATAACCAAGCTCTGATAAGAACCATCCCCAAAAATGAGTGGAGTGTTGCCGATTTGATACACATATCTCAACGTGGTGAAGACCACCCATAAAAACACCTCTCTCATTGAGGAATGCTGCTCGATTGCGCCGCAACTGTCTGTTTCCATTCTACTGCATTCTTGCACCGTTACATTCAATTACGATATCTGTTGTATCCGTCCAAAGTCGTACAGAGATTTCAAGTTTCGAACAGTCAGATATCCCTTCCACTCCCTCTCAGCATCCAGCCAGTCTTCATCGTAATTCCCGTACCACGACCAATTGGGACTCCAACTTCCGTCTTCATTGATGTGTTCAATTTCATACTCCAAGTTCAACTGGATTGCGTTGCTTAGCATATCGGCAAACGGTGATGCAGGAGAATCAATAATCTGTAAAGGTTTCGCACCATAATTCGCCCATTGTTCTGGGCTCACATCCACGGTGAATGTAACGGACTTCATCAACTTGTCCTTAATGACTGAACGGTACGGTTCGGGAGCATATCTGTACAACCGCTGGTAGCATAGAAAATCATGTAAGTCCAACTTCTCGGGCATCTGTTCCAGTTCCGACACCGCCTTGTCGGACAGTAAATGCAAAAACTGTCTTGGAGCCAATTCGTTATAGCTCCACAGATAACCAAGGATCTCGGCGCTAGGATTTGCCCATGTGCCTTCGACACCGCACCGTCTCGTGGTTTCGTCAAAACTCCACCAAGGGGCATGAGGAACCAAGTTAATGGATGCTGGAACCGCATGCCACCGTTGCTCTTCGGCATCATACGCATCCAACAGATATCGAACTGCATCCTGAATCATCGGATCGGTCACAGGAAGTCCAATCTCCTGCGAATATTGCAGGGCTATCGACGTACCCATCGGCGATGACTCTTCCAATCGAAAATCAGGCTCTATGCGCTGCCCAAACCCGCCGTCTGTGTTTTGAAAACCCTTGAGTGCGTTCCTAACATCATAAGAAGAACCTCCCCAAAAGTAGAATGCCGCCAATTGCTTGTCCAAAAGACGAGCTTGAGTCATGACAAACATTCGGGAAAGCTGGAATTGTCGTTCACTGAGTATCTTCATACGGTCATCCCTTCAATTCTGCCGTGATTCCGAAGTATTACGAGCGTTTCCAAGGTCAAAATGCTTCTCCACGTGTCAACCTCTTCCACATCAGCATTCCAATTCAAAGGGAAAAATCCTTCAGGTGATTGCCTTGATATTTCATAGTCAAGATTGAGGTTCGTTTCGTGTTTAAGATCACCATACAGCGGTGATGAAGGCGAAGGAACATACCAAATGGGTTTGGCAAAATACCCTGTCCAACTTGCCGGATCAATGTTTACAACGTTTCCAATCTCACGATGAAGGCACTCCAAAATCTCTGAAGTGATTCGTCGGGGAGTTCGTTCAGCCATACTCAGAAAACAAAGCGCCGCAAACATCTCTAGCGGTCGTGGAGAAGATCGGAGCTTATTAACGGCAATTTCAGTTAATTGTTCGAGAAAATTCCTTGGCACCAGATCTTGGTACTCGTAAAGATACCCGACAATTTCAGCACTCGGATTTCCCCACAAATAATCGAATTGATCATCAGGAGGATCTTTTCGGCTGAGGTCGGGGAACCAATAACGGAGGTTGTCATCAAAAGAGTGCAGGAAATACGATATACCTTTTTGGACCAATTCATTCTCCACTGGGACATGTAACTCGCTCAGAATTTGAAAAGCGACACACGTGCCAATGGACGACGAACAGTTAGCATCGCCTTCACCCATTCCCGAAAATCCACCGTCTGCGCTCTGATGTTGCTCCAACACCGCTAAAACTGCCTCGGAACTGCCCCCTTCAAAATGATATCGGAACAACGCCTGTTCCAAAGGTCTACCATAGTCTGAAAGGTAGTCTCGTGCCCGCACAAAGTTTGACCTGCTCATGACCAACATGTTGAATTATCACCTCACTTTCACAGTACTTTCGCTTCGGCTTGTGTCGTTAACCTTCCCGATCGCTACGTAATGACAGCGTAGCACCGCCGAATTTTTATGCAACCGTCACGCGGCTCCGCTTTCTGCAGATATGTACACGTTAGGTCAGTAAGGATTGCGGGTTTTATACCTCGAATGAACTAACCCATTGGATGTCTCCCTGATAAAGTGACGTAAGCGTTTTTTGAATCACAGTAGGCAACACATCATGGCTCACAAGATTCTCTTCGTTAAACTCCATCCAATAAAACTCGAGGTGAGATTCCGTTGAGTCTGGATTACTGGTTGGATTTAACGAGTCAACGTAAACCTCGAACAAATGACATACTTCGTGGATGTAAGCCTCATTCGGAACCTCTTCGATGAAAACCTCCATCGCTCCAAGAAACCTACCAACTGAACAAGATTCAATTCCTAATTCCTCTTGGAGTTCCCGTTGTAAAGCTGATTTTGCTCCTTCTCCAGGTTCAACACCTCCGCCGGGCAGAAATGAATGTGCTCCTTTCATTTTCGCAATCAATATTTTGTTTTGCTTAACAATGACCGCCCGAGCAATTTGCCTAAATCTTATCTCCAGAACCAACACCTCCCGAAGTTCACGCAAAACACACTGCACATTCCCGTTACCTCAATAATTCGACCGACGAAGTGGATGAATTTTCGCGCCAGAAATACCCTATTCCGGCACCGTGCCATAGGCGATCATCATCGTAGGAGCTGTAAGGGTATCGAATTCTAACCCATGGTCACGGAAGGTTGTTCCAGCCAAAACTTCAGACATAAATAGTTCCTTCGCCTCATCTTCACTCAACCCTCGCGCCACCAAGTCCCGGTTATAGGACTCTTCGTCTTGAGGGATGTTCGATAACCCCTCTTCCGATAGTGAATCGTGAAGGGCTCTTGCTGACGAACGATCGCCGCGTGGATTTAAGTAGTTGACCTTGTCGCTGACACGGCAATTGACGTCGCTTAAACCGATCTCCGACATATAGACAGGAATTTTCATTCCCACGTTTCCATCTTTTCCACTTCTGGCTGCATCAAGCTCGTATAACTTTTGCAGGATACCGATCTTGACTATCTCTGACTGATCGACTCCATGAATGTAAATGTGCGACATGGCTGATAGCCAGAATGGTTCGAAGCAAACTACCAATCCGTTGCTCCGAACACACCTCTTCATGCGTTGAAGAATTTCTTCAAATACTCGATTTTTTCATCCCAGTAGTATCGGTCCATATTCGACCTCCAGTGGACGAAGTGACGTCAGCAACACTTGACCAGTATTCTTCACAGGAGTGCTCATGAACTAACTCTGCTGCCCGAATTCTCAGGAACCGCGCTACTGGCTCCCTGCATAATCATCCACTTGTCAAACGACGGTAACAATTGCATTTTCACCCCCGTTACTTGAAGAAGAAATTTATAACGGTTGTCGAATTCGGAGCATCAATTCGTCTGCGGCTCTGCAGAGTTCATGTATTGAGCATGAATCCAATTTCGCGAAACCGACTCTCTCTAAATCTATCACCAAGTTCTTCGGTAATCGTTCGACATATTGGTCTAGTGGCAAGCCATTAGAGGTCTCAAGATAAAGCCAGAATGCCTCTCCTGAAAAATGCCACGCCAAACTTGCTAGTTGACCCGTTCTTACCAAGCGTTGAGCCTTTTTTGCATTCAAAGCATCTTGAAGCGGTGAAAGCACAAAGTCATTTGCCCTATCTGGATATTGCCTCCGTAAAAACTCTCTAAAGCGTTCGACGGCTCGTACCATCCGTGGTACATCCCCATCGGACACGACGAGCCATTTGCATATATCTTTAATGATTTGAAAGTCAAAATTGATTTCCATCCAAGGAATTAGCCGGCCTGTGGAACAAGAACCAGTATCAAAGAACATTGCCATGAAGGCGGCATCCGTCCAAGCGGCTCCGCCAGCGACGGTAGCCGAATACGGGGTGTTCTGCTCAATACTGTTGAGCGCCCATTGCTTCCTTTGCTCAACGAGCTTAGTCCATTTACCGAATGTCTCCATCTGCCCAACAGTCGAACCAAAGTAATGGCATGCTTCGTCTTGAATGGCTTTGAATTGCCCAAGAGGATCGTACAATGGCTTGGATTCCAGCAAGTATCTATAGTTCAATGGGTTGTCGCTAATCGCATGCGGTGAAATGGTAGCATAGTCTACCTGAACGAATTCACCTTCATAAATTAGGTTTTTCGGTTCGCATGTTGCGGACTCTTCCACACAAATTGTGATGTCAACATCACTGAATTCATCAGCATCCTCACGTCCCACTGAACCGCCAGCGAATGCGTATTTCACGTGAGGCAGATTTAACTCATGAAGACACCTTCGTCCCAAGTCGAGGAGCATATCGTTACGTGTCATGACATCAGTCCTTTTGAGAGATTTCTTGTGGAATGCTGCTCGATAGTGACGCAAGACCTTTCGTTCGACAGCCCTTGCGTCATGTACGCCCCTTTAGCGACAGTACAGCAACGGCTCTGCTGTAAGCTTTATCATTTGATGTGTTTATAACCACTATTCCAGAATAGTTCTTCATCTGGTATGTAATGGGCTTCTAAAATAGACATGCTATGTTTTTGCATATAAGCTCTCACAATACGGCTTCCAATCTCGTATGCTTTCAAACCAATGTATTCAATATAACCATTTGGACCAACAGCATCCAGATCGGCGCCGTTCCACCATGTCTTTTCATCTTCATCGGATACGTTATAGGGTGGAATAGGTGCTGGATACAGCGTGTCACTCAGCACCATAGCTAAACCTTCAAATATAAGATAATCCCTGACGGTGTAGGGTACGACTTCACCGTACCCGTGCTCGGTAGCTTGTGGTTTTTGCGTCATACGTACACCGTGACTGAACTCGTGAGCAATATTCCGTTGAAGTCTGACTGGTGCGAGTTCATCGATTTTGACACTCACAAGGATTTTCCCTGGAGCTATAGTACACCCACCACCAAACTTCTCGATTGCAGGAAAAATGTGCGTTTGGATGTCATTGATTCGTGAGGGCAAGAGAGTTGAAACCCGCTCGCAACTTGTCCTTCCGACTTCCGCTAAATCAAAATTGAGTAAGTGTTGTAATTTCGCGTCTCGCGAGGCGTCGGTTGCAAAGGGCTTGACCGCATTGCGTATACTTGCTTGAACGAAGAAATTAAACGGATACGGCTGGTTTTTACTGAGATCATCGCTAATTCGGTCTAGAGTGGCAGTGAACGTGACATCATCGATGTGAATCAGTTCCTCGATGTAATTGAATATCAAAGTACAAAACCTCCATCTGTATTCCCATGATTTTTTCGATACCCTATCAGGGGTATTACCATTTCCGCAAGACATGTTATTGAATTCTACTGCCCGAGAGTCCAGGAAGGAAGAGCGGGAGGGAGGGAGGGAGTTCGACGTTGTATGTTTATTTAAACATAATCGCAGGTCAAATCCTGAGTTGGGGCTCCAGCACAGTGGTACTGTGATTTCAGTGCTCAAAATGCTGAATTACTTTTGATAAATCTCCATTGCATCTAGGTCGATAACAAACCGTCCTGCCGTAAGAATGTCTGCTCCCAACAGACCATTGATTCCGAAGTGGGAATCAATGTTAGCAAAATCCAATTTGACTTCGGACAGTGTAAACGTTCCAAACTCGATTGACTCAATCTTTTTACGGATAGACCGTTCGACACCACCAATGCCATGCATGACAACAATTTCATCATTAACATCGCCATAAATGCCGATATCATCAACCAGTTCCATTGATATCACTGAGTGACTTGCGCCGGTATCAAGCACTAAATGGTCGATTAGTCTGCTTTGTCCTCGGAATGTCACCGTCATTGAGACAAATAGAAGGCCATCAATTGGTGCGATCTTCAACTGGTGACCTCCTAAATCCCACGCGAGAAACAATCTCCATAACCATTTCTGGTCTACCCGTATGATAGACAAAGTTTTCATGTTTGGCCCTTAGAAGTTCTCTAGTAGCCTCCTGCGGATCTGGTATGGAACGAATAACCGCCATTTCATCTACATACAACTTGCTGCCATCCTGGTGCGATTTTAATGCCTGCACCAGTACAAACTGATCCGGAAATAGCTCGCGAACCTCCGACCACAACATGGATTATCACCGTCCGTCTCATCAGTCACCTGTATTATACCATTTTGCGAACTGAGATGGTTCCACATAGCGCATCGTCGTCTGAATCGAGTCATGTCCTGCGACCCTTGCGACGCGTTGCTTGTATGGTATGTTTTGAACCAACGCCCCGTTAGTTCATTAAGATGACGATATTACGTCCAATCAATTTTAGATTTTCATCCAATCGGGTGGAAATTTAATGACCATGTATCGTTTACCCCGTTCCAAGTTGCGCCCATTTTCCAATAGTAGTTTAGAATCGTGTCCAAGTAATAAATCGGCATGTACACTGTCTCGATACCTGAAGCAGAATTCCTCGCTACAAACTTCGGCACAACTGCCGAAGGAGGTGCACCAGCTACAAGGTGTATTTGTATCTGATTCCTGGTAGCCGTCAGTGCCTCGGGATTACCCAGCGCTGCTAAGGTATATCCTGGTGGATATTTTACCAGGGAGAATGCTGTTCCATTCCAAGTCGTTTCAAAACCTACCTGTTTCAAGGTTTTTTGCACGTAGCTTATTGGTATCCAAGTTGTCTCCACACCACTCCACGGATCTTTTGCAACAACATGTTGTACGTGTAGAGATGCATGACCTGTCACTGAAATTGTCGTTGGTACATACCTGCCAGTCGTTTCTGTTGCAGCATTTGCGACGACAGGAAACAGACCCAGGGCGATTACAGATCCGACAGCAACCACTCCCGGTAATCCAGCTTTTTGTTTCATAACAGCAGTCCTCCCGATGTGTTTTATCAATATTCCCAAGTTATCTTTATACGTATTCGTCAATGTAGACGAATGAATGAAGTTGAAAGTTACACAATCCGATATGGAAAACATTTATAGGGATATTAGCGAATGGGTCTTCCTGCACATGCCTGCCCGCAACGGTCAGCCATCCGATTGAAGCCGTATTGGACTTTAGAAATCGACAGGCGGTTGTTGACCCTCAGTTTATCAGGCGGTACTTCTCCCAGATTCGCCGTCAGCGAGTGGCGGTGGGGAACATCGCCGTCAAAGATCGCGACCGCCGACAACTGCCCAAGCCAAGTGGACATTTTCATTTGCATGATACATCTTCGCTGACCTGTCAAAGTCAAAGAAACGTTCCTGGATGTCGGCAGGACCTAAGTCTTCGTAGAGGTAAGATCCCAGCTTCTCTAGTTCTGCCCCAAGACTCGACGGGTCGAAGGTCGTATTCATCGATTCTCCCATTTTTTGCAACTCTTTGCGAATTTCATGCAGCCTTGCATCGGTCTTCGTGTGGTAATCAAAAATAACCGAGCTGCCTGCGGGGGCAATTTGCGTAATCGACCGTAGTGTTTCGAATACATCGTCGGGGGACAAATACATCGTGACACCCAACAAACTGAAGAGACTTTTGACGCTCGCGTTATACGGCGATCCAAGAAGCGCTTCACTTAATCTTTCCTTGCTAAGATCTGCGGACACAAAATGCAGACTACGTGGGATTCCCCAATTCAAATCAGCCAATCTTTCGCGCTTAAATTCTTGTGTACCCGGCAGGTCAACCTCAAATACCTTAATCTCTTTCAGCAAGTCACCGTGCCGAAATGCAAAGGTGTCCAGTCCCGCCCCGAGTATCACATATTGCCCGACGCCCTTGCCAATTTCCGATTTAAGATTATCCTCTGTGTATCGTGATCGACTGATCACATTGGGAAGTCCCATTGTTTGCAGAATGGGTGACAGACTGACCTGATGCAGGTTAACAGTATCGCCGTCAGGACTTTCGGTCTGTGCCACAGCAGTGGTCAAGCCCTGTTCAATGAGCCTGCGTCTCCCTTCCGGTATCAACTGGAGGGCGAGGGAATCGTCAAAAACCACGGGGGTATCGTGCGCAGAATGGTAGCCTCGAATAAAGGCGGTCATGATTGCAGTAATGCTTACATGATCTGATGTCATCTGGAATCCTCCCTTGAAGGTGTATCCTTTAAGAGTTCAAAAGGATGGTATATGCAGAGAGAGTATACCAGACACACAAATTGATTCAATAGACGGACTTCATATCATACCACATAAAAAGTTTCTTGTCAATGACTCAAATTGGGTCCTTATACACATTCCGCGTTGTGCGCTATGCGCCCGTTACCTGAAGAACATGCCCAAAAGGATGAAGAACCGCCCATGGTAACCCACCAAAATAGAGGCGGTCCTGTGTTGTTGAATTTACACGTCAGTCCTACACTAAAGTGGAAACAAAGCTGTCCCACTCCTCGTTCCCTTCAAGATGTGCGCACTGTTTCAGAAGTGTTTCACGATCCATAGTGTGTCCGTTGCTCCATATATACCTGACGTTCTTTATGGTGTTTGAAGCATTATGTGCTAATGCCCAGCACTGTGCCGCTTGCCAATGATATATCGGTTCCACCTCGTTCATGTCATCATAGTGTTTCCCCCACTCTGCCCACTGTTCGACATCCAAATCCGTGATATTCTCAATCGGTGGGTAAGGCGTGAAACTGCTGTAATCTTTTACGTGAGCAAACCCGACTCGCTCCGCTATTGTGTACGATCCGATGTTGGAATCAACACAATGCCAGCCGATTTGCCTTATTCCATCGGAGATAGCCCTGTTCACTGTTGCACCCACCGCAATCGTTGCCAGCCCCTGTCGACGAAATTCAGGATCAGTTGTGACTCCAATCTCCATCTTATCGTCTACAATGCAATCCACGAGGCACCAGCTAACGATTTTTCTATCCGTCCTCACATACGCTCCTAAACAGAGCCCTGCAAAATCATTGAGGTCAGTGAAGTTGAACCAGTTGGTAACACGCTCTGCATTTTCGTATTTGAGATAATCGTAACTTCCTACAGACACATACTCCACGGTGTACCCATCACTGTGCAGCTCCGTGAAATTCGTCAAACACAGCTTGGCTAGTTGATAATATCGTCTTGTATATTTCTTTACGGCTATGTTTCTATGGATGTCGCCTATACGCCGTTCCCATTCTTCTGTGTCACACATAATAGGGTGTTCCCAAAAGTTTAGTCTCTGCTTGACTCCTTCATTAAACTCCTGGTTGTTGGCACAGCCAGCCACCAAATTGCACTCAGGTGTAATAAATAGTGCCGATAGAGGTTTTACAGTTTCATCCACGTAAATTTCTCCAATTGACGTTCCCTTGATAACTGCCTCGATACACAGTTCATGATGGGAGTTCACAACTAGCTGGGCAACCTTGTGATGGTCATTCCGTGAAAGTTTTTGAAACAGTGCGGACTCCTCCTTAATAAGGTCATTCTTCTTGAAGACTACTCTCCGTTAGTACAGCAACACATTCAGTTCTCCTTTGCCATACGCCCCAAAAATTCCGCTGCTTCCCACGCGGTTGGGGCCTTGAGCACATTCTCCTCGGCGTTATCAGTTCTGGTGATTCGGTCCTGAAACTCGAGTACTGATTGCCATAAACAGCCTCCTTCATGACGGATATCTATTTCAAAGTTCCTGAACCCCTCGCTCTTCCTACCTCCACTGTATCACCGCCCTCATTGTGCCGCAAGATCCGTTCGTTCCCCGTGTTCAAGGCTCCTGACTCCACAATCAGGCCCGAAGCGCTATAATGTCACGCTCTCCGTATAGCCTAACGCCTATGGTGACGATGTGATTTGTACGGTGGGTTATTTTCCAGTGGATCAACAAGCTCACGAATCAGGGGCGGGAATTTCGCGAGTGAGAGCCTGTGAGAAGAGCAACCAAGCCTGCGTCATCAAGACCGTATGGATGGCACGGGTATGTTATCGATGTTAGGCCGAAACATAGCCACCATCAGCCGTTTCAACAATGATCACCTTCGTGTTCGTTATGGAATTTCTTTCCCTGTCGATTTGAAGGCGTTTGGGAGTGATTCGTCATGTTTCTTTCCCAAGACTACGCCTCTTCCAAACTAGCCCTGACGCCATTGAAAACAGGACTCCGGTAAAGATATAGGGAAACAGGGAGTTGAGATTATAGAGGCTTGTTCCAACCATGGGCCCGAGGGCAGTCCCCAGCCCCTGGGCAGCGCTTATGCGCCCGGCTACGGCGCCCTGTTCAGTCTGGTTTACGGACAAGGATGCGCCCGAGGTAGCGCCGGGCAAGACGAGTCCGACCCCCAGTCCCAAGAGTATGAACCCTATATAAACGGCCTGCATATGGCTATGAAACAACAGACTCACAGAGGCCAGCAAGAAAATCGGAGCCCCAATAGTGAGGAGCGCCCTGGAGGATAGTTTCAGACGTCTCACAAATAGCAATTGCGACACTACGGAGACAGCACCCGCAAGCATGAAAAGAAACCCCGCAATTTGCGCCGTTCCACTCGATGAGAGATGAAAATGGCCTTCAATAAAGAAACCGGTTGTAACCTGAATGGCAAGTACAGAAGCCTGAAGAGAGGTGATGATGAAAAGATACATCCAAACCCGCCTATCAAATAATTTGATTCTCGCGGTAACTCTGGCACTCGCGCCGGACGTGACTTGTGATGGCGGCAGATAAGCCCATACCATAAGAAAGCCGATCAAAGGCAATAAGGACCCAAGATAGAGAGGGGCCATAAGGTGGTATGCAGAAAGTACACCCATAGCCGGTCCGATAATGGATCCCAGTCCGCTTGCCATCCACACCAGTGAAATTGCCGCAGTTCTTTCTCTGCCGCTCGTTGTATCCGCGATGTAAGCCTGAGCGGCGACGGGAACGGTCGAAAAGAAGACTCCCGAGGCGATTCTAATCAGCAAGAGCAATACGAACAACAAGAAAGCCGGGGGGCGATGCGATATTCCCCAATCGCCCACAATGGCGCCCTATGAAATATGTGGCAAGTAGCGTTCTTGGAGAATAGTTCGATGGTGAAGTTCATGACCTGCAATGATGTAAGCCAAGGCAAGGGCAGACGTAGGATATTCTCCAACCGTGCTGCGTCGCGACCATGCATCTTCGGACAGTGTTCCAGTTAGACTCAGAGTGGCGTCACGCACGATTCTGAAGTCAGACAGGATTTGGTCAAATGGGATCTGATTTATACCGGCCTCTCGAACCCAGATGTCTTGATCAAAACCAGGAAGCGCCGATGTATCTCCACGAGATGCACAAAGCAGACGGTAAGCCATGACGCGCTCAGTGTCGGACATGTGACTCACGACTTCCTTGATCGTCCACTTATCGCTGTCGTAGCGGTAAAGAGAGGCTTTTTCTGATATGCCGGCCAACAACTCGACCGTGCCGCGATGCTGATGCACGAGGCTTTCAAGGATGTCGCCTTCAGGTACGAGCCTAATATATCGGTCAAAATAGGGGTTGTATTCGCTTGACACTGGTCGTGCTAACATAGACACATCTCCTCACATTAGTATGAAGTACTCGTTTGCTGCGCACTCGCACCCGTTATTCCGTCACCATATTCGCGTAATTACTTCCCATGAATACTGTACCGACTAAGCAGAATCACCGTACATACGTTCCATAAACCACCACATTGCCAGCCCCCAAAAGTATCCGCCTACAAGGAACATCAACAAGCTGATGAAGGCACTTAACATGACCTCACTATTAAGATCAAAATGAACACCGAACGTGTTGCGAAGAATCGTAAATAATATCCATGTAGATACCCCCCATCCCAAGACACCACGGCGAAATATAAACCTGCGTTTCCCTCTTCGCCTTACTATTTCCCATCTATTGCTTGCTTTTCTCATTCCACGTCACCTTGCTTCCTACTGTAAGGGGCGACCGAGTATGCTAAATCACCAGAAGCCACCATCGGAATGAATAATTTGTCCGGTTATCCATTCGGACTCATCACTCGCTAGAAATACGATTAACTTTGCCGCATCACGTGGTTCCCCAATACGACCCATCGGGAATTTTGGCAATAAAAACTCTTTCAATTCGCTACTCATCCACCCGGAGTCTGTTGGTCCAGGATCTACGGCATTAACCGTAATTTTAAGTGGTGCCAATTCGAGAGCGACTGATTTTGTAAAAGTGGAAATCGCACCTTTTGTTGTAACGTATGCCAAATTGCCGGGCTGAGGTGATTTGTCTTGCCCTGACACCATGTTAATGATTCGCCCACCATGTTTACCCTCAATTTGACGAGCAAACTCTACAGTCAAAAGACACGTTCCCCTTACATTCATACTGTAATGAGCATCGAGAATGTCTGCATTTATCGAACGAAAATCTACGTCAACGGAATGCGTCGCATTATTCACAAGAATTGATGGAGAACCTAATCTCTCATAAACTTCGTCGAGTAGTATCCTCGGCGCATCTGGTTGCGACAAATCCAATTCCATTGACTCACATCTAACTCCAACACTGCGGATCTCCGTCATCAAATGCTGTGACCACTCGGAATCGTCCTCAATGAAATACTTCATCTGGCGATCATACCTTGACCAATGGGTGAAAAAAATATCAGCTCCCTCTCGGGCTAATTCTCGACATATTGCAGTGCCGATGCCGTTTGCTCGGCTAGCACCAGTAACAATCGCAATCTTATTGGTTAATCGTTTCACAAAAACATCCCCTTTGTGGAAACGCTGAACAAGCACTATTGGAGATGTACTATGTTCACCGATTATTGGTATGAGTGAATATGGACGTAATTGACCCATTTCGATCAAAGGAATCAACTATATCCATGCGGTTACTCAGCCATGAAAGGATGTCTCCCATTAATGTCCATGCTCCTTCCGTACATCTCCGCTTTTATATGGTATCGTGTTAGCCAACTTTGGTAAAGGATCAAAACCGGTATCTTGCGGATTCCTGCTCCGATAACAGAAGAAGCCTTGGTCGCACGCGGTGCATATTCATGCTATCGGGCACAGTTCATTCGATACGATAACTCCTCGAAGGGAAGGCACGAATTTGGATTGTACGTGCGGTGTTAAACTGTGCTGCACTCATACTAAAAGCCGCCTTCGCTTCGGCGTCTGTAGCCGAAACGAAGGCGGCTTTCTCAAGACCGGGCCCCTTTTATAAGATATGCCGACGGAGCTTATGCGCCAGGCGCCGTGACGTTGACGGTCACAACGGTTGAGACGGAGCCAGCAGTGATGGTAATGTGAGCCGTTCCCATCGCAGATAACGAAATAGGTATCGCGATGTTACCGTATTGATCGCTCGTTGCGGTGCCATTAGCAGATACCACACTTGGGTTATCACTTGAGTAGGTCACCGTTGCATAGGGCACACCCGTTCCGCTCTGATCCTTAACGGCGCCATCCAATGTGAATGTAGTTGGATTATAAGCGAATTGAATGGTGTTTGCTCCCATGTTAATAGTAGCTGGAGATCCAATCACATTGATCACCGCAGAATTCGAAGCCGTGGACGCAATCCCATTTACTGTTGCGGAGACTCTGTAGGTGCCTGGCGCTTGGGCCGTAAACAGATGTGTTGTTGGATCAACTGACGTCGTACTGGCATCTCCACCTTGTACAGCCGTGACCTGATACGTGGGGGTTCCGGTCAAAGCCATCGGGGAAGTTCCCACCCAAATTGCATCTGTAGCTCCAGTCACCGTCGTAGCATCAGCTGCGTTGACGGTTACGGCTTCGTCCGACGTCGGCGTTGAAACAGCCATTGCGCCGGTCGCGTTGGTACCCGTAGCAAACGTCACCGCATCTTGTTCGGTAACTACGGAGAGATCCCCCTGCAAATCGCCTTTGGCGAAGCCAAAATGCAGAGTAAACTGCCCATTGTCAGCGCTAAAGGCACCGAATCCGATTGTCCCCGTAATGGATTGGCCAGGGGCTATCGAGGCATACTGGTTACCACTGAAATAACCCGGTATGAGGCTTGGGGATACATAAATCGGCGTGGTCTCCGAATAACCGCCAGCCGCCGTGATCGACCAGAGTTTCGGCTGGATTACACAATTGTTGACCGGGTCAGTATTGGTCACTGTTACAGTCAGCGTTTCACGCGACATCGAGTTGAACGTTATCTTCATGCCATTGGCATCTTCATAGCTGTACGGCAGCTGTGCTTTGGTTCCGTCCGACAATATAACCGCAACATCCTGACGAGGCGTGGTCAGACTCGATCCGGAAATTGTAGCCGATGGAACTTTCAGGACTTCCCCAACAGTTAGACTGTCGGGATAACTTAACGCGTTCGCCTGTACCAAAGCCTGAACAGTGACGCCTGTTGCTTGGGCAATTTTCCAAATGGTATCTCCAGATTGAACTGTATAAGCAGCGTATCCACTTGGGATAATTAGTTTAGACCCAACTTGGATTTGATCCGCATTGGCGACACCGTTCGCTTGCACGATGCTTTGCACAGAGGAACCTGTAGCCTGTCCGATTTTCCAAAGGGTATCACCCGATTTAACAGCCCAGATACTAGGGATTTTCAAGCCTTGCCCGACGTAAATTGAATTCATGTTCGTAATGCCGTTGTATTGAGCGATTTGTGCAACTGGAACGCCTGTACTTTGCGAGATTTTCCACAGAGTATCTCCACTTTTAACAATCCAGACGGTAGACTGATTCATACCGATGGTTGCAACATTAGTCACGGTTTGAGTGGATGCCGTTGTATTTGCGTATACTAACGGAGCAGACGTACCGAGAAGCGCAACAATTGTCATTACTGCTATTCCACGTTTCATCGGTTATCCTCCTGTAATCTATGAGTCATTGATTAGCGCCGTAACCCAACATACCATGCCACACACCATTGGTCATCGATCAAATGATGTTATGTAAACATACTTACGACCAAGTATGGTATTATCTTAGAAATAAGCTAAAAAACAAGCTGACAACTTGCCACATTGTTCGTCCACCTTCCCGAGGCTTTTGTTGTCCAGCGTGTATCCCACTACTGAATGCCGCTATGGATGAATATCCCCTCGCGCAATATCGTACGCAGCTTGCAACTTAACTGCCGTTTTAGATCCCACAATCCCGTCTACAACTAGTTGGTGATCTCTTTGAAGTGACCGTACTGCGGCGTCCGTATTAGCATCAAACACACGACTAAGCGGAGCGCGATAATATCCAAGGGCTTGTAACATATCTTGTACCTCGGTTACATCCGGACCAGGTGACACGTTTAAATGTAGAACTCGGTGAGTGATTACTTGTCCTGTGATCGTTACAAGTGTTCCCATCGGTACGATATTGTACAGTTGTGTTACATCTGGGTTATTCATTCGGATACAACCATGACTGACGGAACGCCCAATATCCTGTGGATCGTTTGTACCATGGATAGCGTATCCCCCATTGGGGACAGAGAGACGCATCCAAGCCGCACCAAACTCCCCTCCTGGATTGGGGTATTTTTCAGTTATCACCCAATCCCCAAGCGGGGTCGGCGTACTGTTTTTTCCGGTTGATACTCGATAACTCGCCGTAATTTTGCCGGTATCATACAGGAAAAGCATGTTTCGAACGTTATCAACGTTGATATGGTAACGACCGCCACCCCATTGCACTTCCCCTGTTCCAAGTGCTGTCCACGTCATGGGACCAACAATTCCATCGGGATGAAGTCCACTGGCTTGTTGGAATTTTACAACAGCTTGCCGCGTGTCAGTATTGTAGACGCCATCCCACGGACCGGTGTAATACCCAAGCACGAGAAGACGCCTTTGAACTGCAATGACATCTGGTCCTTGCATATATGGTGTCGTAACTCGTAGAAACCGACTTGCAATTACCATGTTAATCCCCTCTCTTGCGATAACATCCTCCGAATGCAACTGCACCAACCGTTGTCCTCCACATAGGCGTCCGCTGATATTTGAATATGCAAACAACAGCAAGGAGGAAACTCGGTCCATTAAAATGGGCGCCCAGTCTCCGTAGGGATTAGTCGGTCACCAGACCCATAGGGCTGGATTGACGCCAAAAAGAGCAGGGTCGTTACGACCACCGCTCCTGATTGACCCTCGTAACTAGCGCAGTTCTTGCGCATAATGATCCAACTCCATCACCCACTGGCGGATCTGCGCCTCCCGCCGCAACACGCGTTCCAGCTTGAGCGCCGCCGCTCCGTGCTCACCCAGGGGCGTCCGCGCCGCCCGTCGCAATATCTTGACTGATTTATACGGCAATAACATCCAACCAGCCAACAGATCACAATCCGCCCGCCCGAGCGGGGAGACTCGACGATATCCGTCCAATATGGCCCTGGTCAACGAGAAATTCCAATCTGTATCCTTCCCGGTCAGACGAATCATCCGAAACAGATCATAGACCGGCAAGTCGATCCGCAGCGTTTCAAAGTCGATCAGGTGTGGACCGCTCTTTGTGAGCACAAAGTTGGCGGGTCCACTGTCGCCATGGCACAGGGAACCTGTCGCGCGCGCCGCGCTGACCAGAGAAGGGTAGTCGGCTGCAGTGAGTCGTTGAAGCGCTTTACTTGTCCGTTCCAGCAAATCATCTTTATACGGACCAAGCGCAGCGCTTAGTGCACTGGAGTGTCGAAATGGACCTGATCCCGCAATCGCCTGTTTGAGTATCTCCCGTCCTGACAGAAAGAACGCAGACCACTGGCCCAGTTCCTGCTTCGCGCCCGGTTGAACGATCCGTCGAGTTCGCCCAGCGCGGTGAAACTTCGCCAGCGCAGCGGCGCAATTCGCGAGCGCCCCGCGGTCGGATGGTGATGGGGTGGATCCCTGCAACCATGGGGTCATGACGTATAACGTTTCGTGACCCGGCAACCGCGCCACAGGCCCCCAGGCAAACTGTTCGAATCCGCGCTCCCTCACGATACCGAGCGCGCGCCCCATCCAGCGCAATTGCGCCCGTGAATAGGCCATTCGCTTCAGGCAGTACTGTCTGTTGCGTCCGTCCACAAGATGAAAGACGCCCGACTTGACAGTCCGTGCCACACGTACGTCGATCTTGAAAGCTTGCAGCACCTGTGACCTCAGACGTTCACTCACCATACGCCAAACCCGCCTTTGGAACGCTGTCACGCTGTTCCGCGATCGTTTTTGTATATCGTATGGTGAAGCCCTTATTTGCGAACCATCTCAGACATTGCGTATGCGCGCGTTACCACGCCGCAATGGCGCCGTCAGTGCGCCCCTCTGTTCCACCCGCCAGCACGCCCGACTCATCGCGCCAAATGATCTGTCCTCGGCCAAATCCACCACCGTCCAGCGCCAGATGCACGTCGTGACCAAGCTCCTTCAACTCAAGCGCGACATGCTCTGGAACACTCCGTTCCAGTTCCACGGCGCGGCCTTTCATCCACTGCCACCGCGGCGCATCCAGAGCCGCCTGCGGGTTCAGATGAAAATCGATGGCGTTCATGATCACCTGCACGTGCCCCTGCGGTTGCATGAATCCTCCCATCACGCCGAACGGACCGATCGCTCGACCATTTTGCGTAACGAATCCGGGAATAATCGTGTGATACGTGCGCTTGCCTGGTTCCAGATAGTTGGCCCTTGTGCTGTCAAGCGAAAACGTGTGGCCGCGATTTTGCATGCTGATACCGGTTCCCGGCACCACAATGCCAGAACCAAACCCCATGTAGTTGCTCTGAATCAGCGAAACCATCGCGCCATCCGCATCCGCCGTCGCCAAATAGACGGTTCCGCCGCGCGGAGGCGATCCCGCCGTCGGTTCACCGGCCCGATCGCCGATGAGTTCCCGTCGGCTCCGCGCGTAAGCTTGTGATAACAGCATCTCGACCGAAACGGTCATATGAGTCGGATCGGTAATGAATTCAAGCGCGTCCGCAAATGCAAGTTTGATTGCTTCGATTTGTCGATGGTAAGTGGCAGGCGTCTCCTTGACGGTAAACTCATCGTGCTGCAGCATGTTCAGCGCCATCAGCGCGACCAGCCCCTGCCCATTGGGCGGAAGTTCCCAAATGTCGTAACCGCGATAAGAAACGCTGATCGGATTCACCCACTCTGGCCTGTACGCCGCCAGATCGGCCGCCCGGAGATAGCCGCCAAAGTCTTTGAAGCATTGTTCCATGCGCTCGGCCAGTTCCCCTTGATAAAAAGACAGCGCTCCAGTCTCTGCGATCGCGCGTAAGGTCGCGGCATGATGCGGCGACCGCCACATTTCCCCAGGTTTTGGAGCGCGTCCTTGCGGCGCGAATGTCGCAAACCAGGCTGCATACTCTGGTCCTTTCAGATGCTTTGCATACACGTCATAGGCGCGCGCCCACGATTTTGCGAGAACGGGTGACAGCGGAAATCCCTCTTCTGCATAAGCGATGGCTGGCTCAAGGACAGTCGTCAAAGGCAACCGGCCAAATCGCCTGGAAAGCTCCGCCCACCCGGCAGGTGCGCCTGGTACTGTGACGGGCTGCACGCCAAACCGCGGCAGAGCATCGTAACCCGCCTTGCGGACCGCCTCGGCGGACATGAGCTGCGGAGCAGGCCCGCTGGCATTTAGACCATACAGGCTGCCGTCTTTATGGACGATGGCAAACAGGTCGCTCCCGATGCCATTGGCAGTCGGTTCGACCACCGTCAGACAGGCTGCCGAAGCAATCGCGGCGTCGATCGCGTTGCCTCCCTGCTGCAAGATCTGAAGACCGGCCTGCGCCGCCAACGGTTGCCCTGTGGCGACCATGCCGCGCTTTGCAAACACAGTGGTGCGGCGAGACGCGTAAGGATAGTGCGCAGCATCAAATTTCATCAAACAGTTCCTCCCTCGCTTGGTCAGGCGTCGCGTTTGCGATCTGTTGGCAGGATCACGCGAAATATAGTGCCCTGCCCCACTTTGCTGTCGACGTCAATGCGTCCATGATGACTGTCGACAATCCATTTGGCGATGGCGAGTCCGAGCCCTGCGCCAGAACCTCCTCGACTGCGCGATTTCTCGGCGCGGTAAAACCGATCGAAGATTTGCGGCAAATCGTTCGCATCAATGCCCATGCCTGTGTCCTCCACTTCAAGGCGCACAGCCGATTGTCGAATCCGCTCCAGGCGGATGCGAATTTCGCCTTCCAGCGTATATTGAATCGCATTGTTAATCAAAATAACGCACAGTTGATGAAGTCTACCGGAATCGCCCCACACGGAGATTGCGCCCTCGACGTCGCCCTCATGCCCACTGTGAGCTTCACCGGGGGAGTTCGGCGCTGCATTCGCATTCTGTCCAGGCGCCGCCTCACCCCCTTGAATGTCCACACGCATACCGATGCCCTTAGCTTCCGCGAATACCTGCAGCGTGTCAAACACCTCCAGGACGATTTCGTCCAACCGAACCCGCTCATGCGCGATCAGCGTCTGGTGTGAGTCCGCCTTTGCGAGAGTCAGCAGATCGCCAGTGAGTCGCACCAACCGTCGCGACTCTGATTTGGCGTGGTTAATCCACTCCAGATTGTCCATGACACTCTGATCTGCATGCCCCAGGACAATGTCCAGATTCGCCTGAATAACGGCAAGGGGGGTCCGCAGTTCGTGCGAGGCGTCGCCGACAAACTGTTGCTGTCGCTCCCAAGATCGGCGAATCGGCCGCAATACGCGTTCCGAAGCAACAAAAAACACACCGGTGGCCAAGACGATGCCGCCGGCTCCCACCCACAAAAGAACACTGAGCAATCGACTGAGCAGAGCCATATCGCGGTCAATGTCGATCACAAACTGCACATATCCAGCCACACTGCCGCTGGCGCCTTCCAGTTGTACGGTCATCACCAGAGTGTGTATGCGCAATGCGCGTATGTAAACTGTCGAAAACAGCACGTTGTGACGCATGCCTGCCAAAGAAAAGGGAATACTGGACGCTAGGGAACTGTTGTCAGCAAACAGTACGGCCCCTTGGGGATTCCGGATCACCATCAGCGGGTGACGGGACAACGCAGAATATGGATGTTCCAATAAGATCCGGGTGTGCAGAGCGCTGGGACCCTCCAGAAACAGCAACGCCCGTCGCGCCAGCGGAAAGCTTTGCGAACTCAGTTGCATGTCCAACTCCCTCATGGTAAGCCGATCGGTGACCGTGTAAATGCCCACCGCAACCATCACATACAGCACAGCGAAAATGGTCACCAGCAGAAGTGTCAGTTTGATCCGCGCATGGGTGAACAACATATTATAGCCCCTTTAGCACATAGCCAACACCGCGGACGGTGTCTATGCTGCAGCCCATGCCTTCACCGCCCGTCGTTTCCATAGATTGCAGTTTTTTGCGCAGAAAGTGGACGTAAATCTCCACCGCATTGGTATCGAGCGGAGCTTCGAGGCCCCATACACGATCGAGAATCAGTTCCTTCGGCAACACCTGACCCGGATTACGCAGAAAGAGTTCCAACAGTTGAAACTCCTTGGCCGTCAGATGAAGGACCGCGTCGCGACAGGTGACCTGCCGCGTCAGCAAATTGAGACGAAACTCGCCAACCGCCAGTTCTTTGGTTCCCATCACATCGCCAGTACGTCTCGTCAAGGCCCGAATCCGTGCGAGCAGTTCAGTGGTGGCAAACGGTTTGACCAAATAGTCATCGGCGCCGCTGTCGAGTCCGTGAACACGGTCGTCAACCGCATCCTTCGCTGTGAGCAACAGCATCGGCGTTGAGACTCCTTCGTCCCGCAGGGTGCGCACGATGTCATATCCGGACATGCCAGGCAACATGACATCAATGATAAGAACGTCATAAACTTCAGCGCGCCCCATGTCAAGTCCAGTCATTCCGTCATGGGCGACGTCCGTTGCGTACTGCTGCTCAGAGAGCAGTTGCGCCAGCGCCTGAGTCAACTTTACCTCGTCATCGACAATCAGGATGCGCATCGCTTCACCCCTTCACTCCAGACTTCCGGATCCAGTTTAATTTTCCCTGCTTGAAAACGGCTTAATAACGCAGGGCCGATTTGGACCGACTCAGATCTGCGCTTTCAAGGGTATTTCGACGCATGTGGCTGGACTGGCGCGTATGGTAGACACCTTTATCGGGTTGCCTGTGACTCGCCCGACATGCCGCTGTGCTGGCAATCGCCGGGCAGTGTGCAATGGCAATAACCCTGTCGCCACTCCAAATTATACTGGACCCGGGACAAGGAGAGTAGGGGTTCGGTTATGAACGTTTTACGGTAACACGACGAGCATGCCAACCATCGGACCGTGCTGCTCCACCGTCCGGTGAATCTCGCATACGATCGGGAAATACCCGGCATGGGTCGCGAAAAACCTCACGGTTTTCATCTCTCCTCGGGAGACGGACGTCTTGACGCCGTATGCTTCAATCGTTATGGGATGCACCGGCCCTTTTACTCCATAAAAATGAAGCGCCACATCGTCGCCGCGATGGACCACGATCACACCAGGATCAAAGCGGTACACTGCAATCTCGGGATGCCCTTTGGGCGCGGACTTGATTTCATTGGTCACGATCGTATATTCCACAGTCGGCGCTGTGACGGCTGCCTGATGCGGTCGCGGCATTCCGTCTGTCTGTGTCGTGTGCGGCTTTGCTCCGGTGGCCGCCGCCGATACTCCTGTGTGCAGCGATAACCCGACGAACGTCTCTAGACTCGCAAGCGCCAACAGGCGCAACCATTTTCTCTTATGGCGGAACCATTTTTGCTCATAAGACACTGCCAGGACCCCACTCTCTTGACGAACTATGAGCGCGTTCAGGCGCACATACTGGCAATATGACCCCCGAACTGAAGAAGTATGCACAAGAACTTGCGCCAATCACTCTTGACCAACCGCCGCAAGCAACCTTCATGAATGGTACAATCCAGATGAGCGCCTGTCGGTGCAGGATATCGCCGATGAGTTGTCATCGCCGCAGGCAGTATCTGGAAGGCGGTGTTTCTCCGATCAACCCTCGGGCACTCATTGTTTTACGGATCGGCTGAACAAATATGCAGAATGGTTCGTCTCTCAAGTATGTGGCCGAGAGTGTGACAAACGCCGCCAAATTGCCATAAAGGATGGTTTCCATGTCTCCGCACGCACTTCTGGCGCATTACGGATACTTTGGCATTGTAATCGCCCTGATACTCGAATTTCTTTTGATTCCATTTCCCGCAGAAACAATTCTGATCCTGTCAGGCATATTGTGGCATCGAGGCGTGCTGCATCTGTTTCCGCTGCTGGTGTTCGCTACCTTGGGTTCCTTCACTGGATCGCTCATCGCCTACTACATCGGTTTTTATGTTGGTCGGCCTGTTCTGCTGCGCTACGGACGTTATGTGAAGCTGGACGAGGCTAAACTTGACAAAGCGGAACACGCCTTTGAAAAGTATTCCCTCCCTATCGTCGGACTGGGACGCTTCATCGCCGGCATTCGCGTTCTGATCGCCTACGTTGCCGGTATGAATAAAATGCGCATCTGGCTGTATGTGATCATCACGATTATTTCGGCCGCCCTGTGGAGCGCGCTGTTTGTCCTGATCGGCGCCACTCTGAGCACCTATTGGCATGTGATCCTGGGTCTCGTCGTGAGATATCCGGTTCCTTCAGTCGCGGTCCTTGTAGCTCTCGTGGCGCTCTGTGTGTACTTCTGGCGCAAACAACGCCTCAAGAACCGCAAGACGCGCGTCTTCACAGCCGAGTCCTGATCCTTGCCCGTTTGCACAGGCCCATCCCACGCACCGTTGCCAGGATATGTTGTACAATGAATCTTGGCACACGGACTGAGGTGACGGGATGAACCGCCTGTTTTTGTACATCCGGACAAAGCATCGCATCGGTTGGCCAGACCTGCTGGTGACCATCATCATTGTAGGTGTGCTCTATGCCATTCTCGACATGGGCAGGAGCATGGTGGTGCCTTTGTCTTCAACGAACCAGCCAGTCATTCATCTGAATCCCATCTACCTGCCCTACTATGCGGGACAGTCGCTCATGCGCATGTTCATTGCGTACACGCTGTCCTTGGCGTTCTCTCTCGTATATGGCCGCATTGCGGCCTATCACAAATTTGCGGAGCGCATCATGATTCCCGCGCTCGACATCCTGCAATCCGTGCCCGTCCTGGGCTTTTTGTCGATTACGGTGACTGGGTTCCTGGCCCTGTTTCCCGGCAATCTCTTTGGCGCTGAATGCGCCTGTATCTTCGCCATCTTCACAAGCCAGGCATGGAATATGACTTTCAGCTTCTACCACTCGTTAACCATAATGCCCAATGACCTCAAAGAAGCCGCAGACATCTATCGATTGCGGCCTTGGGCGCGCTTCATAAAACTGGAAGTTCCCTCCAGCATGATCGGTCTCGTATGGAACAGCATGATGTCATTCGGTGGGGCCTGGTTCTTTCTCGCCGCCTCAGAATCAATCACTGTGCTCCATAAAAACATTCAGTTGCCTGGTATCGGATCCTATATGTCCAAGGCGTATCTGAAGGGCAATGTGCAGGCGATGCTGTACAGTATCGCGACCATGATCGTCGTGATCGTGGCCGTCGATCAGTTTGTGTGGCGTCCGATCGTTGCATGGTCGCAGAAATACAAACTCGATGTCAACAACTCGGAGAACGAACCCACGTCCTGGTTTTTGCAACTGCTGCGGCGTTCTGAATGGGTACAAGCCGTGCTTGGGGCCATCTTCCAACCGCTTGCCAATCTGCCGACGCAGATCGGGAGTTCCATGGCCAGATTGTCGATTCCCCGGCGCAAGCGAACTTTGCGACTCCCCAAAAAGACTTCCTGGATCTTGCTTGCGCTTGTCGTTCTTTTCGGCGCCCGCTTCACCGTTGGCGCCGTTCACCAGGTTGTTCAACTTGGCTGGACACAGATTTTGAACGCCTTCCAGGTGGGTTTTTACACGTTCCTGCGCGTCATTGCTGCGACCGCCTTGGGCGCACTCTGGGCAATCCCTGTCGGCGTCATCATCGGGTTAAACAGCCGCCTGTCCCGTATCGCTCAGCCGATCGTGCAGGTCGCCGCTTCCTTCCCTGCCAACATGGTGTTTCCCTTCGTGACCATGTTCTATGTGGCCTGGCACTTCAACCTGAACATAGGCTCCGTTCTGCTCATGATGCTTGGCACACAGTGGTATATCCTGTTTAACGTGATTGCAGGCGCCATGGCCATTCCAAGCGGGTTGCGCGAAGCGTCGTCGATTCTTCACCTGAGCAGCCTCACACGGTGGAAAACGCTTATTTTGCCAGCCATTTTCCCCTATCTGATTACGGGGATGATCACGGCTAGCGGCGGCGCATGGAACGCCAGCATCGTGGCTGAGGCAACCAGGTGGAAATCGCATACACTGTCTGCTTCGGGACTCGGCGCGTATATCGTACACGCCACGACAGACGGCAACTGGGCGCAGATTACACTCGGCATCGCTGTCATGTCGATATTTGTCGTGATCGTTAACCGAATTCTGTGGCGACCGCTATACCGGCTGGCCGAGACCAAATATCGTCTGGATTAACCCCATGGCCCACTGGGAACGTCCGCTCTACCACTGTTTCGCACGAGAAAGGAGGCGTTCGCCTTGACTGCCGCCACATTGATTGAAGTCAAGAATCTCTCCAAGGTATTTTCCGGAGCAAACGGCAACCAGTTTCACGTCTTGAGCGATATTGATCTGCGGGTGGCGGAAGGCGATTTTGTCGCCCTGCTCGGCCCCTCGGGATCGGGTAAAAGCACACTGCTGCGCATCATTGCCGGACTGATTCAGCCGACCGCTGGACAGGTTTTATACAGGGGGCAGCCATTTACTGGAACCAACCCCGGCGTCAGCATGGTGTTTCAGTCATTCGCCTTATTCCCCTGGCTAACCGTTCTGGAAAATGTCGAACTGGGGTTGCGGTACGCGACCATCACCCGGACGCAGAAGCGGGACAAAGCGATCGCGGCCATTGACATGATCGGACTTGACGGATTTGAAGGCGCGTATCCCAAAGAACTGTCGGGCGGCATGCGGCAGCGCGTGGGAATCGGCAGAGCGCTCGTCATGGAACCGGACATACTGCTCATGGACGAACCATTTTCAGCGCTCGATGTACTGACGGCGGAAAACCTGAAACGCGATATTCTAGAACTCTGGCAGATGGGTAAAATTCCGACGAAGGCGATCGTTCTTGTCACGCACGGCATCGAGGAAGCTGTCTATATGGCTGACCGAGCCCTGGTGTTATCCAGAGATCCAGCGCGTATTGTGAACAACATGCAGATCCCCCTCCCGCACTGGCGCGACCGCAAATCCGATCCATTCACCCGCCTCGTGGACGAATTGTACTCGATTCTCACTCAGGCGAAAGACGCCAAGGCGATCGTGGCGGAAACGAGCGCGCCCGCGGTTCGCAAGATAACGATCATTCCCGACGTCGCTCCTGGAGCAGTGACCGGTTTCATCGAATTGGTGGACGACTTGGGCGGGCGGGTGGATCTCTACAAGATCGGCGAATCACTGGCCTTTGACCTGGAAGATCTGCTGCCTATCGTGGAGACATGCCGAATCTTTGAATTTGCAACCGTGTCATCCGGCGACTTTGACTTGACGCCGATTGGCCGGAAGCTCGCCGATGCGACAGTTTTGGAGCGAAAGACCATCTTTCGCGAACAGTCGCTGAAGTATGTGCCGTTCATGGAGCGCATCCTCTGGGTATTGCAGTCCAAACGCAACAGTCAAATGCCCCGCGAATTTTTCCTCGAGATTCTTCAAAAAAATCTGGGTCGGGAAGAAGCGGAAACGCAACTTGACACGCTGATCGGTTGGGGTCGCTATGCGGAACTGTTTGCCTACGACGAGGCATCCAAGCTTCTCTATCTTGAAGAAATGGACACTAACGACGCCGTGCCGGAATGACTGACTTCATCGTCTCATCGTTAGCGACGCCGTGCACACTGTTTTTCCGCTGTGATATAATCAATGTTACTCCGCATGAAAGGGAGGCACGGATACTAATGGCATACGATTCACCGATCTTTTTGGAGATCATTCAACCCATGCGCGAAGAACTCACGCAGATCGGTTTCCAGGAACTGCGGACATCCGAGGCGGTCGAACAGGCGCTCGAGAAAAACTCCGGCACAACCCTGATTGTCGTCAATTCGATTTGCGGGTGCGCTGCGGGCATTGCGCGCCCCGCTGTAGCTGCGGCATTGGCGCAAGGTCCTAAACCCGACCACCTGGTGACTGTGTTTGCAGGGCAGGATGTCGAAGCCACCAAAACAGCCCGCACATATTTTACGAACTATCCACCTTCGTCGCCCTCGATTGGGCTCATGAAAGACGGACAGTTTTTACAATTGATCGAACGACATCAAATCGAAGGACACAGCACAGACGACGTAACAGCGCAACTGACGGCCGCCCTGCGAAAGCATTTCCTGTAAGTGCCTGTTCAAGAAGGGTCTTACCTCGACCCTTTTTGAACAACCTCTGTAAGCCGCGCTGCGGTCAAGCGCTGAAACCGGCAAGCGCAAGATCGTCATAACGTTCCCAACGGGCCTTTTGACGCGCATATACGCGAACGGCGTTGACGGGAAACGACACCAACGCCCTGCTGAGTTCATCGGCTTCGCGCGCGAGGTTCTTCATGTCGTCAAACCCTGTTCCAAATGACGACATGGCCAAGGTTACATGAGGACGAAACGGTCGTTCCTCCCTTTGCGAAACAAGACCGCGCTGCGTGCGCCAGGAGTTGGTGCGGTCCAGCAAGTCTTGGCGCAACACCCCCAGGGGGTCGGCGGAAGGAACAGGCCCGCCCTTGCCCGCGACAGCCAGCAGAACAGACAGATACAGGACTCGCTGTCCAAACCACGCGCAGGAACCCAACGATAGAAAAAATGGCGCATGTTTCTCAAGGACACTCTGCAGCGCATGCAGCCACTCCGCAGTTTCCGTATAGTCTGCTGGCGGAATCAGGGTGATGTGCGGTTCGATATGATCTGCATGCCGACCAGGGTAACGTCTGCGCAGGTCGTCAAGTTGCGCCTGGATGTCTGCGGGGGGCGCGATTCCTATAAAATATTTCATCTGGAGACACTCCGTTCACATTGGGATGGATGTTAACGTCGATACTATCACACAGGAGGGATCAGAATATGAATTCACAGGAAATCATCACGATGACGGAAACGTATGGCGCGCATAACTATCATCCCCTGCCCATTGTCATCGCCAAGGCAGAACGCATCTGGGTGTATGATCCCGCCGGCCGCAAATATTTGGATATGCTCAGCGCCTACTCGGCAGTCAACCAGGGTCATCGCCATCCGCGTATCATCCAGGCGCTAAAAGAGCAGGCCGATCGCGTGACCCTCACTTCGAGAGCGTTTCACAGCGACAATCTGGGCGCCTTTTACAAACGAGTTTCCGAAGTCACCGGTAAGGATATGGTGCTGCCGATGAACACCGGAGCTGAAGCGGTTGAAACGGCGGTGAAAGCCGTACGGCGCTATGCGTATGACGTGCGCGGCGTTGCCCCCGGGCAGGCGGAGATCATCGTCTGCGAAGGCAATTTCCACGGCCGCACGCTGGCCGCCATTTCCATGTCTTCAAACCCCGAGTATCAACGTGGATTCGGACCGCTTACTCCAGGGTTCAAACTCATCCCCTATGGCGACATCGACGCCCTCAAAGCGGCAATCACTGAAAACACAGCCGCGTTCCTTGTCGAACCCATTCAGGGTGAAGCGGGGATCATCATACCGCCAGAAGGTTACCTCAGACAGGCTTATGAACTCTGTCGGGAAAGCGGTGTGCTTTTTGTGGCCGACGAAATCCAGAGTGGATTCGGGCGCACGGGCCGGATGTTTGCGTGTGACTGGGAAGGTGTGAACCCGGACGTCTATGTGCTTGGCAAGGCGCTCGGCGGAGGCGTGATGCCCATCTCAGCCGTTGCGGCAAACCGGGATGTGCTTGGCGTCTTTGAACCGGGCTCCCACGGATCCACCTTTGGCGGCAACCCGCTTGCCTGCGCCTGCGCCATCGCCGCCCTGGATGTCATCGAACAGGAAGACCTGCCTCAACGTTCCCTGGAACTGGGCCAATACTTTATCGAAAAACTCCGTCAGATCCGCAACCCCGCCATACGGTCCATCCGGGGCAAAGGTCTGTTTGTGGGCGTAGAACTGACTCACGCCGCCCGTCCTTATTGCGAAGCACTGATGGAACGCGGTCTGTTGTGTAAAGAAACACATGAAAATGTAATCCGCTTTGCGCCTCCGCTCATCATAACCAAAGACGAACTGGATCTCGCGCTCACCGAAATCACTCAAGTACTTAGCGCTCCGGTACGCGCATAAGGGTAAATCGTAAGGGAACACCCATGCGAACCCGAACTGGATCCAGCGTTCACTGGCCGCCCGACCAGAGACATCCGGATCTCTCGTCACCATATCGTCATCCCAATGTCAGGACATTTGTCGTAAACTGTGGTACGATGACGACTAATTCCGAATTTGGTCGAATACACACTACGATAGAGAAATCGGGTGCTCAAGAGGTGCCGAATCACACCAACGGCTCGCGCCCTGACCGTGATTCCCTGCCCGCGGACGCATTTCAGACAGTCGAGCAGATGGCCGCGCTGCGCAGACTCATGGAAGAACTGTTCAGCCAGAACTGCAGTCTCCACGATCCCTTAATGATCAGTCTGTCATCGCAACTGGATGACCTGGTCGTCCGTGAGATGCGCAAACGATCCCGGAACACCAGGTCATCTCGCTGATCGCCCGCCGTCCAAGCCGGGAGGAATTCGACATGAAAAAGGCGCTTTCCACGCTCATTGCGCTTGTCCTCTTAGTCACACTGTCCAGCGCGCTTTATGTACAATCCGTATGGAATCCCCGTATGCCAGCTCTACTGGTGGCCCGGGTGCGAAAGATCGCCGCCGCGCACGGCGGCTACGTTCCTCTTCAACGTATTCCTATATTCCTCCAACTGGCGCTGATCGCGACTGAGGACCGCAGCTTCTACCACAATGACGGAATCGATTTCGAAGGCATCGCGCGCGCCTTTGTCGTCGATATAACGCATGGAAAACCGCTTCAGGGCGGCAGCACTATTACAGAACAATTGGTGAAAGACATATTTTTGTCAGATGCCAAGACCATCCCGCGCAAGCTCAAGCAAATCGCGCTCGCGATCATGCTCAGCCGATCCATGTCGAAAAACGAAGTCCTGTCTCTATATTTGAATGAAGTCTATCTCGGACAAGGATCCTACGGTGTCGGGCAGGCTGCAAATACATATTTTGGACGTCCAGTATGGAATCTTTCGCCGGCGCAGTGCGCAATCCTGGCGGGTCTGCCGCAAGCGCCCAGTCTCTACGACCCTCTGACCGATCCCCGCTTGGCGCGTGTACGACAGGCAGAAGTGTTGCAGGGCATGGTAGCAGTGGGGTACATTACCACTCAGCAAGCGCGGGCCATCAGCCGCCAACCACTTGGAACCGTGTGACAGCTACAATGGTCGTCGACTGCCTTTTCCTAACCTGACGTACCACTGCCCTTCGTCCGCAACATAAAAGCGTATGCCAATCCACTTCAGCGGCGACCACACCTCCATAACTCGTGTGCGCATGCCTGGACACCCCCCGCTTCGACCATAGCATCCCGGCGCGCAGATCACTGTCGAACGCTGCTGTCTGTCAGATTTTTGTTTTCGACCAGACCAGACGTTTTCCCAAGCAGTGTGACAAACTTCCCTTCACGGTAATCTCTTCCCCCTGCGCATGCCGTCGCTTTAACGGTATCTGTGAGGTGTTGTGTCGCTGCTCACCCGCCGCGCAGGACAGCCTGTTCCAGCGCATAACACCCGAACCGCCCGGGTACAACTGACAAGATTGGCAGAAACCGAGGGTAGTCCGAGCCCTGCGCACATGATATGGTGAAAGAAATCGCTCCGCATGATGCAGTTTCCAGGGAGCAGACATCCCCGAGGAGGTCCTATGCAAAAGAAACGAATTGCGGGCATGATAAGCATTGCCGCCCTGTCGCTGAGTTCATTGCTGTTCGGCGCCCCGGCGTTTGCCGCCCAACTGTATACAGTGAGCGCCAATGACACGCTCTGGCTCATCAGTCAAAGAGAGCATGTGTCTCTGACCAGCCTTGAGGCTGCAAATCCGGGCTTGCAGGCGAATAATCTGCAAATCGGCCAACAGTTGCAACTTCCGCAGCAGACGGCGGCCACAACTCCCGCAGCAACTACGGCCAGCACGGCGTCAAACCGAACGTATACAATACAGCAGGGCGACACCGAATGGCTGATCGCGAAGCGTCTGGGAGTGTCCTGGTACGCATTGCAAGCCGCCAATCCGCAAGTGAGCCCGACAGACCTGCAACCCGGCCAGATACTTCAAGTTCCGGAAGCAAACAGTTCGTCGCCCGTTGCATCCACTGGCACTTCTGGTTCTGCGTCCGCAGCGACGACAGCGAGCGGAGGCAATGACCTGTACTGGCTGACCCGCGTCATCGCAGCCGAAGCCGGACAACAACCAATGAATGCCAAGATCGCCGTCGGCGATGTGATTGTAAATCGGATGCACAACCCTTATTATGCAAACACGATCCAAGGGGTAATTTTTCAAACCATCAACGGACATGCGCAATTCACATGCGTCGCCAATGGTTGGATATGGAAGGTGCAGCCGACAGCGCTGGATGCGTCGGCGGCCAAGGCTGTCCTGAACGGAGACAATGTGGTGCCAAACGCCTATGTGTTCTACAATCCAGCGCAAACCCCATCCAACAGTTGGGTGTACACCCAGACAGTGATTGCGAGCTATGGCAATCTGACCTTCGCGGAATAGATCCGCATGACTGGAAATCTAACGCAACCGTCACCGGTTGCGTCTCTTTTTGCATAGATTCTGTTATATTTTCCCTCAAATACCGACTGACCCCGTCGTAACAGCCGAATCAGGACCAGCAGTGTGACAAATCGCCCACGTCTATGCTAAGATCACCTTGATTACGTGATAGGCAGCAACTCAGTATAAACCGTATAGATCTGCCTGACTGGCGTCTTCCAATCGCGGGCGCTGCATGAATATCCGACTTGATCGAGACGCCGATCATGCGACACGGCAGGCCAACTCGGAGGTACAGCGTAGGGAGTGACCGTGTGTGCCAAGAGAATATCTATCCATGTTTATCGACGAAACCCGTGAGCATCTCCAGATATGGTCGGACGGTCTTATGGAAGTGGAGAGAGCAGGAGACCTGTCCACCATCGCCAATGTGTTTCGGGCCGCTCATACTATTAAAGGCATGGCCATGACCATGGGTTTTTCTCGAATGAGCGATATTACGCACCACGCGGAGCATTTGCTGGAAGACTTGCGGCAACAGCGCATCGCGAGTTCCCCGGCGGTGATCGGCGCGCTTTTGCACGCCCTGGATACACTTGAGACCCTCGTGGACGCGATAGCAGACACCGGGATGGAACCCGATTTGCCGCTCCATGAGACGTTAGAGGAACTTGCGAGCGCTCTCGCCCCGGAGATGGCGATCGCCTCACCACCTCCCGGGAAACCCTCTCTTCCGGCTGCGGCAGAGTTCCCAGGACCTGAGACTGTTGCCGTACTAAGGACGATCATCGATAGCGGCCATCGTATATACCAGATTCACCTTGGTTTTACAGAGGACTGTCTCATGCCGATGGCCAGATTCGCTCAGTGGCTGCAGCGCATCGATCAAAACGACGTGCTGTCCATGTATCCCGACGCAGTAGTGCTTGAATCAGGGCACTATGCAGGAGACATCAAGGTACTGCTTGCATCCACGGAAGACAGAGCCACTGTGGAAGGTGTTCTGGGGGAGATTTCGGAACTCGTTGTCCAGTCGATCACAGAGTGGGCGGACGAGAACCAGCCCGGCGTACTTTCGCCGTCAACCCCCGCTCATCAGGAGGCGGCAACGGGAGATCTCGCCAACAGCGACAGTTCGATGCCACTGAACAAAGCCACTGAACGGTCGCAACGAAAGCACGGCTCGACTGTACGGGTGGATACCGACAAACTTGATCAGCTAATGAGCCTGGTCGCCGAACTGGTCATCGATAAAACTCGTCTGGAACGCATCCAATCAGACATAGATCACAGCGGCCTCAGCGACACCGTCGATCACCTGAGCACACTGTCAGGCCAGTTGCAGGAGTTGATCATGTCCACACGCCTGGTTCCCCTTCAGACAGTATTTAGCCGCTTTCCGCGAATGATGAGAGACACAGCCCAACAATTGGGGAAATTGCTTGATTTCGTCATCGAGGGCGAAGCCACGGAACTTGACCGCGCCGTGGTCGAAGAAATTGGGGACCCGATTATGCATATGCTGCGAAATGCCCTGGATCATGGATTAGAACTTCCTGCCGACCGGGCTGCAAAGGGGAAACCCCCGACTGGACGCATTGTGCTACGCGCCTTTGCCTCGGGCAATCATGTCTTCATTGAAGTGGAAGATGACGGGAAGGGCATAGACCTGCAGAGGGTCGTCGCCAAAGCCATGGACCGCGGACTCGTGGATAGACACACCGCGTTGTCAGATCAACAGATCCAGCAACTGCTGTTTACTCCGGGATTCACGACGACCGACACTGTGAGCGATCTGTCAGGCCGCGGAGTAGGTCTGGACGCCGTCAAGAACAAGGTAGAATCGCTGTCTGGAAAAATCGATACACACAGTGAACTTGGCAAAGGCACTCGCTTCACCGTGCGGTTGCCCATGACTCTCGCCATCATGACCGGTCTGCTGGTGCGCATCGGCGACAATCCTTACTTGATCCCGGTGAACAGCATTGGTGAGACTGCCATCCTGAAAACAACGCAAACAGTAGGGGGCAGAGAGACCGTCGTCTGGCGAGGAAGGGTCGTAGATGTCGTCCGCTCCCGTCAACTATTCGCGGAAAGTGGTCAAGGTCAGGAACGTCATATTGTGTTTATCAATAGAGGGGATCGCGTGGCAGGCCTTGTTGTGGACGAGCTGCTCAATCAGTCAGAAGTCGTTGTCAAGGCGCTTGACAACAAACTCACAGCAATTCCCTATTTTTCCGGAGCGACGATATTGGGTGATGGAGAAGTGGCGCTGATCATCGATCCAAACGCATTTATGGAGTGACGTCAGAACGATCTTTCCACCTGACGGGGATGGGCACAATGAAAAAGGTGGTATTCTCATGGTAAGCATTCGCATGAAACTCGTCATTTCAGCGCTCGCGGCAAGCATCATATTTGTCATCACGATTGGACTTGTCGCTCAGCAGTATGGACGGTCACAAACGCAGGCCCTGAACATCCTGACCGGTGATGATCGAATCCTGACCGCCATTGAGACCGTCGATCATCTGGTGCGGTCGGCGGATGATCAGAGCGCCCGTTACCTGATGGCGACCGGAAACCAGGAGCAGACCTACATGAACGAATATCAGGCAGATCTCACGGGAATTACCGCCCATGTTGAGAGCTTGCTCACGTTGATCAAACAGAGTTCACCCAGTCAACAGGCGATCTACAACCGTGACCTGAAAACGTTCGAGCAAAACTGGTCTTCGTATCTGCTAAAGAATTACCAGTGGATGACCATGATCGATACCAGTCAACAGCGAACGCAAGCGCAGGCCGACTTCGTGAAAATTCCACTGAGTCCGATTACGCGATCGCTCACTGACTTCACCACAAGCGTCAGGCTTAACCGAACCACCGCACAGGCGGCTTTCGAAAAGAACATGGCCTCTGCGCGTCTGACCGCGCTTATCGGCACCATCATCGCTCTCATCGTAGCGCTGGCGCTCCAGATTGCGCTCTCCGCGCAACTCACGGCCGGCGTACGGCGCGTCGTCGAACTCGCCAAAGACATGGCCAAAGGCCAGTTCACTCATTCGTACCAAGGCCCTGTGCCAAGTGACGAAACGGGGGAACTTCTCAAGGCGTTTGGGCAAATGGAGCTTGCCATGGCGCAATTGATCGGCGAAATACAAAACACCGCAAGCGAGCTCGCGGGCACGAGTGAAGAAATGAACGCGACCACGGAGGAGGTCGCCTCCGCCGCCGGTCATCTGGCAGAATCGGCTATGCACGTCAGTGAAGCAGCCGACCTGCAAAACGCGCACATTAACGCCATGGAAGCCGTCTTGCAGCAAGTTCTCTCGGCCATTTCAACTGTCGAGGAGAGTGCGCTCGCAACTTCACGGTTAGTCACTGAACTCGTAAACAAAAATACACAGGGTGACTCGGTTGTCAAGCGCACTCTGTCCCAGATGAATCTGATTGCAGACAATGTGGAAAGCAACCAGGTGCGCATCGACCGACTGGGCGCACGTTCGAACGAAATCGGTGAAATCATCCAGTTCATTGACGATCTCGCTGAACAGACCAACCTACTCGCTCTAAACGCTGCCATCGAGGCCGCGCGGGCAGGCGAACAGGGGCGCGGATTTGCCGTCGTCGCCGATGAGGTGCGAAAACTCGCGGAAAAATCACGCGCGGCGTCATCGGACATTGCAAAACTGATAGTACTCATCCAACAGGAGACAGCCGCTTCTGTCAGGGCCGCAAATGAAGAAAAGAAACAGGTCGACGCCGGCACCGCAGCCATGACAGAAGTCAGCGGTATATTTGCCGTCATTGACTCGTCCGTCAAGGATGTATCGGAGCACACCGCGGAAGTCTCGCTCTCTGCCACGCACATGGTCCGCCAAGCGATGGCCCTGCGCGAAGCTATGCAACACATGAGCGGACTGTCGTCGCAGGTCGCTGAGGAAATCATGACCGTTTCAGCAACGGCGCAAGAACAGACTGCGGCCACGGAAGAGATCGCCGCCGCAGCGGCAACAGTGTCAGAACACGCGCAAACTCTCAACCGCCAGTCGCTGCGATTTCAAATCTAGCCAGTATCACCGCATTGGAGGAGGCTTTCCCTTGAAACTCGTCAAGTTCCGCATCGCGCAGGAGTACTTTGCTCTCCCCATCGAGGCAATCCGGTCCATCGAACGTGTACCGACCGTTCGGCGTGTGCCGACAGCCCCGTCTCATATCCTCGGCATAACGAATCTCCGCGGTACAGTAGTGACAGTCATCGACATGCGGCAACGGCTTGGGGCGGTTCTCGCCCCTTGGGGAGATGATACCCGACTGCTCGTGACAAAGGATGCCGCGTACGTCGTCGACGAAGCACTCGACATTCTGGAAGTCGACGAGGCGCTCATAGAGTGGCGGAACAGAGAGGGAGATTCCGCCCACGGCGTGTTGCAGGAACACGATCATGTAGTGGGCGTGCTTCGGTTGGACGCGCTCGCGTAACAGCGGCGAGCGGGGAGCAATCAATCCAGCCAGGCCTCGACAGCATCGGCGAGAGCCGCAATCAGCCTCCCGTCTGTGTTGAGTGAAGCCGTCCGCTCGAAATGGATCCCCAGCCCCCCGGCCCGCGCTGCTGCCTCGATATCCAGGTCGTACAGCACCTCAAGATGATCGGACACAAACCCGACAGGGCAGCTGAGAACCGCCCTGTACCCCTGCGTCGCCAGGTCGTCCAGCACCTGCAAAATGTCCGGACCCAACCACGGCTCTGCAGTGCGGCCCGCACTCTGCCAGCCCAATTGCCAGTCTGGCCAGCCGACGCGGACGGCTAGCGCTCTGCTCGTCTCCAGCAGTTGCGCAGGATACGGATCTCCCTGTTCCACGATCCGCGCGGGAAGGCTGTGGGCCGAAAAAACGATCTTGAGGCGTTCCTTTTCTTCCTCAGAATAGCGACCCAGACTCACCTGCAGCCGCTCTTGCAGCGCATCCAACAATGCGTCCTGCAGATGCCACTGGCGCACGAACGACAGATCTTCGACGCCATACTGTGCCGCAGCTTCAGTGGCTTCCCGGATGTATACAGCAACGCTCATGGACGAATAGTGCGGCGCCAGCACAATACCGACGCATCGTGTAACGCCCTCTCTCGCCATCTGCGCAACGACATCCGCGATGAATGGGGAGCAGTGCTTCATGCCCACATACACTCTGCACTCTCCATGACTCACGGCATCGCTTCCCCGCTCTGGACGGTGGCGTCGGTTCAACTCTTCCTCAAGCAATCGCGCCTGTTCCCGCGTAATCTGATTGAGCGGTGAACAGCCGCCGATCGCTTCATACCGACCCTTCAACTGATCCAGCAATTCCTTCGTGGGTGGGCGTCCGTGCCTGATGTGCGTGTAGTACGCTTCGATTTCATCCAGATTGGCAGGCGTTCCATACGCCATCAACAAGACGCCCAGCGCGTCTTTCATGGACGGATTCCCTCGCTTCGTTCCATTAACTTTTGCCCGCTGTATTCATGTACAAAGGCCGTCAACCGCCGCAACTGGTCCACCTCAACCATTTTCAACACCCCATGACCCAGATTGAATATGAACCCTGGGTGCTGAATGCCCGCGTCGATGATCGCACGGACGCGCCGCTCCACTTCCGGCCACGGGCCCAACAGAACAGTTGGATCCAGATTGCCCTGCAGCGCAAGATCGTTCCCGATTCGCTGACGCGCGGTGTGCACAGAGGTGCGCCAGTCGACGCCAATGACATCGGCGCCGGTTTCCCGCAAGAGCGGCAACAGATCCGCCGTCGTGACCCCGAAGTAAATCAGGGGGGCATTGAGATCCTTGAGGCTGGCGAAGATTTTTTTCATCGCAGGCAGGACATATTCCTGAAAATCCTCAGGGGCCAGACTCCCCACCCAACTGTCAAAAATCTGAATTGCCGACGCCCCCGCCTGAATCTGAGCCCGCATGTAAACGATGATCATTGTCGCCAGTCGATCCATGAACTGTTGCCAGGTCTGTGGATCTCTGTACATCATGCTCTTTGTCAACAGGTGTTCTCGAGACGGTGCGCCCTCTATCATGTAACTCGCGAGGGTAAACGGACCGCCTGCAAACCCGATCAAAGGCACGGTGAGTTGGCCGTGCAACAGACGTATGGTCTCGAGAACATGAGGCAAATCGCGTTCAGGATCCACTTCCGTCAGTCTCGCAACATCCTCTTGCGTGCGGACCGGCCGGTGAATCACCGGACCACGGTCCGCTTCGATTTCAAAGGGCACCCCCATGGCGCCAACGGGAATCATAATATCAGAGAACAGTATGGCGGCGTCAACCCCCAACTGCTGAACAGGAAGCATGCTTACCTGCGCGCATAATTCTGGCTGTTCGCAGATCTCCACCAGGCTGTACCGTTCCTTGATCTTGCGATACTCAGGCT
>JAJZCB010000028.1 GCA_021846285.1 Bacillota bacterium
CTTACGACGTGAGCACAGATGTTGAGTGCGCGGAGTGACACGTCATGGCTAAGCTGGTGTTGTTTGATCTGGATGGTGTTCTGTTGTCGGAAGACGCCTACTTATACGCTGCGGCTGCAACAGTCGGAGAATTTGTTTCTCTCCTGCATCCGCATGTTCATTTCAACCGCCCGTGGGAGTCTTCCACTCTGGATGATTTCCGATTGCTGCGCGAATGGTTTTTGCCGCCCATGCTCCTGCGCGCGTTGCGGGAACGGGCGCTCAACAGCAACTGGGACAAAGCATACGCGCTTGTGGTTTTGGCAGGTTGCGAGATTGCTGCACGAAAGCATGATTTTGCCGTTCAACACTTTGGCGCGGCCGCCATGGAACAATTGCGGACCATTGCGGGAAGTGGTCAGGCTCTGATCGCGGAACTCAGGGATCGGGAGCGAAGCATGGCGCGCCCATGCGTAGACCTGATTCGGTTGGGCGCCGAAGGCATGTGTGGTGGAAATGAACGGGAACTCGCCTCTTCAGGCGATTTGTTTTCTGCTGTCCAGACAGTGTTTCAGCGCTACTATCTGGGAAACGGTCACGCATCCACCGCCTGCCTGCGCAGAGGAACGTGCGCATTGGAGACACTGTTGGCAGACAAGGGATTACTCCATGGATTGCTGAACAGTCTGCGCGATCGCGGCGCTACACTAGGCATCGGTACTGGGCGTCCGCGCGCGGAAGCGCAGAAGACCCTGCTCCGGTTCGGGCTCTGGAACGCATTTGCGCCAGACCGCATCTGTACGATCGATGAGGTGCGCAGGGAGGAGGAGAGTATGGGCGCCGCGCCATTTGCTTTGGCTAAACCCCATCCATACACGTACCAACGCAGCGCGAATGGATTTTCGCCGGGCGATGTTTACGTCATTGGCGATTCCGTGTCTGACGCCATCGCCGCGAGCCGCGCCGGGTTTCACTTTCTGGGAGTGGGCGACGCGCTGACTTTTGCAGGGGTGTCAGAGGATCCCCCTGCCACCTTCCGTGTTGTGACAGACTTGCCGATCGATCGCTTCTTCCCGTAAATCATGGTCCGATAAAGGTCTAACAGTCTGACGCAGGGCGTAGAATGTTGCTAATGACTATGGCCGGGGAGCGTGAATCGTCTACATGGATCATTCCAATGCCGCCCAGTTTCAACGACCGTTACACGTTCAACTGCTGGAGTCGCCGGAACTCGACGCGGCGTCCGCGCAGGCAATCACGCAGATCTACGCGCGAACGCACAGCCTGTGCGAGTCCGCCTTTCTGGAGGGCTGTAGTGATCAACGGAGCGAGTTTCACACGACACTGCATGCGTTACTGTCTACACACAGTGCCCATCCGCATAGTTGGGGCGCGCATAATCACCTGTCCCGAGTGGCATTTGAGATTCGCAAAGCGTTGTGGGAACGGTATCTGGGCTATGAATTGGGGCGGCTGGCGACACTGGACGTGGATCCTGTGCCAGAAGATCCCGAAAGTTTGACCGAGTACCTGACAGAGATCAACGCCTATCATGAAGCGTCTCATCATCCGGTGTTCGCGTATCTGTGCGACGCGGCTCCGCTTGCTGACGTCAAAGCGTTCTTTTTTCAAGAGAGCCGCCTGGACGCGCATTTTGACGATCTCATCGCGCTGGCCCAGATTGGTCTTGACGGACCAGTCAAGGACGAATATGCGGACAACTTTGCAGACGAGATGGGCCATGGCGATCCCGACCGCGTACACGCCAATCTGTTTCGTAACACCAGCGCCTACGTGCTGGACCACGGTCACATGGAACACGCGGTTCAGACCGAGCCTTTTACGGAAGCGCTCGCCTGCAGCAACATGCAGCTAGGCATGGCGCTTGACCGCCGTCACGTGTGGCGGTTGGCGGGCTACCTCGCGGCTTTGGAACTAAACGCGCCGTTTCGCTGCCAACAGCTTGTGAGCGCATGCGAACGTCACGGCATGAAACGAAATCGCCTGGGGTATCTGACCGAGCACATCGATGCGGATGTAGGACACGCCGCGGGTTTCTTTGAAGAAATCATCAAACCGCTGGCCGCCTCGGACCGGCGGGCGTCGCTGGAAATCTCGCAGGGGTTTCTGCTCCGCCTGCAAACGTCAAAAGACTATTGCGACGCGATCCTGGACTCATTTTTGAAGCAGTGACCAGTCTGCGCGAATTTTCTTCCCGCCTGTCGCTACAGGCGGGCTCTTTGCGGTAAAATGAGGCAAATGGATTGCGTATACGGCGGCGAATCGCCATATGGTGAGGTCGGCTGTCGGCTGAAAGAGACGTTGGAGCAGGTCAGCGGGAAGAGGGCGGTAGAACGGGATGAACGGTCGCTCGCAGTATGTGATGGGTCTATTGCAAAGGAACAATACACTGTCAGCGGCGATTGTCGACCGACATGGACAGGTGACGGGCATGGCGGAACGCGTGTTTGACGACGGGGAAACTGCGCAGGGGGAACTGGATGCGGACGCGTTACTGAGCGGCGCCATTACTCTAATTGAAACGGCGCTCCGACGGGCCGACATTTCAGCCTGGGAACTCTCTGCCATCGGGATTGCGGCGGCCGATGACATGATGGCAATCTGGGATAGTGTGTCAGGAGCGCCTCTGGCGCCCATTCGGCCCCTTCCTGATAGAGATTTGACTGACGAGGATATGACTGAATGGTTGGAACTATGCCTGCAAAAAGCGAAGGAGCGGCGCGACACATCGTCAAGACGCGGCGCGTGCCGCGTTGGCGGTGTTGACAGTTGGCTGGTGTGGAATTTGACCCAGGGCACTACTCATGTGCTGGCCTCTGGACACCGGTTTGCGGCGCACATGAAAACGTTGTTCCAGTCTCCCGAGATGGCGCCGGCTCTGCCGCGGATTGTGGATGAACAGGGATCTCTCGGAACGATCAGCGCCACCTACTTGCATGGGGCGACTGTACCGATCACCGCTGTCACGACCATAGCGGGCAGTACGCTGTTTGGCGCCGCAATCTCAGGGCCCAACGAAGCGTTTGTCTCGTATCAGCACCAGGGATTTGCAGTGTTTCTCACTGCAGAGGAGAAGGATATCCGCATGGATGCGCTGGGTCGTATTACCAATCACCCTGTTCCCATGCGAAATTATACTCTTTACCCGCGCATGTTCGTTGGCCGCTTTGGAGCGCCGCAACTCGTTTTGGATTGGCTGGAGGGAAAGGGCGGTCTACGGTCGGCGGATCTCAAGGAACACCGGGAACTCGACAGACAGATCGCTCTGCCCCTGTTTACCGATCGGAGCGTGCTCGTGGGTTCCATGCCACAGGCCTTGGGCCGGTCGGCCATCGTTGGAATCGACTCTACGACCTCGCTGGATTCGATTTATGCCGCAGCCTTACGCGCCATGGCTTATCACGTTGCCGAATTGGTGGAAAATGTGCAACGAGCCACGGGTCAACGCATTGTGCGTCTCCATACGGATGTGGGCGGTTATGCGCTGCCATCCCTGTTTTCGTTTCAAGCGGCGATCGTCGACAGACCGTTGACCGTGAGACAGGGTGACTCGGCCACGCTTGGAACCGCATTGTTGGCCGGTCTTGCCGCCGCAGTCTGGACTCCCGGCCAAGTCCTGGACTGGCTTGACAATGCGGGAACCACGGAGGTTTACGAACCCCACGGTCTGGATCCCTCACTGAGCGATGAACGACGCGCCTGGCGCCAGTTGTCCTGCGGAGTGTCGGGCTGATAACAGCCTCACAAGCAGCCGATGCACCCCCTTCCGTCTTTTGAGTTTTGTTTTTAAACGCTTATAATAAGAGACGAGGGAAAAATCATATTGAGGAGGGATACGATGCCAAAAGGTGCTACAGAGACCAAGACCCTGAAAGTTGGGGATCAGGCTCCGGATTTCACGCTCCAGGCGCACGGCGGTCGCACCGTCACACTGTCTGAATTTCGCGGCAAAAACGTGCTGATCGCGTTTTATCCCTTAGACTGGACGCCCGTTTGAGGCGCGCAAATGCCATCCTACGAAGACGACCTCGCTCGCTTCGAGGAGCACAACGCCCAGGTTCTGGGCATCAGCGTAGACAGCTTGGCCAGTCATGAAGCTTGGCAGAAATCCATCGGGGGCATCACGTACCCGCTTTGCTCTGACTTCTATCCGCACGGATCAGTCGCTGAAAACTTCGGCGTGCTGCGGGCTGAAGGATATAATGAGCGAGCGCTGTTCGTGATTGACGCGCAGGGTGTCGTGCGCTTCATTGACGTGCATCCGATCGACAAGCAGCCTGACAACGAAGAGATTTTCGACGTACTCCGTCAGTTGCGGTAGGTTTGCAACTGAGCGGACGACAAGAGCCCGGCCACCTTTACGCAAGTGCGGTGGCCGGGCTTCTGTCGTATTTGGTGGCGACTAGGCGATGACGGAACGGACGGCGTTCACAAGAGATGACCAGACGGACGTGGGCTCCAGGCCTAGATACCAGGCTGCGGCGCCTGCCAGATGATCCTGCGCTACAATGTCCGCAAACAGCAGCAGGGAGCGCCTGTCTTCCATCCAGATTTCGTGAGCAAACCCGCCTTGCACAAACGTTGCAAAGTGTAGACCCAGGCTGCGATTCCAGCGGATTTTGGCCTTCTGCTGAGCTACAATGTCACGCATTTGCACAAGCGACAGCGCTGTACTTGAAACCACTGACCCGTTTGGATTCAGTGTCCATTCCTGGGTGTAAAACGGCAGGCCAAGGATCAACTTGCGTGCAGGAACACCCGTTTGGATCATGTCCTTCACAGATCCTTTCACCCAAGGCAAAGAGGCCGTCGGCCCTGCCGTCTGTTCGCCCCCCCAATACTCATCATATCCCATTAGCACTATGTAGTTGGCGGCTTTCGCGAGAGCGGCGTGATTATAGGGACCGCTGTTGTTGCCAAACGCGATATCGGGAGGCAAGTCTACCGATAGCGCAAGGCCGTGTTTGTGAAGCGCGTTGGCCAGGACCGTCACGAATCGGGTGTAATTCCAGCGATCCTCCGGGAAGAGACCCTCAAAATCCAGATTGATGCCATTGATTCCCGACTGTACGGCTATCTGGACGATGTGCGCGATCAACTTGTCCTGTTGGTCGCGGTATTGCAAAATCTGGTGACTGAGCGCTCCATTGAAACCATTGTCGACAACCGCCCAAGTTTGCACGCCCATCTGCTTGGCCTTTCTCACGACGCCCGGTTCAATTTGGCCGGCGATAGCGCCGTTCAACCCATCGACGTGGAGCCACTTGGGCGCAAGAACCGTGAGGCCAGGCGTCTGTGCAAGAGTGGCCTCCAGATTCGTTGCTCCTGTGTCAAGCGCCCAGCCAACTGTCAATCGGTGTGAATCGGAGACCCTGCGTGCCAGTGTGTTGACGACGCTTGACCATGGAACAACATGAGGGGGCTGTGAAGGTGGTGCGACAGCGACCGCTTGCGAGGTGTGATACGCTGACAGACCGCTCATGGACAGTAGGGCGAACGATAGAGACGCACTGAGCGGCGATGGCCATTTGGCAGGTTCAATCTGCATGACCGCAGTCGTCTCGAGGGCGTGGAAGAACGTTTGGCCTGATGCCAGAGCGAGTCTTGCAGTCTTGCCGCCGCCGTATAGCGACAGGGCAAGCAGCAGTCCTGCAAGGGTTGTAGCCATAAACAGCATCGCTGTCAGGAGGTGGAAACCGAGTTGGTTCTGTCTCCGGTTCCGGCGGATCTTTTGTTGGCCGATCATGGGTACTCCTTTCGATCACTGCGCTGACTCTCTCAAAATTGTCGTCATGCGGCAAAGTAGGTTCACTGTACCCTATGCGCGACTCTATGACTCTAGTACAGGAGATCCACGGGTGGCGGCGACGTCGACTGACGAGTACAATTCAGTGGAGGACCATAAGGAGGCTTCATGATTTGACAACAAGTGCAAACGTGGCACAAATCGCGCCCGGGGTTTATCGTTGTGCCTTGCCAACCGGGTTTTCAGTGGGAGATGTGCATGCGTATCTGGTTCCTGACGAACAGGGTGTTATGGTGGTTGACGCAGGACTGGGTACGGAAGAGTCAATGGCTGCCTTGGAACAGGGGCTCAGTGACATTGGTTGTGCACCAGATCAGGTTCATACCATCGTGTTGACTCATGGGCACGCAGATCATGCAGGCGGAGCTGCCGCACTTAAGGAACGTACGGGCGCCCGCCTGATCGGCCATCCTCTGTTAATGAGGTGGTTGCAGCCTACACGGGAGTCGATGCGTGCGGAAGACGAATTTTTCGAGCAGTTATACCGCGCATGTGGATTGTCCCGCTTATTGTGGGAGGCTGCCCGCGTGGAGCGGAATTCGTACCGCCAAATGGTGCGGCCCGTGAGTCCGGATGGGAACGCGACGGAGGGTGACATCGTCCGCGGCTGGCGCATCGTATACACACCGGGGCACTCTGAGAGCCACATCTCGCTATGGCGGGAACACGATCGCGTGATGATTGGAGGAGACGTGTGCATCCAACATATTTCCGCGAACGCCCTGATCGAACCGGATGAGGAGTGCTTCGGCAGGATACAGAGTGTCGCACGGTTTCGGGAGACGTTTTTGAAGCTGCTTGCGCTGAAAACTTCGGCGATCTTGCCGGGTCACGGCGAGTCCATCGCTGATCCGCAGACACTGATTGCCCGTCGCCTGCGAGATCAGGATACGCGGATTGCGCAGCTTATGACGGCGATTGGCGCGGACGAGTGTACAGTGTGGGAACTGGCCTCCGCGCTGTTTCCGCGTCATCTCAAGGAGATTACGCTCATTGTGTCCGAAGTGTTAGGACACCTTGATTTCGCGCAGACCGTCGGTCAAGTCACAAGCAGTTGCGATACAAACGGAGCTGTCCGTTACCGACTGGCGCCATGAGGCCATAAGGCGATGTCTGTTACAGGCGTCTTATCCCGAACCTTTTTGGAACAGGCATTGTAATTTCTTTTGACAGGAGACTGAATCCGTCTGTTCCGTTCCATACTTGAGAGTGTGGGGAAAGGGGCGGAGAGTCCAATGACGTACGCATTGTTGGCTGGAGGAGTCCTGCTGGCGCTCGGGCTGTGGTGGAAAGCCGTCGGCGCCGCAGTCATCGGAGCGGGAATTTTTGCAGTGTGCTGGATCGAACTGATGGACGAAACATCCGCTTCTCGCTGGGGCGTTCGACTGCGTCTACTGGTGCGACTGCCTCACGTCTATATGCGCATTCGCCGGGAACTTTACATTATGGAAACGATTTTGCCACTGTGTCGACAATATGCGGAACGTTACCCGGTGTATATACGTCTGCCGTTTGTCCTGGGAGAGCGCAATGAGATTTCCATCGCTCCGTCTGATGCTGAAAAGAACACTCCCTTCTCTCACCCAACGGTACCTGCCCCCGTGCATGACCTGGCCACCATAGTCAGTCGGCGTACGCACGTTGTTGTTGATCCCTTGACCCTGTTGCTCGTCATTAACAGAGAAGTGCGACGACTGCATTCCGAAACGCTGATGAAAGCCGTTTGGCAGGTAACCGGGCGGAATTTGCAGGCAGACTTCTTTGCAGCATGTCTGCGCTATGCGATTTGGGAGCGGGAACGCAGCAGACAGGAGGGCGGGTTCACACTCCTCTACCGGGACATATTTGCGCAGAGTGTACTTGAGCGTTTCGGCATTGAGGAACTGCGCACCTTCTGCCAGACGCCGCGCAGAGCAGGGGTGTCGCGCATCGTTGATAAAGCAGTCGCGGAAGCCTGGAACAGGTCGGTGCAGACTAAGCGGGCGCTACGGCTTGAAGCTATACTCCAAAAGCGGTCGATCGACGATTCGCAGTCCCTGGCGCAAGAAACTTCCTGTTCAGAGCCGATTGCGATGCATGACGCGGCAACCTTGGCGCATCTCGCCGAGATTGATCTGGGCGCGGCCGTCAGGCGACTGCAGGCCGTTTTTACGGGTAATGAGAGCGCCGTGGAGCAACATCCGGTTGGCCTTGACAAAGGCTATTTTGTAGCTGCTTCGGGAGGAAAACGAGTGCTGTTTCAGATCGGGCTCCTCGACGATGGTTCAGTGGCCAAATCCGTCGTCGCGCAGGCTTATACTCATGCTGGCCTTGAACGGACCGATCAGGCGATCATTCTTGCTTTGGGGCCAATTCATGACGATGTCCTGAGAGATGCGGACGAACTCGGATTGCTGGTGCTCCTGTGGGAACCTCTTGACCGCTTGCTCGCCGCTCACGCCGACCGGATGTGGCAGGCGGTGGAGTGGTCGCTGCGCGCTTCGAGACGGGCAGACGCCACAACTCCCGAGTTGCCTCAAAATGGCACTGCTGCGAATGATGAAAATCTGACAGGGGTACTGGAACTTGGCCTATCGACGTAGTACAATCGTATGAAAGGTTAACAAGGCAATCATCAGACCATCTTATGAGGGGTGTACCGAGTGTCCGATGGGCAAAAGCCTTCCCGCCAGGCGGCTAGTGCTCGGGAAGCGGAAGAGTTGTTGCGCAAAGCAGCCCATTCCAGCGGCGATCCGTTTCTCGCACTTTCCCAGTCGTATCGGCGCAAACAGGGGAACCAGAAACTGTCCCCCCAGTTGCTCGAAGACGACGATGAACGCTAGCCCGTTTGCAGGCTTTTGCCTGCACCCATCGTGTAACCGCTTACTTTTGCACGCCGATCTCAGGCATGTTCTGTAGGGTTCCACGGTCCATCCGGCTCCTGCCATTCGATCTCGCCATCTGCGTAAAACTCCTTCTTCCATATGGGAACCGTTTGTTTGAGCGTGTCAATCGCATACTGAGTGGCAGCAAAGGCGTCTTTGCGGTGGGGTGTCGACACGCCAATGAGAACGCTGATGTCTGTGATATCCAGATGACCTACGCGATGCCACAACGCCACGGTGGCGCCTGGCCAGCGTTTCTGGCACTCGGCCGCGATTTCCTCCATTTTTTTTACGGCCATGTTCGCGTATGCTTCGTACCGCAGGCATAGGGTTTGCCTGCCCTTCGTAAATTCTCTCACCGTTCCCGCAAAGACGATGACAGCACCTGCAGTCCGCCGCAAAACGAACGCATACATAGCTTCCGGTTGCAACTCGCGAGTGACAACCGCGGCCAGTTCCGTGATCTCGCCATCCTGGGAGACCCATGGGCAAGGCTTCGACGCGAATTCACTGTCCTGTCCCCCGCTTACACGCGGAATTACAGCGATGTCGTCACCGTCCTCGACGCGTGTCTCCAAGGTCGCGTACTCTTGGCCGCGCGCAAACCAGGTACGGGTTAGCAAATCGTCAAGAGCTGGAAACAAATCGGCGAGGTGGGCTCGCACATCGGCGAGTGTTACCTCTTGCCCCTCCGGCCAGTCCATGTCCAGACTGCGTTGGCCTGCTGTCTCTGCCGCCGCGGCAAACAGGCGTACTGTCACGCGCATACGCGTTCACTCCCAACAGGTGTCAATAGTAAGGTCTCCACGAAATGGCCGTTGCGAAAACACGGTTAATTATACCGCGTCCGCCGGGTGTTTGCGAGAATGGTACAACATCGGTACACTGGGGGATGAGGTGACTTATGACCGGAGAACACATAGATTCTGGGCAACGTTTGACGCATCTGGATCACGAAGGACGCGCCCGGATGGTAGATATAGGCGCTAAAGAAGCGACCGAACGAGTGGCTCGAGCGCGCGCCCAGATACGGATGCACCCTGATACTCTTGCGCGAATCCGGAACGGCGCCATTGCGAAGGGCGACGTTCTGGCTGTGGCTCAGGTGGCGGCTGTTATGGGAGCGAAACGGACCGCGGACGTGATTCCACTGTGTCATCCGATCGCGCTCACAGGCATTGATGTGGAGTTTGCGTACATCGACGATGAAGTGTTGAGGATTGAAGTTCGCGCGCGCACTGTTGGGCAGACGGGCGTTGAAATGGAAGCGCTCGCGGGTTGCACGATCGGCGCCCTGACTGTCTACGACATGTGCAAGGCGATCGACCGGGCCATGACGATTGAGTTCGTGGCTCTGATGGAGAAATCCGGAGGGAAAAGCGGGGTATATCGTCGGCAGGACTGATGGCCGCAGCGAATCCTGGAATGGAGATGGGCAGATGGTCCAACAAGATACCGGGCGTTTTTTGCAGACGGCGATCGTGACGATCAGCGACCGCGCTTACGCGGGAGAGCGCGAAGACAGGGCGGGATCGATGCTGATCGAGTTCATGGCAGGGGCGGGTTTTAGAGTGATTGCAGCAACCGTGATCCCCGATGAGATTGACGTCATCAGAGCGACGCTGATTGATCTTGCCTCCCGTAAGACGCCGCTTGTTCTGACCACCGGAGGTACGGGCGCAGGGCCCCGCGACGTAACCCCGGAGGCGACAAGGAGTATCATTGATCGTGAGATGCCCGGGTTGGCTGAAGAGATTCGACGCCAAGGTCTGGCGCAAACGCGTTACTCGTTACTGTCGAGAGGGGTTGCCGGCATGAGGGAACGCACGCTCATTGTCAATTTGCCGGGCAGGCCCGAAGGAGCGGTTGCCGCCGTGCGCTCGATCCTTGATGTGCTTCCGCATGCGCTTGCAGTCATGTGTTCACCGCATTTTGACCACGGCTAGGCGCGGACCAGAGGCGTCATCCCCCCCAGACAGGCGGCGTCAGGCATGGTGAACAGGAATCCCATTCCACACATGAGCGCCTGGGGATTTCCCCGTGTTGGTCAAGCTTTGCGCCGCGCAAGCGGGAACGATGAAGAGAGCGCGCAACGGATTTGAGGTGGCCAATGACCGGTGAACTGATTGCACTGCTTGACGCTGCCCACGATGGCATGATCGCTATTGACGATTCCGGACGCATTACGCTGTTCAATTCTGCTGCGGAGCGATTGACTGGCATTCCGGCGGATGCGGCCCTTGGAACTTTGGCCAGCGAAACAATCCCCAACAGTCGGCTGCACATCGTGTTGCAGACAGGGGTTCCAGAACTCAACCAGGTTCAATCGCTTGGCGCCAGCGAAATCATCACCAATCGCGTGCCAGTGCTGGCGAAAGATGGTCGGCTGGCGGCCGCCATCGCCGTGTTTCGCGATGTGACCGAGGTGCGCGATTTGGCCGCGCAGGTGACGAATCTAAAGGAAGTTCAGACTCTGCTTGAAGCTGTCATCAGCGCCACGCAGGATGCGATATCCGTCGTCGATGCCGATGGCACAGGCATCTTGATCAACCCTGCCTACACGCGACTGACAGGACTCTCTGAAGCGGAGGTCATCGGCAAACCCGCCGATGTGGATATCGCCGAAGGAGAGAGTATGCATTTGAGAGTTCTGCAAACCAGACAGGCTGTGCGAAACGTCAAGATGAAAGTCGGACCAAAGCGCCGGGATGTGATTGTCAATGTGGCGCCGATCATGGTAAGCGCAACACTTCGGGGGAGCGTTGCGGTCATACACGACGTATCAGAGATGCGATCGCTGTCCGATGAACTGGACCGAGCGCGCCAGCGTATCCGAAAGCTGGAAGCGAAATATACATTCGCGGACATCATTGGAAACAGTCTGCCCATGACAACGGCCGTCGAGACAGCCAGGCGAGCGGCTCAAACGAAAGCCACGGTGCTCCTGCGGGGTGAATCCGGGTGTGGCAAGGAACTGTTTGCGCATGCGATTCACAACGCGAGCGAACGGCGCTCCAACCAGTTTGTACGCGTCAACTGCGCGGCGATCAGTGAGAGCCTTCTTGAAAGCGAATTGTTTGGCTACGTGGAAGGTGCCTTCAGCGGGGCTCGCAAAGGCGGCAAGAAGGGTTTGTTCGAAGAGGCGATGTATGGAACGATTTTCCTCGATGAAATCGCGGAACTGTCGCCCGGCACACAGGCTAAGCTGTTGCGTGCGCTGCAGGAGCGCGAGATTGTTCCAGTCGGAGGCACGTCTGCTCTCACGGTGGACGTTCGGGTCATAGCGGCAACCCATGTCAATCTGGAACGGGCGATTACGGATGGGCGGTTTCGGGAAGATCTGTATTATCGGCTCAATGTATTGCCGATCGTCATCCCGCCGCTGCGTTATCGTACGGAGGACTTTGAACCGCTGGTGGCGATGATGATCGAGCGGTTTAACCACGACTACGGTCGCAGTGTCCAATCCGTGACCAAGGATGCGCTCGCCCTGCTGCAGAGCTATCAGTGGCCTGGAAATGTGCGCGAATTGGAAAATGTCATCGGTCGAGGCATGATGAAGATGGCGTTTCAGGAAGCCGTGATGGAGTCGAGACATATTGACTTGCCGGATCTGCGGGGCTTTGAAACAGTCGGGCGACCAGCGGAGCAGAGCGGCTCGTTCGATCTGGCCACAGCCGTTCGCCAAGCGGAGAGCAACGTCATCAGGAACGCTCTGCAGTCAGCGGCAGACAACAAGACAGAGGCCGCCCGTCTGCTGGGGATTTCGATCCGCACTCTCTACTATAAGTTGGACAAGCTCGGATTGCCATTCCATTGACAGAGTGTGAACGACAGAATGTCAAGGAAACGTTCCAAACGCCCACTCCTGTCTGCGCAAGTAATTGCATGCCATAGGTTGCGTACTAACGCAATATGTTGCATGATGTATGATGGCGCTTCGACCAGACAAGTCGCCCTGACAGGAACGTGTCAGTTTGGCAAGAAACTTGCTTTGGTTTGAAAGTAAATGGAGTTATAGCTGGGCAGATCAGTCTAGGGGGCGTCAGATTTGCAAATCTTTGAAACGCTGGCCAAGTACGACTATGAACAGGTCGTGCTGTGCCAGGATCACACGTCGGGCCTCAAAGCGATTATTGCGATCCACGACACGACGCTGGGGCCCGCACTCGGCGGATGCCGCATGTGGACGTACGCGTCAGAGGAGGCGGCGATTACTGACGCATTGCGTTTATCGCGAGGGATGACGTACAAGGCGGCGGCGGCTGGACTTAATCTGGGCGGCGGCAAGACAGTTGTGATCGGCAACCCAAAAACAGACAAGAGCGAAGCGTTATTTCGCGCCTTAGGGCGCTATATCGAGGGCCTTCACGGTCGTTACATTACGGCTGAGGACGTCGGCACCACCGTGTCCGACATGGATTTGATCCATCAGGAAACACGGTATGTGACGGGCGTATCCCAGGCGTACGGCAGTTCCGGAGATCCAAGCCCGGTGACCGCGCTTGGCGTCTTTCGCGGCCTCCAGGCATCTGTCAGAGAAGTGTATGGAACCGACGATCTCGAAGGCAAGACGGTGGCTGTGCAGGGGTTGGGACATGTAGGCTATGATTTGTGTCGCCAACTCCATGAAGTGGGCGCCAAACTGATTGTTACAGACATTTCGGAAGCTGTAGTCAAACGCGCGGCGGAAGAGTTTGGCGCCGCAGCGGTCGCTCCACAGGACATTGTTGCGCAAGAGTGCGACGTGTTTGCTCCCTGCGCGCTTGGGGCCGTCATATCGGATGACACGATTCCACTCTTGCGCTGCAGGATCGTCGCTGGATCCGCCAACAATCAGTTGGCGGAGGAACGTCACGGAGACACGTTGCATGAGATGGGTATTCTTTACGCGCCGGATTACGTCATCAATGCAGGCGGTCTGATCAATGTGGCCGACGAACTCGAGGGTTACAATGCGGACCGCGCCCAGAAGAAAGTAGAAGGCATTTACGACATCATGCGCAAGATCTTCGCCATGTCGCGGGAGTTTCGCATTCCCACGTATCAGGCGGCGGACCGCATGGCCGAGGCGAGAATTGCGGCGATCAAGCAGGTGCGCAGCACGTTTTTACCAGTGTCACGGTCGCTGCTTCATCGCCAATAGTCGTTGCGCCTGCACAGGCTTGGGGTGATTGCCCGGGATTTTGGCGGCCGGGTTGTGAGTTTGTAGTCCAGCGTTCACGGTTATGATACAGACTACGAAGAGAGGATGAGGAGCTTGGCCGAAGCGTTTGACGTCGTGATCCTGGGCGGCGGAACAGGCGGATACGTGGCTGCGATTCGCGGAGCGCAGCTTGGTTTGAGGGTGGCCGTGGTGGAACGGGGGAAACTTGGCGGCACCTGTCTGCACCAGGGATGCATCCCATCCAAGGCGCTCTTGCGGTCGGCGGAAGTGTATGCGACCACAAAAGAGGGATCTGCGTTTGGCGTGATGGCGGAGGGGCTTTCGTTTGACCTTGGTCGAGCCATGGAGCGCAAGGGCAAGATCGTAGACCAACTGCACAAGGGTGTCCAGTATCTGATGGGCAAGCACAAGATCACGGTCATGGACGGCCATGGGCGCGTCATGGGCCCCTCGATCTTTTCGCCGACCGCGGGCGCCGTCAGGGTAGAACGCAAGGATGGGGAGTCGGAGATTATCTCGCCCCGTTACACGGTGATCGCCACAGGTTCTCGCCCGCGCCCTCTGCCGGGGCTCCCCTTTGACGGCGAGCGCGTGATTTCGTCGGATGAGGCGCTTGAACTTAAGACCCTGCCACAATCGGTGCTGATCATCGGCGGCGGCGCGATCGGCGTCGAATGGGCCTCCATGTTGGCCGATTTTGGGGTGGAGGTTACGGTGGTGGAAGCGCTGCCGCGGATTCTGTTTCAGGAGGATGAGGACGTCGCGGCGGAAATGGCGCGGGCGCTTAAGAAGCGGCGAATCAAAGTCATGGTGGACGCCGCGGTCGCCGCAGAGACATACCGAATTGCAGATGGGCAGGCTGTGATTGAGGTGTCGTTGCATGGCGCCGTACAGACACTGACCGCCGATATGATTCTTGTCGCCATCGGCCGACAGCCAAACATCGACGATATCGGGTTGGAGGCGACGCGCATTGAAGTGGAACGCGGCGCCATTGTCGTTGACCCGCATATGCGCACCAAAGAGAAGGCGATTTACGCCATCGGCGACGTTATCGGAGGTATGCAACTCGCGCATGTGGCTGCTCACGAAGGCATATTGGCTATGGAGACAATCGCAGGTCTCAGTTCGGATCCGCTGCGTTATGAGCAGATTGCGCGCTGCACATACGGTCGACCGGAAGTGGCAAGCGTGGGGATTACGGAGGCACAGGCGAGAGAGCGCGGTCATGCGGTCAAAGCAGCGAAGTTTCAATTTCGGGCGATTGGCAAGGCGCTTGTGTACGGCGAATCGGATGGATTTGTCAAGATTGTTGCTGACAGTGAGACCAATGATTTACTCGGCGTGCATATGATTGGCCCTCATGTCACGGATCTCATCGCGGAGGCGGCGTTGGCGCATGTCCTCGATGCCGCGCCGTTTGAAATCGGTAACACCATCCATCCACATCCTACACTTGCGGAAGCGCTGGGTGAAGCGGCTCTTGCGGTCGATGGACTGGCGATACACGGGTAAGGGGGAAACAGTCATGAGTCGACATGGTGAACTCGGACTTTCTGACGACGATGTCCGCAATATGTATCGGTATATGCTGATGACCCGCGCTCTGGACGACCGTTTGTGGTTGCTCAATCGCGCAGGGAAGATTCCCTTTGTGGTCTCCTGCAAAGGTCAGGAAGGCGCTCAGGTGGGCGCCGCGTTTGCGCTTGAAGCTGGCCGGGATTACGTGTTGCCCTATTATCGGGACCTGGGGGTCGCGCTTGTGTTTGGACAGACGGCGACCGATGTGATGCTGAGCGGTTTTGCCAAGTGGGAAGATCCCAACAGCGGCGGGCGGCAAATGCCTGGTCACTTCGGATCCCGGAGACATCGCATTGTCACCGGTTCAAGTCCTGTTTCTACGCAAATTCCGCACGCGGTGGGCGTTGCGTTGGCAGCACGCCTGCGCGGTGAGCGGTTGGTTGCCTACACTTCGTTTGGAGAAGGGTCGAGCAACCAGGGAGATTTCCATGAAGCGTGCAATTTCGCCGGCGTGCACCGCCTGCCTGTAGTGTTTTTCTGCGAAAATAACGGATACGCGATCTCTGTGCCAGTTAAAAAGCAGCTTGGCTGTGAGCGGGTTGCGGATCGTGCGACTGGGTACGGATTCCCCGGGGTGACGGTGGACGGCAATGACGTTCTCGGCGTGTACTCGGCCATGAAAGAGGCTGTGGAGCGAGCTCTGCGGGGAGAGGGGCCGACGCTTGTCGAAGCGCTTACATATCGACTGAATCCACACTCCAGTGATGATGATGATCGTGTGTACAGGACGCGTGAAGAGGTCGAAGACGCGAAAAATCGAGACGCGGTCATCGCGTTCGGTCAGTATTTGCAGGCGCAAGGGGTGCTCAGCGACGAAACGGTCGGCGACCTTCGCAAAGAGATTGCCCAACTGGTCGACGCGGCTACCGAGTATGCGGAGAAAGCTTCGTACGCACCGCCTGAGGAAGCGCTCAAATACGTCTACGCAGAGTAAGGGGGAGTCGCCATGACTGTCAAACTCTATATTGATGCGATCCGCGATGCGATACAGGAAGAAATGCGCCGCGACGCCAGCGTCTTTGTGCTGGGAGAAGATGTCGGAGTGCGGGGCGGAGTGTTTCGCGTGACCCAGGGTCTCATTGAAGAGTTCGGTGAAGCGCGCATCATGGACACACCACTCGCTGAATCAGCCATCGCAGGCGTTGCGATTGGCGCCGCTGCTTACGGCATGAAGCCGATTGCAGAGATTCAGTTTGCGGATTTCATCATGCCCGCAATGAATCAGATCATCAGTGAAGCTGCAAAGATGCGGTATCGTTCCAACAATGACTGGCACTGTCCGCTCGTCATCAGGGCGCCTTACGGCGGAGGGGTGCATGGGGCACTGTACCACTCGCAAAGTCTGGAAGCGCTGTTCTATCATGTTCCTGGTTTGAAGATCGTTATGCCGGCGACTGCGGCGGACGCCAAGGGTCTCCTGACCAGTGCGATTCGCGATCCAGATCCTGTGCTTTACTTTGAACATAAGGGCATGTACCGACTGATCAAGGACGATGTGCCAGACGGAGAGCATACGGTGCCGATCGGCAAGGCAGCCGTGCGGCGGCAGGGCGCGGATATTACCGTCATCACGTACGGACTCATGGTTCACCATGCCCTGGAAGCGGCGCAAGAGCTGGAGAGTGAAGGGGTGTCGACGGAACTCCTCGACTTGCGCACCGTGGCGCCGCTTGACCGCGATGCGATTGTGGCGGCGGCTCGCAAAACTGGGAAGGTGCTGATCGTGCACGAAGATAACAAAACGGGAGGCGTAGGCGCCGAAGTGTCGGCCATCATCGCAGAAGAGGCGTTGTTTGATCTGGACGCGCCGATCGCCCGGCTGTGCGGACCGGACATCCCCGCCATGCCATTCAGTCCGCCGATGGAACGCTTTTATATGCTGGATCCTGATAAAATCGCGGCAGCCATGCGACGGTTAGCGGCGTTTTAGACCTTTTGAGATGGTGACCCGCATGTGGGGAAGGAGTTTTGCTGCATGGCAGAAGTAAGGATGCCAAAGCTCGGCGAGAGTGTGACAGAAGGTACGATTGGCAAGTGGCTCAAGCAGGTGGGCGACGCAGTCTACAAATATGAACCGATCGCGGAAGTGACGACTGATAAAGTCAATGCGGAGATCCCATCGGAGTTTGACGGGGTGATTACGGAGATTTTGGTCGGTGAAAATGAGACCGTCAAGGTGGGAACACCGCTCGCCGTCATCGCGCAAGAGGGCGCAGACGCTGCCGTGGAGGCAGCGCTGAAGGTGAACTCGGACGGAACGCCATTGGACGGACCGACGGATATGCCCGCAGGTTCTGGAACGGACATTGCGCGTGACGGTCGGCAGGCCGGAGCAGCCGCAGCGGACCTTGGCGCGACGAATGCCACACCGGACACGGCGCAAGCCGTCGCGCCCCAGCACAGCGCACAGCGCGGCCGATACTCGCCTGTTGTGTTGCGGATGACCCAGGAACGCGGCATCGACATCAGCAAAATCAAAGGATCGGGCATCGGTGGACGCGTGACGCGAAAGGATGTATTGGCGTACTTTCCCGTTTTAGTCGATCGCGCCTCAGTCGATGCGCTGTCATCAGGACATGACTCAGGTGCGCATGCGGCGGCGTCAGGTGCGCATGCGACGGCTTCAGCTGGCGCAGTCGCGACATCGTCCGAAACGAGTGGTTCCTTGTCCGCGCCGGCGGCGTCCGGGGAGTCGCCTGCACGCGAAGAGTGGGTGCCCGTGACGGCGATTCGCCGCACGATCGCACAACGCATGGTGCAAAGCAAACAGCAGGCCCCTCACGCCTGGATGATGGTGGAGGTGGACGTGACCCCCTTGGCGCGATTGCGCAAGAGGGAAAAAAACGCCTTCAAGCAACGTGAAGGGATCGATCTGACCTATCTGCCATTCTTTATAAAATCGGCCGTTGAGGCGCTCAAAGAGTTCCCTATGGTAAACTCAACCTGGGCTGACGACAAGATCATTGTGAAGCGTGATCTTCATATCTCCATCGCCGTCGCAACGGAAAACGCTCTGGTGGTCCCTGTCATCAAACATGCAGATCGCCTAAGTGTCTCAGGATTGGCGTCTGCCATCTCTGACTTGGCGCGCAAGGCCAGAGGCGGCAAGCTGACTTTGGATGATGTGCAGGGTGGAACGTTTACGGTCAACAATACGGGCGCTTTTGGGTCCATTCTGTCGCAGCCCATTATCAACGCGCCGCAAGCGGCGATCCTGTCTGTAGAATCGATCGTACGGAGGCCAGTGGTGCGCGGGGATGATAGTATTGCCATTCGATCAATGGTAAACTTGTGTATGAGCCTGGATCATCGCGTGCTGGACGGCTGGGTTGCCGGACAGTTTTTGCGGGCCGTCAAACTCCGGCTGGAGCAAATGGACGAACAGACCAGTTTGTACTGAGTTCAGGTGTCCTCTCCAGTTGTGGTGATGTGTTCGTCGCGGCGACGCGATGGACACCTTTTTTCATTTGGCCTATAGAGATGCAGAGAGAGGGCATACATATGAAGAGTGCTGAAAGCGATAGTTTGCATTCTGCCGACGCGGCCAAACGGCCTCTTCGCAGGCCCGACTGGCTGAAGGTGCAGCTGCGCACCGACGGTGATTTTACAGAGTTAAAGGCCATCATGCGCCAGGGCCACCTGCACACCGTCTGCGAAGAGGCCCGGTGTCCCAACATTTACGATTGTTGGTTTCATCGTACGGCAACTTTCATGATCCTTGGCAACGTGTGCACGCGCGCCTGTCGCTTCTGCGCGGTGACAGCAGGAAAGCCTACGGAACTCGACTGGGAGGAACCGCGGCGGGTCGCAAACGCCGTGGTGCAAATGGCTCTGCGCCATGTGGTGATCACATCGGTCGCTCGCGACGATCTTGACGATGGCGGCGCCTCCGTATTTGCCGCCTGCATTCATGAGGTGCGCAAAGCCAGTGAGCAATGCGCGGTGGAGGTGCTGATTCCCGATTTCATGGGTCAACGCGAAGCACTGCAAACCGTGATGGATGCGCGCCCCGACATCCTCAATCACAATATCGAGACAGTCCGCCGTCTGTCTGACCGTGTCCGCTCAAAGGCAAAATATGAACGAACGTTGGAACTTTTGCGCCGAGCGCGCGAAATGCAACCGACGATTCCCACCAAGTCGAGTATTATGTTGGGCGTTGGTGAAACATGGGAAGAGATTCTTTCCACCATGGACGATTTGCGGGAGGCTAACGTCTCCATCATGACCATTGGTCAGTATTTGCAACCGTCACGGCGTCACCTGTCGGTGGAGCGGTACTATACGCCGGAACAGTTTGCCGAGTTAAAGCAGGAAGGGTTGCGGCGAGGATTTGATCACGTGGAATCAGGGCCGCTGGTACGCAGTTCGTATCATGCGCACGAACAGGCGAGCGGCGTCATGACCAAGTGATACTAAGGGAGGGATTCAGACGTGAACGTTGTCTTGTATTCGAGCACGGGATGTGAGTATTGTAAAAAGATCAAGGCCGATCTGACCGCCTGGGGATTACCGTACGAAGAGCGCAACGTCACAGAAAATGAAGCTTTTTTCAACGACCTGCATGGACAGGGGATCTATTCGGTGCCAGTGACCTTTTTGGACCACCATCCGATCATTGGCTATCGACCCAATGCCATGAAAAAGAAGCTTCAGGAACTGGGGTGGACACCTGGGAAACAGGATGGCGCGAAGACCGCGGAGACTGTGACCCAGGAGGCGCTTGCAGAGGAAGATGCGGCGGAGAACGTATTTGCGACGCTGACGGAAGAGGTGCTTGCGGAGACCTATGACCTTGTCGTCATCGGCGGCGGTCCCGCTGGTTCGTCGGCTGCTGTGTATGCGGCCCGTGGTCGTCTGAAGACTCTGGTGATCGACAAAGCGCCCACGGCCGGCGCCCTGGCCCTGACGCACAAGATCGCCAATTACCCCGGAGTGCTGGGCGAAGTGACGGGCCTGGAATTGCTCACTTTGATGCGGCGCCAGGCCAAGCAGTTCGGCGCCACGTTTGTTCGCTCCAATATCGTCTCAGTCGATGTGGATTCCGACATCAAGGTCGTCAAACTGCCCGAAGGGGAAGCGCGCGGCCGCTCGCTGTTTGTTGCGGTGGGATCTCGTGGACGGGCGGCCAAGGTGAAAGGCGAAGAGCGGTTTGAAGGGCGGGGCGTCAGTTACTGCGCGACCTGCGATGCCGCCTTTTTTGCGGATAAAACGGTGGCGGTGGTGGGCGACAACGCCGAGGCGGCCGAAGACGCGATTCAGCTGGCGCGGTTCGCGAGTCAGGTCCATGTATACTTGCCCGGCAAGAGTTGGGGTCGCGACGTTCCCGTCGATCAGGTGGAAGGCCTCTCCAATGTGAAAGTGCTGCCGACGCATCCTTTGCGCGAAGTGATTGGCGAGGACAAATTTGCGGGGATCGTGGTTGGACCAAACGGCAAGGAACAGCGAGTCGATGTGGATGGGGTGTTTGTGTATCTGGCGGGCAATCGACCCGGAACGGATTTTCTTGGTGACACTGTCAAACGCGATGAAGAAGGCTACGTGGTCGTGGACGAGTATCTGCGAACGAGTGTCGAGGGTGTGTTCGCGGGAGGGGATGCGCGCCGCACTCCCGTGAAACAGGCGGTGGTCGCTGCCGCGGATGGGGCGATAGCCGCAATGTCTGCGGATAAGCATGTCAACAAACGCAACAGGATCGTCGCTCAGTACAGTTGACATGTGGCTATGGGCGGTCTTCAGGAGCAGGGAAAACGGGGGGATCGACGGCCGTGATCCAGATGGGCTCACCGGCGCGGTAGGCGTCAACCGGAGACAGCGAGATTTCGATCACTTCCTGAGAGGGCAGAACCGCCCGCAGCCGCCTTCTGCCTTCGTTCCACACGTGATCCATGGCTACTGCTGCAAATACGGCGCCGCGATCAGGGAAGCGACCGAGCACAGTCCGGTCGGGATGAATGGCGGCGACCATGTCGTTTCCCGTGTTGATAAAGGCAGTGTAGCCAAGCATGGAGGCTATGCGCACGGAACGGGGTTGATCCATCAGGCGCCCCGGTGAATCTTCCTGCAACACGCGTCCCTGATCCAGAACACCTATGCGGTCGCTGAGATGCTGTGCTTCGTTCAATTGGTGCGTGACCAGCACCATGGTGAATCGCAGTTGCCTTTGTAACTCGATCAGCATGTCGTGCAGGCGCCGACGCGCATTCCAGTCAAGCGCAGACAGTGCTTCATCGAGTAAGAGAACGGATGGACGCAGGGCCAGGGCTCTCGCAAGCGCGACCCGTTGCTTAAGACCGCCCGACAGGGTATGCGGTCTGGCATCCAGATATGGGGTCAATCCTAGGATTTCCGCGAGTTCGTATGGTCCTGGTCCAGCAGGGCGTTCCGTGCCGTGGATACGTCTGTCGGCACTGGCTCCGTACGTGATGTTGCCGCGTACGGTCAGGTGCGGAAACAGTTGCGCGTCCTGTTCAACATAGCCAAAGGGTCGGGTCCAGGGAGGCGTGAACACTGGGGTCGTGGAGGTGGAATCGAGGTAGACGCGCTCTCCAAGACGGATGATTCCTGCGGCGCTCCGTTCGAATCCGGCAAGCGCGGACAGGATGCTGGATTTACCGGCAGCCGAAGGGCCAAACAGACAATATACGGTTCCCTCCAGAACGGTCGTGTCAAGCGCTACAGTAAATCGTTTTCTTTGCACCTGCAGCGACACCCTGAGATCAGCCACACCGTCACCGTCCTGTTGTATTGTCAGCCAGCCAGTGGCGCGCTGAATCCAGCCTACCTCCTAATCTTACTGCCGTGAACGGGGTTGCGCAAACAGGCTATACCCTTTTGCGCCGTTCGGTTTAGATCCAGTCGGTTCTATATATCAGTGCATGTTGTTACGGATATCGCAGACAACAAGGAGGCTCTATGGCGTGCACGATTGTAAATTGATCGCAATTGACATGGATGGAACTTTGCTGGGATCGGACTACGCGATCTCTGAGACGAATCAACGATGGCTGCTTGCTGCGCGAGAAGAGGGGATAGAGTTCACGATTGCGACCGGACGCCTGTTCAAAGGCATCGTCGAGACGTACGCGCGCAAACTGGCCATTGGCGCACCGATCATTACCATCAACGGGAGCGCGGTGTGGTCAGCAGACGGTGAGCTCATCGAGAGTCATTCCTTTACGCGAGACGACGTGCAGTACCTTTATGACCTTGCGTGTGAGACAGGAATTTCATTTTGGGCGCACATGCTGGACGAAGTGGTCGACAAGGAAACATTTCGAGACTTGATCGCGCAACGATCGTGGAACAAATTTGTTTTCCTTGATCAGGATCTTCATGCGGTCGATCGCCTATGGGAACACCTTTCGGTGCACGGGGGATTTGAAGTGACCAGCACAAGCCGGCACAACATAGAGGTGAATCCGCCGGGAGTGAGCAAGGCAAGCGGCCTTGCAGTTGCGTGCGAGCGCCTTTGCATCGCACCCGATCAGGTCGTCGCCATAGGGGATAGTCTCAATGATCTTCCGATGTTTCGCTTCGCGGGGCGCGCGGTCGCCATGGACAACGCTTCTGACGAGGTCAAGAGTGAAGCGGACTTTGTCACGGACAGCAATGACAGAGACGGGGTTGCCGTCGCTATACAGCGCTTGCTGGGCCGCAGTGAGTAGTTTTGCTCTTTTCCCTACTGGACAGGATTCCGGGCGTGGCATAGACTGCTGCTTGAACGTGCGTTCGACATGGTGAGGGGGAGTAGAACGTGTCAGATGGCAGGCGTCAAGAAGTTGCAGTCCACGTTGCCTTTCCGCGTGATGAGAGTGATGTTCGCTGGCTTACCGATCTTTGGCGGGCCGAATGGAATGGCGACATCATGGTCTCGAAGGGGCAGGTTCGTCATCTGCATGAACTCGAAAGTCTGATTGCCTGGACAGGCGCTGAAAGAGTAGGTGCGGTCACATTCATTATAGACAGTTCCGGGTGTGAACTGATGAGCATCAATGCGCTTACGGAGGCGAAGGGAGTCGGAACGAAGCTGCTTGAAACCGTGGAAGACCATGCACGTCGCGCAGGGTGTGAAAGAGTGTGGCTGATTACCAGCAACGACAATGTCGCCGCGTTGCGGTTCTACCAACGCCGTGGTTATCGGATGGTGGCCGTGCATGTGGGCGGGGTTGACGTGGCCCGTAAGACGAAACCTTTCATTCCGTTGACTGGATGTCACGGGATCGAGATTCATGACGAGGTCGAACTGGAAAAGCGTCTGTAGACACCCATGTGAGTTTTGCGAAGCAAAATCAAAAACGCTGCACGGCGCCATCAGCAGAATGAATAGGCGCCTGCGGCGTTTTTTCATTGATATATAGATTGATCCAGAAGCTACGGCTGTCTTCTCATCGTATTTGACTATAAGAGAGCGGGCAGACTAGGCGCATGCCATGCTCGATAAAGATGGAGGGAATATGATGTCTCCAAATGATTTGGTCACTGTCAGCCAATCACAGTCAGTCCGTTTGGATCAGGAGGGGTACGAATGGACTGCACAAGGCGAATGTGAAAATGGTCACAATATGACTGTCGCGAAGGGTCCTGGTGAGCGACAATGAGATTGAAGTTGCAGCTTATGCGGATCGTGACGATGAGTGAGGAGTGTGACCGGGCATGACACAACGTGTCGTCTTTCTCGGCGGTGGAACAGGCGGGGTGATGGCGGCCAATCGGTTGGCGCGCATGATGTCGGAGGACGTTCAAAAGGGCGACCTGGAACTGATTGTGTTGACCGATTCTGATGAACATTTCTATCAGCCGGGACTCTTGTATATTGCGCTCGATCAGGCCTTTCCAGAGGGATTTTCACGACCGGAAAAACGTGTACTGCTGCCAGGTGTGCACATGGTCCTTGATCCCGCAGTTCTTGTGTTGCCCGAAGAACGCATGGTGCAGTGTGAGAGCGGCAAGAAGATCCAGTACGATTACCTGGTTATCGCTACGGGATCTGTTCCGGATTTGGATGCGATTCCGGGATTTCGTGAAGGCGCGCACTCCTTTTACACGTTGCCGGAAGCCATGGAGTTGCGCAAGGCAGTACAACAGTTTGCGGGCGGCGAGGTGTTGCTGATCATCGGTGTTCCGCACAAGTGCCCGGTTGCGCCGCTGGAATTCATGTTCATGTTCGATGAAGCGCTGCGGCGTTCAGGGATGCGTAAAGAGGCAGAACTGATTTACACGTATCCGATTGGGCGCCTGCATTCTCTCGAACCGGTGGCCGACTGGGCGGAACGGGAATTTGCGAAACGGGACATTCACTCCGAAACGTTCTTTAACGTTGAGAATATCGATCCGGCGCGCCGAGTCGTAAACACGCTGGAAGGTGAAGAACGGGGGTATGACTTGCTGATCGGGATTCCTCCGCATACCGGCGCTCGCGTTATACGGGATTCGGGCCTGGGCGATCGTGACGGCTGGATTCCGACGGACCGGGGAACGTTGCGGATGAAAGGGCAGGATCACATTTATGTTTTGGGTGACGCGACAGACTTGCCCATTTCCAAGGCAGGTTCAACCGCTCACTACCAGTCGGAAATCGTTGCGCGCAATGTGGCCCATGAATTGCGCGGGGAACCTGCGACTGCCCTGTACGACGGCAAGGCGTTCTGTTTCATCGAAGCGGGGCTTGACGAAGCGACTCATATCACATTTGACTATAAGACGCCGCCGCATCCTTCTGAACCAGGGGCCATGGTTCATTGGTTCAAGCTCGCGTTCAATGAGATGTATTGGTTATCGCTGCGGGGATTGATCTAAGTCAGGCGCTGCTGTCTGAAGGGGGAGATGACTAAAATGGAACAAACGGCGGTCGTACCGGACAGTCATAGTACAGTGGACCAGGATCAGACCGTGACGCCGACGACTCTCGATCCGCAAGGGGTGGCTGATTTGCGTGAGCTGCTCGGGGTGTTCTCCGCGTTTAACGATGCGGTCACATCGGAAACGATGCAAGGGATGGTCCGTTTCACTGCGGGATTGGGAGAGATCGCAGACAGGGTGAACCGACCGGAGATGCTGACGCTCATCGATGCGGTGGCAAACGCAGGCGATGATTTGACCCGACTGGTTGAACGAGTGGTCAGAATGGAACACAGCGGAATGCTCGATCGGGTGGAGCAGATTCTCTTATTGGTAAACGCGGCGCTGGATGTTTTGACCCCCGAAATCATCGCAGGTTTGGCTCAAACGGCGGCCCGATTCATGGAATTGGCGGACACATTCTTGCAAAGCGGTGTGACGCGGGGGTTGCCGGACGCGTTGGTGGAGTGGGATCTCGTGCTGAAGAATCTGAAGGATCCGCCCGAGCCCAAGGCTGGAACTATCCGTCAACTGATGGGGGCCTTGCGGGATCCGGATGTGCGCGTCGGGATCGCAGTCGGCCTGCAGGTGGTCAGACAATTTGGCGCGGGTGTGCGAAAGGAGGCGCAAAGTACAGTCCGACCGAACACAGATGCTGGTTAGGGAGTCTGGTTTGTCGGCAACGTTTCAATCGTTGCCAATGCAACGCACTGTTTGGTTGACGCCGATTGCCCCCATCATCGCCGGGTTTTCGGAACATTCATGAGGAGGGACTTTTATGAGCGATAAAAATCGCATGAGCATCGTGGTATTTGACGGCACCGTCGACAAACTGTTTCCCGTTTCGATCATCGCCTCTGGCGGCGTCATGAACGATATGCGCGTAGATATCTTTCTCACTTTCTGGGGGCTGCTCGCGTTTAGAAAGGGAGAACCGTACAAGGTCAGCAAAGTGAGCAAAGACTATGAAGAATGGGCTCCCGAGATGATGCGGGTGTTGCAGGAAAAGAAGGTGTCTTCCTGGTACGACACGTTGCTGCAGGCCAAGGAGTTAGGCGATATCCACATTTACGCTTGTGCGATGACTGCAGATTTGTTCGACTTGGGCAAAGAAGATTTTGAACCGGTGGTCGATGAAATCATCGGCGTGGGCGAATTCATTGCCATGGCGCAGGAATCGGGAACCACTCTGTACATCTAATGAATTCGATTCATCTGAGGAGGAACGACAATGATTGGAAACGTTGATGTCACACGCGAAATTGACGCTCGGGGCAGCTTTTGTCCCGGACCGATGATGGAACTGATCCGGGTCATCCGTAGTGCCCAGATTGGCGACGTGATCGCGATTCTATCCAGCGATCAAGGGTCGAAGAGAGACATCCCAAAGTGGGTGACAAAGGCAAATCAGGAGTTCATCGGCGTTGAAACGTTAGACGGGTATGATCGCATCATCGTCAAAAAAGTGCGCTAGAGTGTCATGTCTGAGTTTTGCGAAGCAAAATCCAGAGCGCTTCGCGCTGCCATCAGTGGAATGAAAAACCCACTCGTCAGGATTCCTATGCTGTGCCCGTCGCGAGTTCGGCGCAGCCGTGTCTGAGCAGGGGCACAGCATAGGAATCCGGCTGGCCAGGCGCACTGGCTGACATCCAACCCATTCTCGGCAGAAGCAAAGGCATTATCGATAATCAGATTGTGAAATATTTCACACATATTCAAAGAGACTCCTTGCCCAGCCCACCACGTCTGTTTGGACAACGAGGCTCTTGGCATACGAGGAATAAAGTGAGATCATTCGAAGGAGTGATCTCACATGAGCGGCCAATGAATGCGCTGCGCGACCCAATATAGGAACGGATGCATCCAAGGGAGGATATCGTATGAAGATCGTGGAGTTGGAGGAAGCAATGGAGGCCGTTGGTTCCGAAAGTCGAGTATATGCGCAAGGAATGGCCTCTACACCTCATCGATTACTGGTTGGGCTCACCGAGCGGTGTCACCAGCTTGAAGGTGTGAAACTGTATCATCTGCATCTCGAAGGTCCCACTCCCTGGATTACGCCAACACTTGACAACCGTCTGCGTGACATTTCACTTTTTGTGGGCGCCAATTTGAGAGAAGCGGTCAACGATGGCCGGGCGTCCTATGCGCCGCTGTTTCTGTCGGAAGTGCCGTGGCTCCTGCAGCAACCGCAGTTCCGACCGATCGTGGTTTTGATTAACGTGAGCCCACCGGACCGGCATGGGTTTGTCAGCCTCGGGCCAACACTGGAAGCGACTTTGGCGGCGATCGCCCAGGCGGATATTGTGATTGCGCAAATCAATCGACATGTTCCCCGCGCTCTTGGAAACGCGCTGATCAACCAGAGTTCAATCACCTATGGCGTCCTCTGGGATGAGCCTTTGAACTGTTCCATCTCACCCCCCAGCAATCCCGTTACGGATGCGATTGGCCGCCATGTGGCCGAGTTGATTCCCGACTATGCGACGCTGCAGTTGGGCATTGGACGGATTCCCAATGCCGTTTTGAACCAACTGACGGGCCACAAAGATCTCGGTGTGCACAGTGAGATGATTTCCGACGGCGTCATGGTTCTGGCAGAGCAGGGGGTCATCACCGGCATTCACAAGAAGACCGATCCGGGTCACATCGTAGCCACCTTTGCCATGGGCTCTCAGTCGCTGTTTGACTTCATCGATGACAACCCGGCTGTGTCGATGCGAGCCGTTGACTATACGAACAACACTGCTGTCATCCGTTGCAACCCGCGCATGATATCGGTGAACTCTGCCATCGAGGTGGATCTGACTGGTCAGGTCGTCGCCGAGTCAATCGGGCCACGGATCGTTTCAGGCGTGGGTGGGCAAATGGATTTCGTCCGTGGAGCAAGTCTGGCGGTGGAAGGCAAGTCGATCATTGCATTGCCGTCGCGAACTGGCTCGGATCAACCGCGCATCGTGGCGTCTCTGAAGCCTGGCGCGGGGATCACGACGACGCGAAATCATGTTCAATATGTCGTCACGGAGTATGGAACAGCCGAATTGCACGGTCGCACCCTTGAAGAGCGTGTGCGCCAGTTGATCGGCATTGCTCATCCGGAAGATCGGAGCTCTCTGGAGAGAACGGCGAAAGAGATGTGGCCATGGTATTGAACATTCCTGGAGACACTTGCTTTGGCGGCTCGGGCGCCATCAGTGCGGGTATGGTTCATTGTGGGGAGGAGTATGAATGGAACGAATCATTCTTCGCGACGGTAGGGTGGCGGAATTTCGGGAACTCCGAAACGACCAGGAGGACAGATCGATCATCAAGGAACTGTTTGGCCACGTATCTGCTGAGAGCCTTTACTATCGATTTTTTCAGGCGGTCCGGGAAGTAAGCGACGTGTTTATTGACAATCTGTTAAAGAACAACGATGAAAGTAACCGAACTCTGTTATGTATGGCGGGCGATCATGCGGTTGGCATGGGAACGTACAACCGAGTGGATGAAGAGCGTGCGGAAGTGGCGTTTTTGGTCGATGATCGCATGCAAGGCAAAGGCATTGGCACCCTGCTTTTAGAACATTTGGCCGAGACCGCCTGGCGTTATGGGTTTAAACATTTTGACGCTGACATCCTGACCGGCAACCACCGGATGATTGAGGTCTTCAAGTCCAGCGGGTTTGAACTGGAGAGTGTGCAACGGTCGGAGGTGATCCATATGACGCTTCCACTGGCGCAGACGGAGCGCAATCGCGCACTCCAGGACACACGCGAAAAACTGGCAACCGCAGCGTCCCTCGTTCCCTTCTTTCGCCCTCGAACCGTCGCGGTGGTGGGCGCGTCACGCGATCCCAAGGGCGTAGGGCATGTGGTGCTGCGTCATATACTGGACGGCGGATTTTGCGGCACTGTCTACCCCGTGAATCGGTCCGCGCAGTCCGTGGCTGCGGTCCAAGCCTATAAAAGTGTGTCTGACATTCCGGAACAGGTCGATCTGGCGGTCGTTGTCGTTCCTGCTGAAGAAACGCCAAGCGTGGTGGATGATTGTGTGCAGGCTGCTGTGCGCGCCGTCGTGATTACATCGGTTGGATTCGCCGAACGCGACAGGGAGGGAGCCCGGTCAGAACAGGAGATCACTCACCGGTTGCGAGGCGGGGGTTGCCGATTGATCGGTCCAAATTGCATGGGTCTGGCCAATGCGGCTTCGGATATGCGATTGAACGCGAGCTTTGCGCGGCGCTTGCCGCCCATGGGCAATATCGCCATTGCCAGTCAGTCGGGCGCGCTCGGCATTACGATTCTCGAATATGCCAGTCGCATCGGATTGGGTGTCTCAAGTTTTGCCAGTATGGGCAACAAGGCGGATGTTTCAGGCAATGATTTGCTGCAATACTGGGAGGATGATCCTGACACTGGCATGATTTTGCTTTACCTCGAATCGTTCGGCAACCCTCGCAAGTTCTCGCGCATTGCGCGACGCATCACGCGCCACAAACCGATTGTCGCGGTGAAAAGCGCCCGTTCGGCGCTTGGCGCCACCGTCTCGGAAGCGCGAATGACGGCTCTGCCCGCCAGCGACCATGTGGTAGACGAGTTATTTCGCAGGACTGGCATCATTCGTGTGGATACCCTGCATGAGCTGTTTGACGTGACGGCGCTTCTTGCGGTTGGATCGTTGCCGAAAGGGCGGCGAGTCGCGATTGTGACCAATACCGCCGGCGGCGCCGTGATGACTGTCGATGCGCTGTTGAAGGAAGGTCTGCGGCTCGCACGGCCTCCGATCGATTTGGGTTTTGCAGCATTGGCGAACGACTATCGCAAGGTTCTCGCCGACCTGTTGCGCGATCCCAGCGTCGATGCTGTGATGGTCATTTTCATGCCGATTGAGTTGTCCACGGAAAAAGCGATTTCGCGCGCGATTGCGCAGGCTCTTCGGGAGGTTGGCGTGCTCGCGCACGAGACTGGGAAACATACGGGCCTTGAGGAACATACGGACCCGGCCCCTGCGGTAAAACCGGTGGTGGCAAACTACCTGAGCACTGGTGATGATTTTGTCAGTTTTATCGATGCGGGGGAGCGGCGCGTTCCCGTGTACCCGTTTCCGGAACAGGCGATGCGGGCCCTTGCGAAGGTGATCGGATACGCTGAATACTGCCGCAGTCCGCGCGGACATGTTCCCGACTTATTGAATGTCGATTGTGTTCAGGCAAGAGCCGCGGCGAAAGAGGCTCTGACGCCCGGATCTGGTTGGGCGCCCGCCGATGTGGCTGCCGAGATTCTGGACGCTGTTGGAATACGGGTGGATCCACTGCCATCGCGGGTGACTGCGAAAACTGCCCTGCGGATTGCAATCGCAGTTGAATGTGATCCGCTGTTTGGCATGGTTGTTGGCTTGAAGGGCTACCGAGGCGACATGCCGGACACTGAGAAGTTCTTCTCGGTTTCGGAGTCACAGGCGATCAGCATCACGCCGCTAACGGATCGTGACTGCAATGATATGGTGAGCAGTGTTCTGGGTGCGGACTTGGACGCGTTGCCATCCTCCGTACGCGCAGATCTGGAGGAGCTGCTGCAACGATTGTCGCGCCTGGCCGAGGAAGTTTACGAGATCACGCGAGTGATTCTGTCGGACATTGAAGTCGGTGCATCGGGTTACTCGATTCACAGGTTTGCGATTGCAGCAGGCATGCGTTAGGTATGGCGGAAGACGTGCTATCCACATATGCGGATTTGTCGACGGCTGCGCCAGTCTGGGGGCTTCTGCCGGTTCAATACCACCGCCTTTGAACGTACGATATCCTATCGCGCCGCCGTTCGCGAAACTGAACCCATGTAAGCCCCACAGGAGGGTACCCCATGACAGAAACGACGATTCAGGGAACCATTGCACAGGATGCTTTTCAATTCAATCTCACCTTGGGTTACCAAGGCAGTACCATGTCGAGCCCATTCATACTTGATACGGGGGCATTTGAATTGACGCTGTCCGAATATACGGCGACTGCGCTCGGACTGCCGAATCTTGGAACACTGACGATCCAGGGCGTCACAGGAAGCGCCACCGCGTATCAAAGCGAAGTCGATCTGCAAATCGGTGGCCAGACGTACGCTCATGTGGCTTGCATCGTCGACCCATCACTCGGCAATGCACAACTCTTCGGGTTGCGCTTTTTCATCGACGAGCAGCTGCAGTTGGCACTGAATCCCGCAGCACAAACGCTCACCATTGCAACTACTTCAAGCGCTTCACAGCCCAATCCCGCCCCATCGACGCCACCGACCCCACCGACTTCACCGAAACAAACGGTGTATACGGTCGAATTTACGGATAAGGCGAGTGCGGACGCCTTTGTACGGTGGGCCATGAGTCGAGGCTGGAAGACGAAGGCCATCGCAGTTACAAGCTAAGATGACGTTTGGACCTGTCAACTGATATTCGCCGCCGCTGACAAGGTTCAGGCCATTGGCGTCAACGGGTGGGTACTCAGCACCTCGCGACATTATGATCTGCCGGGCATCCATGTGCCGGCAGATCATAATGTCAAAGATGCGGACGAGCATATCCTGGTACTGTGGGGAAGTGTGGAGATGAGAGGCCAATCGGTATTCTCGGAGAAAAGAGGCGAGGGAAGAAGGCAGTTGCTCTGTGGACGGGTTTTGGCGTACCATATAGCAAACACCTCGCCTTCGGTTGTGAAATTCGTGAAGTGAGGGATGAAAGTGGTGGTTACGGTAAATCCCGTTCGTCACGGTAAGACAGACAAAGAACTCATTGCTCTGATTCACCGGGAAGGATTTGAAGTTGACTGGCAGGAAACAGAGGAACCAATAGACAAAGGGCTAATTCTTCTACAGGACGAATGGTATAGAAAATTTCAGGAGAATGCATACGAATCTCTCTTTTATCTGGGCTTTTCGGATCAATCTGCGCCAATGTCCGATTCAATCCGTTTCCTTGGTGTCGCCGCGGCTTCTTTTGCGAAAGCCCTTTCAAGAACCTCCGATCTTGAATCTTTAAGAGAGAAAGCCATTGTTGAACCGGAAACGGAAGACATTAACCACATTTTGCTCAGCGCGCCCTACATGAGCGGAGCCGAGCACCTGAATCGGAACTGGATTGAAAGAGTCTGGAGCAGACTGAACGACGTTTTTTCGACAGAAATTAGAGCTCACATCGGCAGTGTTGCAGAATTTTTTTCTGCACAAAGCTCTGGAATACACCCTGTAGGCCGTGTCTATTTTCATCTTGTCGAAAGCAAGAAGGAGGAGTACCCTTTTGCTTTTCTGGCAACCTATTCTTCCGGCATTACCGAAAAAGGCAAGGCAAAGCATCTTCCTCTGAAAAACGCACTGGAAGAATACAAGGATGACAATAACCAACTTTTGGAACTACTGTCAACGGTAAACAAGGCGTCAGAACAGAGTGCATTCATTTCGGAACTTGTAGACTCAGGGGAAATATTCCACCCCATCGGTCTGACAGGTGTTGAAGCCTACACTTGTCTAACGGAAATTTCGCTATACGAGGAAGCCGGGATCCTTTGCCGTATTCCTAATTGGTGGAAGCACAAATCAAATTCCTTGAAGATATCCGTGCGTGTTGGCAATGATGCTCCCTCCCATTTGGGTTTCGGCGCCCTTGTTGATTTCAACGCCCAATTGGCGATTGGGGAGGAAACCATTACCGTTGAGGAATTGCGGAGATTGCTGTTAGAGGCAGAGGGACTTGCTTTGATTAAAGGCAAGTGGGTTGAAGTGAATCATCAAAAGCTGAAAGAAGCCTTACTGGCCTATGAACAGGCTCAGAAACTCATGGGAAAGACGGATTTGAGCATGGTGGAAGCAATGCGCTTTCAATTACATGCTTCAAAGATGATGAATATTCCCGATGACGCTTGTGAACTTGAAATAACCAACGGTGAATGGCTTGGCGCGGTTGTTGAAAGGTTGACGCATCCTGATGAAATAGAGGCTGTTTCCACCGGGGAAGATTTTCGCGCCGATCTGCGGGAGTACCAGCAAAGGGGGCTTGCCTGGCTCTATTTTATGAAGACGCTTGGGCTGGGAGCGTGTCTTGCCGACGACATGGGGCTTGGGAAAACAATCCAGACCATTGCGCTTCTTAATTATGTTCGCGCCCAAAAGCATGAAAAAACACTTTTGGTTATCCCTGCATCGCTCATCGGCAACTGGATGAATGAAATCGCCCGATTTGCACCTTCATTGAAATACCGGGTCTTGCATCCTTCGGAGAATAAAGCAGCAATCAAGGAGGACAAGGAACTGCTTGAGGAGTATGATCTATTTATTACAACCTATGGAATGCTCTTAAGATATGATTGGCTAAAGGAAGTCACCTGGAGTTCATTGATCCTGGATGAGGCCCAGGCCATCAAGAATCCGGGAACCAAGCAGACAAGAGCCGTGAAACAAATAAACGCAGCATATAAAATAGCCATGACCGGAACTCCCATTGAAAACCGCCTTTCGGACCTGTGGTCATTGTTCGACTTTCTGAACAAGGGACTTTTGGGTAGTGCGAAAGAGTTTACCAATTTCACAAAACAGTTGAAGGAAAACCAGGAGGGATACTCCCGGCTAAAGAGAGTGGTAAGTCCCTTTATATTGAGAAGATTGAAGACGGACAAAGCCGTAATCGCAGATCTGCCCGAAAAGATAGAAATGAAGACATTTGCAACACTGACCAAAAGGCAGGCGGCGCTTTACCATGCACTTGTTCAAGAGCTTAGAACAAAACTTGAATCCTCAGAATCAGGTATCGAAAGAAAAGGGCTGGTCCTTTCTTCTCTGATGAAATTCAAACAGATATGCAATCATCCGGATCAATATCTTGGTCAGGATCTATTTGCTGAAAGTGAAAGCGGGAAATATGCAAGGTTGCGTGAGATCTGTGAAACCATCTATGAAAAGCGGGAGAGAGTTCTTGTCTTTACCCAATTCAAAGAAATCACTGAGCCTTTGAAAGAATTCCTTGAGACTGTATTCCATCACAAAGGGCTTGTATTACACGGAGAAACCCCTGTGGCCAAAAGGAAAGACATTGTTGCACAGTTCCAGGGCCATGAATATGCGCCGTTCCTGGTGCTCTCTATTAAAGCTGGCGGTGTGGGATTGAATCTTACGTCAGCTAACCATGTTATTCATTTTGACCGGTGGTGGAATCCGGCGGTCGAGAACCAGGCAACAGACAGAGCATTCAGGATCGGGCAACAGAAAAATGTCATTGTACATAAATTCATAACAAGGGGTACAATAGAAGAGAAAATCGACTTGATGATAGAGGAAAAAACAAGATTGTCGAAAGAGATCATTCCAGATATTCAGGAAACCTGGATCACCGAGATGGACAACAAGCAGTTGATGGAGTTATTCAGACTTTCCATATAGAATGGCGAACGGGGTGATGCACATGGCATATGATGACTATGGGTACCCGAAATATGTTACGGTGGCGGAAAAGAGAGCGAAGGTTCAAAAAAGCCTTGAAAAACTGCGAAGCAAACACCCTGATATTGCTCCCGTCATCATAGACGGAACCAAGCTGGCGAAAACATGGTGGGGAAAAGCCTGGAATGACAACTTGGAGAGTTATTCGGATTATTCAAACCGCATAGGGAGAGGCCGCAGTTATGTCCGCCATGGAGCCGTACTGGATTTGCAGATTACACAGGGTAAAATCGCTGCTCTGGTACAAGGAAGCGAAACAAAACCATACCGGATCGAGATTGCCATACAGCCGCTGGCCAAGGATACATGGGAGACGATTACAAAAGCCTGTGAGGGTAAAATAGATTCATTGCAGGAACTTATAAACGGGAGGTTTCCGAAAGCGCTCGCTGACTTGTTTACTGCCCAGGGGAAGGGGATTTTCCCTGCTCCTAAGGAAATATCCCTAAATTGCAGTTGCCCTGATTGGGCAACCATGTGCAAGCATGTAGCAGCAGTGCTTTACGGCGCCGGCGCCAGATTGGATGAAAACCCCGCACTGTTTTTCGTTTTGCGTAATGTACATATTGATGATCTTGTATCAAAGGCAATTGCACAGAAGTCAGAGACGCTTCTAAAAAAATCAGGCCGGAAAAGCGTCAGAGTTATTGATAACGATGATATTTCGGCTATGTTCGGGATTGAGATGGAAGCAGAGAACGAAAAAGCGTCTCAAAACACAGTGACCAAAGAAGGGGAAACTAGGACAAGAACGCCAAGGCAAAAAAACTATAGAAATCCGCAAAAGTAGTGGGGCCGCCTTGCGGAGTCGGTCAGATGTCAGGGAGAAAGATCATGCGTTTTGTACTTGACGCGACAGTCCAGATGCCTTGCCTATTGCGTTGATGTCAAGCTCAACTGCGAGGTAGAGATTCGGGAGCGGGTATGGTGCCGCCCACTCCCGAATGCAGATTACCCTTGTTGATTGGAGTTCGCCGAGTTGCCCCATTTGGGCGTGGTGCCATTGACGAAGTTGGTGATCTGTTTGTCCATTCGGGTGAGCATTTTCTGCTCCTGCGCGCTGGTGATTTTACCGTTGGTCACCATACCCGCCAGTTTGGTCTGCAAGGATGCCTCCAGATCGGAGATCAGCGTGGATGTCGCCACTCCTTGCGCCTGAGCGATCGAGGCGATGGATTTACCGGCCTTGAGGTCTGATTGCAGGGTCGAGGCGCTGATGTTGAGGGCCTTGGCGACGGTCGCCAGTTGTCCGCCCATCATGCCGCCGTGCATTCTCCCCATGCCGCCGTGCATTCTCCCTATGTCCGTGCCACCCTTAGATCCATTCCACTTCGGCATGGTGCCATTGATGAAGTTGGTGATCTGTTGGTCTATTCGGGTGAGCATTTTCTGCTCCTGCGCGCTGGTGATTTTCCCGCTGGTCACCTTGCTCGCCAGGCTCGTCTGCACCGATGCCTCCAGATCGGAGATCAGCGTGGATGTCGCCACTCCTTGCGCCTGAGCGATCGAGGCGATGGATTTACCGGCCTTGAGGTCTGATTGCAGGGTCGAGGCGCTGATGTTGAGGGCCTTGGCGACGATCGCCAGTTGTCCGCCCATCATGCCGCCATGCATCCTCCCCATGCCATCATGATGACCGCGCCAGGTCGCGGTAGGGCTTGCATTTGCACTCAGTGCATGATGTGTCGGTTCCTTGGCGGTCGTCTGGTGAGCGGAAGCGGCAAACGCGGCCGTCGAACCCATCCCGATAGTCACCGCGACTGCCATTGCGCTCATCCATCTCTTCTTGGTCAAATTCATCTTGATCTCTCCGTTTCGAAATAGAGTGTCGATTAGATTGGCCTTCTCTAATCCACCTCTATCCTAGGCGCGTTGTATTGAAATCCTATTGAAAACGGAAGGGATCGATGACTAATATGTGACGAGTCCTATCGTAAAGCTTGGGAACTATCGGCTGCTATAGGCATACACGGCCAATTTGCGTTTGCGCCGATGCTTTCGGGAACAGTTCCCGTGAGGGAGCCGCACATCAGATTCGCAGTCAGAACAGCGTCAGTTGGATCGTGTCGACGGTTTCGTCCTGTAGATTCTGCACGGTCACTCCGAGCAACCGCACCTTTGCCCGCATGTCGACCTGCTCCAGCAGTCTGCGCAGGTACACATTCATCTCCTCCGCCGTCTGCACGGGTGTGGTCGCGGTCATCCTGCGGGTGATCTGCCGGAAATTCGCAAACTTGATCTTCAGCACGACGACACGGGCGCGCAGTGCGCGATGTTTGAGATTTTGCTCGACGCTGCGCGCAAGAGCTTCCAGGATGCGGGCCATTTGCGACACGTCGTCGATATCGACCGCAAAGGTTGTCTCTTTCCCGATGGAACGGCGAATCCGCTTGGGTTCGACAGGGCGGGGATCGATCCCGCGAACGAGATTGTAAAACACGCGCCCTCTATCGGAGAAGACGCTCGACAATTCCTCAAGAGACAGGCGGCGCAAATCCTCGCCCGTGTGAACGCCTAACTGATTGAGCCGTTGTTCCGTGACCTTGCCGACGCCAAAGAACTTTCGCACGGGCACGGCGTCCAGAAAAGCCTGCGCCTGCACGGGCGTGATCACGGTCAGCCCGTTTGGCTTATGGTAGTCAGAGGCAATCTTGGCAATAAATTTGTTGTACGAGACCCCGGCGGAAGCGGTGAGTCCAGTCGCGCGAAAGATCTCTTCCCGAATGGCGCGCGCGATCAGCGTACCGGAGGCGATCCCCTGGCGGTCGTGCGTGACATCGAGATACGCCTCGTCCAGCGCGAGCGGTTCGACCAGATCCGTGTAAGATCTGAAGATGGCCAGAATCTCTCTGGAGACCTGGCGGTACGCATCCATGCGCGGTTTCAGGAAGATTGCGTGGGGACAAAGGCGGTGAGCGGTCTGCGAGGGCATGGCAGAGTGAATGCCATATTGGCGCGCTTCATAAGAGCAGGTCGCAACGACTCCGCGCGCGTGCGGGTCGCCGCCAACGATGACAGGCTGACCCCGGTAGGCCGGATGATCGCGTTGCTCGATGGAGGCGTAAAATGCATCCATGTCAATATGAATGATCTTGCGAAGCAGCGCTCCCGTACTCACTCTCAATGCCACCGCTCTTCACGCGTGCAGTCTGCCAATGGTACCATTGGCGTGGATCTGCAGTCATTGTACCACGGCGCGCAGCGATGTGACTTTGGTTGACGGTGGATCCGGTGTATGTTGTCCAACATCTCTGCGGCTATGGACCCGAAGACCATCATTGAGTCAGACAAGGGCGAGCATGAGCAATCCGGGGCCAGTACCAATTAGTCAACCGAAGGACGTGGAGCATGGAATCTTCAATTCGGTCTCAATCGACAGTGCAATCCTCGAACCGCATCTCAGGTTCGCGAAAGTGGTGGGCACTTGCCACCGTTCTCTTGACAATGTTCTTCTCGTCTATGGATCAGACGGTCGTATCAACCGCGATGCCCACCATTGTCAGTGACTTGCGCGGATTTTCTCTTTACGCCTGGTTATCGACTTCCTACATGATGGCGTCCGCCGTCACCGTTCCGATCTACGGCAAACTGTCCGACGTGTTCGGACGAAAGCCATTTTACTTGCTTGGGCTCGTTCTCTTTGGACTTGGTTCTGCTATCTCCGGCCAGGCGCACACGATGATGGAACTCGTGATCGCACGCGGCTTTCAGGGGATCGGAGCCGGCGCCATGATGAGCATGCCCCGTGCGACCATCGGGGACATTTTCGATCCGAAAGAGCGTGGGCGTTGGATGGGCGTCATGGGTGCCGTATTTGGGGTGTCCAGCATTATCGGACCTACGATTGGCGGATGGATCACAGACTCATTCTCGTGAAGGAAGTTGTCTTTACATGTCCCCAGTGCTCCGCGTCTATTCGAGTGCAACTCGATTATTGTTGTGGAGTTGAGGCGGTCTGTGAAACGCCTGATTGTTTCTACATGCACATGAATCTTGGATTGGGATTTGACCAGGATAACCAACCGATACATTGAACGAACTGCCCGCGCATTCATATTGTGCGGGCTTTATTGGTTCTGTAAAATATAAAGAGGCGAAATGGTGTTGCCGCTCAGTTTCCATGTCGGGAAACGAGAGACTTTTTCTTACCAAGAGAGTCGTTAGCAGGAGACAATGAATGGCGTGTGCAGTCGGAGGCTGTAACGCCATTCATTCATGCTCAGATAGTTTGTCATCATTGACGGTATAATTTCTTAGATTTTTTGTCTCGATTTTTGTAGTAACAGAATGA
>JAJZCB010000132.1 GCA_021846285.1 Bacillota bacterium
TCTGTGGCACTTTCCTTAGGATCGCTCCCACTGGGGGTTACCCAGCACCCTGCCCTGCGGAGCTCGGACTTTCCTCCCGCGCGGCCTTTCGGCGCTGCGCCGGCGATTGCCTCGCTTACTTCCGAAGCTATATTACAACACAGGTACCCCGCGCTTTGCAAGCTCCAAAATTTTATTGGTTTTGCAAAATACGCCTGCTCGGCTGGGGTCGTGTGCTGTGCCCGTCGCGAGTTCGGCGCAGCCGTGTCTGAGCAGGGGCACAGCACACGACCCCAGCCGAGCGAGTTTCTCATCCACTGATGGATCGCGCGGCGACATCTCCATCTCTCAGGAAACATCCTGTCCGATGGCATCGAACAGATCGGGTCGTGGTTTCGTCCTCTGCAATGAACCGTAAAGACAGGGATGCTATAATGGATGGGAGCGATGGACCCTCGCATGACGAGAGCAGGAGGCGGATGAGGCCTTGCAGGGTGAGAAGGAGCCACAGCTTGCAGGTCTGATTCGGCGAGTGCAACTGGGTGATGCAGAGGCATTTTCGGATCTGGTCCAGGAGTATTCCCGACATGTCTACCAGACCGCTTACACAATCGTACGATCACGACTGGACGCCGAAGAAGTGACTCAGGACGTATTTATAAAGGTTCACCGTAAACTGCACACGCTAAAGGATGCTAACGCATTCCCTGCGTGGGTGACAACGATCACGACGCGCCTGGCGATTGATCGCGTGCGTCAGGTGCAACGACGGCGTTCTGATCCGCTGGAAACCATTGAGGATATCGCGCAGATTCGCGCAGACCCAAGCACGCGACCAATCATTGAAGAGACTCTCGACGCGTTGTCGCCAGCGCATCGGGCGATCCTTCTTTTACGTGAGCGCGATGGCTATGAGTACGCGGAAATTGCCGCCATTCTCTCCATTCCCATCGGCACGGTCAAATCTCGCCTCGCTTACGCCAAGCAGGCGGTGCGCAAGCGATTTGACGATCGTGAGGAAGGCGATGCCTGACAGGCGATGGAGGCGCATGCAGACCGATTGACGGCAGGAACCCGGACGCCCTGTTCTCCGGTGCAGGCGCACGCAACACAGTCGCGGCGCGCAGATAACGCTCGGCAGGCATACGGGGCATAACGATGAATTTCACGCAGGGAAGGCGACAGATGATGGGAAACGACGAGTTGTACACCACCACGGAACTTCATGATGAGGCGAGAACCTCCCTGATGACCGCGTTTGCGGTGGAGCCGCGCGCAGGTCTTGACAGCGCAATCCTGCTCAGTGTGCGCCGCACAGCCGCTGAACGCCGCATGAAACTTGCGCGGCTGACGATGATTGTAAGCGCCGTGGGTTTCGCCTCGCCTCTGGCGCTGCTCTTCGTCGCATTTGGACGAAGCGTACTCTACCTCACCTGGAGATTGGGCCTGACTCTGCAGACTGGTGTGATTGGCGCTTCTCTGCACACCGCCGGAGCAAACTCGGTGACGGCTTTCATCATTTCTGCGCTGTTGGTGGGTGCTGCGGGCGCTTTTACGCTGTCGGCCACCCGTCTGGCGCGCACTGGCGGGTGACACGATGCGACTATACTTTTCACGGGAACGCCGCATCCTGCGCTTGTGGTTGCGAGCAACGATTTTCGCCGTACTTCTAGCAGGATTGGCAAGTTCAGGCACGCCTGCGTTTGCGGCTGAAACTGTGTCGAGGCAACCCTCTGCTATCATTGTTCCCGCCAACGAGAACGTCGATACAGTGTTCACAGTAGGTCATCCCCTGTGGATCAGAGGCATCGTCACCAATTCGGTGATCGCCGTAGGCAGCGACATTCATCTCTTGCCAGGATCGGTGACCACGTTTGTCCTGTCGATTGGCGGTCAAGTATTCCAGTCGCCCCTTTCCAGGGTGACGGAAGGCGTATTTGCCATCGGCGGCGGCAATCGACTGGTGACTACACTGACACTCGCAAGCCTGCTTAGCGTTGGCGGGTACTTTTTACGGGCCAGCCTGGCTGCCGCCCTGTTTTTCATTCTTCTGGCAGGTGGAAATCTGGTCTATGCACGGGATGAACAGATCAGTGCGTGGATTGGTCGCAAGTACCTGCGGCTGCTTGGCACGGGCGTGATGATCAGCATTGCGCCAGCCATACTCGCGGTGGCGAGCTTCGGTACGCCGCTGATCTGGATACCGACCATTGCCATCGGTCTTTTATACACGTTGCTCGGATTTTGCGGAATGGTCTTTGTATCCAACAAAATTGGCCGCACGGTCCTTAGCGCCATGCAGCAGCCAGCCCGCAGGGTTCTTTCGCTGTATGGCTCGCTGGCGATTCTCTTTGTCACCAATGTGCCTCTGATCGGAGTTCTGGTCACAGTCGCACTGTGGCTGCTCGGCGTCGGCACCATGTGGACCGTCATTCTCCGAAGGGGACTCACAAAAACGCCGGAGATCTAACCCGCAGCTTCGATCCGTTTCTTTCCCTCAAGTGGCGAGCCGTATCAGAAGCGGACTTTAAACACCCGCTCGTGCAGCCTCGATAAGGCCGCGAGATCTGCACTCATCTCGGCCGCCCGGGCATAGGCGCGATCATTTTTGGGATACGCCAGATCTTGCAGCGCCCGTCGCAGCTTTGCTCCCTCTTCCTTCATCTGCTCCGCAGCGTACAGACAGCCAGCCTGCAACGCGTGCTCCCCGAATGCCAATCGCCACTTGTCGTCAAAGCCAAGCTCTTCATACTCGCGTCTCCGCTCTGGCGCCATGTCCGCCCAAACGGCCGGCGACGTGTGCGGTGCATTCATGTGATTGTCCAGACGAAGACACTCGTAAATGATCCCTGAATCCCTGATTCTGACGTCCGCATTAATCCGATACCCGTATACGCCGGCCCAGTAGCGGATGAGCCCGCTGCCGTTCATCGGCTGAACGACCAGCCGCACAGGTTCTGCCGATAACACTCTGGCCGCGTGGCTGGACGTCAGGATGTTCCATATCGTCTGTCCGCCCATGCCGGCAAGCACGATGGCGTCCACCTCAAAAGGGATCAGCGGGTGCAGTCCATCGCCCTGGCGAACTGAGACCGCGCCTTCCAGGCCGGCGCGCAACACCGCTTCCCGCGTCGCCCTAAAGGGCCCGTCATTCAGTTCAATCGCCACCGCTGTCCGGACGACGTGTTCTTGCACCAATGCGATCGGGAGCAGTCCATGATCACTGCCTATATCAGCGACACTCCGAACGCGACCCACCAACTCCGCTACCCGCAAAAGACGCGCGGTCAGTCCTCTCATAGACACCACCGAACGTTCCCTATCACATGGTCAGCAACCGATCTGTCTGGCGATCACCATGCGTTGGATCTCTGAAGTTCCTTCGCCGATTTCCATCAACTTCGCGTCTCTCATGTACCGCTCTACAGGGAAATCCTGAACATAACCCGCTCCCCCGTGAATCTGGACAGCCTGATCGCACGTCCGCATACAAATTTCTGAGGCAAACAGTTTGGCCATCGCCGACTCCTGTGTAAACGGCCGATGCTGATCCTTGAGCCACGCCGCTTTCAACACCATGGTTCTTGCGAGTTCAATATGCATGGCCATGTCCGTCAGTTTGAACTGAATCGCCTGAAACTTCGAGATCGCCTGACCGAACTGTGTACGCTCTTTAGCATAACGAAGCGCTGCTTCATAGGCAGCCTGGGCGATGCCGACGCTGAGTGCGCCTATGCTGATGCGACCGCCGTCGAGTGTGTACAGGAACTGCTTGAATCCTCCCGTCTCACTGCCCAATATGTTGGCGGCAGGGATTCGGACATCTTCCAAAGCCAGTTCAACCGTATTGCTCCCGCGAAGTCCCATCTTGTCATATGTCCGGGTCACCGAGAAACCCGGCGTGTCCGTCGGTACGATGAAAGCGCCAATCTGGTTGCGACCATCCTTTTTTCCGACAACAGCGGTCACAACGATTATCTTTGCGTATCCGGCATTGGTAATATACGCCTTGCTGCCATTGACGACAAACTCGTCACCGTCGCGTACGGCGCGCGTTTGCGTTCCCCCGGCGTCAGACCCGGCGTTTGGTTCCGTCAGTCCAAATGACCCCAGAGCCTGCCCTGTTGCCAGCGGAACCAGATGCGTCCGCTTTTGCTCTTCGGTGCCAAAGTAATACAGCGGACCGCATCCGAGCGACACGTGCGCCGCATAACTGAGGCCAGTGCTCCCGCAGGCGCGGCCAATCTCCTCCACGGCCAAAGCATAGGAGATCGTATCTGCGCCGGCTCCTCCGTACTCCTCGCTGATCGGCAGACCCAACAGCCCCAGTTCACCCAGTTGCTTGAACGTCTCCAGTGGAAACCGCGCGGTTCGGTCAACATCCGCCGCCTTTGGAGCGATCTCACCCTGCGCAAAATCGCGAACCATCTTCATGATCATCGTCTGTTCCTGCGTCAGATCAAAATTCAATCCCGGTTCCCCCCGTCACACGATTGCGAGGACCGACCGAACAGTCGGTCGCCGCTCTTCACAGCAAAAGAGGCGGTTGCAGCGCAACCGCCAACAAAGACCCCGCTCATTCAAGAAAATCCTTTAATCGCTTGCTGCGGCTAGGATGGCGAAGTTTGCGAAGCGCCTTGGCCTCGATCTGACGGATGCGTTCCCGTGTGACGCCAAAGACCTTGCCCACTTCTTCCAGCGTACGGGTCCGCCCATCATCCAATCCAAAGCGCAGACGCAGGACATTCTCTTCGCGCTCTGTTAAAGTGTCGAGAACATCCTCCAGCTGCTCTTTTAGCAGTTCATAAGCAGCCGCGTCCGCAGGCGCCAGCGCGTCTTCATCCGGAATGAAATCGCCAAGGTGCGAGTCATCCTCTTCGCCAATAGGCGTTTCCAGTGAAACGGGCTCCTGGGCAATCTTTTGAATTTCGCGGACTTTTTCCGGACTCATGTCCATCTCGGCCGCGATTTCTTCCGCGCTCGGTTCACGCCCCAGTTCCTGCAGCAGTTGACGGGAGATGCGGATCAGTTTATTGATCGTCTCCACCATATGCACGGGAATCCGGATTGTCCGGGCCTGATCCGCGATCGCCCGCGTAATCGCCTGACGGATCCACCAGGTGGCATATGTGCTGAACTTGTAGCCCTTTCTGTAGTCAAACTTCTCCACGGCTTTGATGAGTCCCATGTTGCCTTCCTGAATGAGGTCCAGAAAGAGCATTCCCCGTCCCACGTATCGCTTCGCGATGCTGACGACCAGACGCAGATTGGCCTCCGCCAGCCGGCGTTTGGCCTCCTCATCGCCTTCCTCAATCCGCTTTGCGAGTTGGATCTCATCCTCGGCGGACAGCAATGGCACGCGTCCAATCTCCTTCAGATACATGCGGACCGGATCGTTGATTTTGATACCCGGGGGCACGCTCAAGTCTGTGAGATCGAACTCATCCTCCTGACGGGTTTCTCTCTCCGCCAACTCATCTTCCGGAGCGGCGTCTTCATCAGCGTCTTCGGCGTCCTCATCGTCCACCTCGTTAACAACCTCAATACCAAGGTCGGTGAGGTGCTCGAAGAAATCCTCAATCTGTTCGCTCTCCTGATCAAAAGGAGACATCCGGTCCATGATCTCAGTGTATGTCAAGACGCCCCGCTTTTTCCCGGAAGACAGCAGATGTTCCCGGACGTCCTCCAGCGTTTGGCCCAACTGCGCATCGTCTTGCAACTCTTTGTTCATCTTCCGCTCCTCCTTTCACTACTTAAGCCCTTGCGCGAACTTCTCGCACCCCAGCCGACAACTCTCTTTGCAACCGCCACAGTTCTGCCTCCATTGCCTTCATGCCCGCGATATCGCCGCGCTCGCTGGCCAGTTTCAATTGCATCGAAACAGTGGCCAATTCCTTTTCTACGCCATAGGCGATCACGCACTGGATGTAATCCCGGATCGCCCCCGACTCACTCCCCAACTCCTCTGTTTCCGGCGCGTGGTGCAACAACTTGGTAGCAAATTGGAGAACTTCCGGGTCGTCAACGCCGCTTAGGAACAGTTCTGGGTCGGCCGCTTCATGATCCGCGTAAAAGGTGTACAGATACGCTTGCAACGCACTATGAATGGGTAATGAAAATTCCGTTGCCAGACCGCTTTCCACTTGTTTCGCGATAGCCGCATCGAGTAACATATAAGTCAGGAGTTGCCGTTCTGCCACCTCGTGTTTCGCAGGCAGCTTCGCATTGTCAGATGGGCGTTCCACTGTGTAGGCTCGGCTCACAGTATTCCACTTTTTTACACTTCTATCCGTTTGACTTCGTTTTTCTTTTGCGCGAAGTTGCGCCTGGAGGTCTTCTCGAAGTGCGGACAGCGATATGGAGTACGTCCTGCTGAGCCATTCAATCGTCGCTTCCCGCTCGATGGAACTGTCTTCATTGGCGACGATCTGCATGGCCTCGCGCAGGTATTCGATCCGTCCGGACGACATGTGATCCGGATGTTTGTGGGTAAGCATGAGGAGTTCGAACTGCAACGCCCCCATGGCCGTCTCGAGAACGTTCGCGCGAAACGTCTCCGCCCCCTGCTCCCGGACCCACTCGTCCGGGTCGACACCCTGGGGCATTTGCGCGACTTTTACAGGCACCTGCAGGGCCCTCAACACCTGAATGCTCTTTTGCGCCGCCTGTCTTCCGGCGGAATCGCCGTCGTACACCAGGATGACTTCCTCCGCCACGCGCCGTAAAAGACCCGCCTGTTCCGGCGTGAGCGCGGTTCCGAGAGTGGCAACCGCATTTAGAAGTCCAGACTGATGCAATCCGATGACATCCATATACCCTTCCAGCAGCAGGACCTTGCCAGTCTGCCTGATAGCCTGCCTGGCCCGCGAGTACCCATAGAGCACATTTCCTTTTTTGAATAAAGGAGTCTCTTGAGTGTTCAGATACTTGGGTTCCTCAGCGCCCAGCGCCCGGGCGCCAAAACCGATCGTCCGGCCCTGAATATCCGAAATCGGAAACATGACCCGCCCTCGAAAGCGATCGCGCAACTCACCGCGGTCAGTCAGAAAACCAAGTCCGGCTTCCTCAATCAGATCGACCGAAAACTGCCTCCGCCGTAAAAAGTCGGTCAACGTTCGACCAGTTCCCGGGGATACACCCAGTTCGAATTGCGCTGCAGTCTTTTTCGTCAAGCCCCGGTTTAGCAAGTAGGTAAGCCCTTGCGTTCCAGCGTCATGATTCATTAAAATATGATTGTAGAACTTAGCCGCCAAATCGGTGATCTGTAGTAGTTGCGACCGCTTTTGGCTATACAGGTCATCGGCAGGCCGATCTTCAATCACCGGCATGGGAAGGCCTGCTTTTTGCGCCAGTCGTTCGATGGCCTGCAAAAAGCTGAGTTGCTCCACGTCCATAAGAAACGTGATCGCAGTTCCTCCCGCGCCACAACCAAAGCAGTGATAAAACCCCTTGCTTGGCGTAACGTGAAAGGAGGGTGTGCGCTCAGAGTGAAAGGGGCACAGTCCCACCAGCGACCGACCTGCCCTCTTTAAACGAACATACTCAGAGACGATGTCCACAATGTCGATCTTTTGGCGCAACAGGGCGAGAAACTCTTCCGGAATACGCATGCTCACAGGTCGCGATCCCCCTCCGCCACAGCGACATTGGATGCCCTCGGACATGCGCCATTCTGCTTTTCCTCATGAGTAACTTTATTCGCCAAGATTCTACACTTTCCTGCCACCCAAACCGAGAAAATTCTCCCGCACTTTCTACCGACACAAAGTGTTCGACATTTGATTATTCTGTCACTCTGCCCAGAGATCTAAACGTAGACAACAAGGCTTCGTTATAGATGTACGCAGAGACCCGAAAAAAATCCTTCCGTAACCTCCCACTACCGCCGTTTGGCACAAAAATCCGCG
>JAJZCB010000029.1 GCA_021846285.1 Bacillota bacterium
TCTTGTTGCGGCCCTGGTTCACGCTGGTGTAAAGGTGTCCGGGGTCCGCACAGTCACCAGGACCCTGGAAGAATCGTTCCTTGAGATGACAGGAGAGGTGCGCCATGCTTAAACTCATTCAAAATGAATCCATCAAGATCGCCTTGCGTTTGCGGACCTGGATCATGGCGGCGCTGATCGTCGTGATCGTGTTGGTCGCCGCGATCGTGATCAATGCCCATCTCAAACCAAACGCAAACTGGAAACAGACACTGTTGAACCAAAACGCCCAAGCTGAGGCGACGCTCTCCAATCCGCGCGTATACATGCCTCCGATTGACCGCTTGCGACTCAAAGCACAAGTAGCCATAAACACGTATGACATCGCTCACAATCTTCCTCCCGGACACCAGGACGCATGGGTATTCACCACTGGCGCGCTAAGCGTAGGCCAAATCGGAATCGTGTTCGTAACGGTCGTGGCAGGGGATATCGTGGCAGGCGAATTTGCAAGCGGAACGATCAAAGCCTTGCTGACGCAACCTGTGAATCGAACGCGCATCATTCTGTCAAAATACGTGTCCGTGATGCTCGTTACGTTAATGATGTTTGCACTGGTGCTCGTTTCGTCGATTGTCATCGGAGGAATCTTCTTTGGTTTCAACGGCATCGGTGAACCGCTCGTTTTCGTGAACGCCAAACAGGTGGTCACGCAGATGACGACGGGATCTTTCATAACTCTTGGGTATGCGTTTGCGCTGATCTCAGGCGTCATGATCGTGACGATCGCCTTCATGATCTCCGCCGTCTTTCGGAGCAGCGCCCTAGCGATCGCCCTTTCGATCATAACCCTGTTTGTCGGTGTCTCCTTGGTACAGTTGCTGAGCAGCTTCACATGGGACAAGTACATTCTTTTCGCCAATACGGATCTTATGCAATACATCACGGGCGGGCCGCCCGTCACCGGTATGACGATGGGCTTCTCAATCGTTGTGCTGGCGGTCTATTTTATCGTGTTGAACGCCGTCTCGTGGCGGGTGTTTGTGCAGCGCGACGTGTCTTCGTAGGGGGGGAATCTCGGGCGGATGGCAGGCAGCGGCGGATTTCCCTCAAATCCTTGGAAGGGGTATTCCTGCTGCTTGACATTCTCTACATTCTCTTTAGTTTACGGTACACATCATCATCGTTGCGCTTTCCTATTACAACGACGCGAACACTCTGAGCATCGGAATCATAGATAATGCGATACTCCCCCACATCCACGAGGTTGAAATTGGATGACAGAATACCCTTTGTGATCTATGGCCATTTAACGATGTTGCATCATGTATTCTTCATACTTTTCAATCCAAGGACCTGTCTCTTGGAACAACACCGCAAACGCGTGATATGCCGGTGGTTCATGCAAGAACATCTCATTTTCTTGAAGTTTTTTAGCTACATGTTTTTTCTCCATCAATTTTTCAGCTTCCTGCATGGACAGATGACCGATTTTCATTAACTCTGATCGAACTTCGGCCAAAAATTGCATCCGAATCGGATCCAAAGGGATTTCAGCTTGTCTGATTACCTTGCGATTCATCAAATTGGACACTTCACCCTCACCACCCGAATCGGTTTAGACAACCTGTCAAGCACTTGCTCTGTATTGAGAGACAATTGATCAAATGTTCGATGAAACTGAATTTCCTCTGGCATACCATAAGCATTCCCATCTGCAACAGGTCCGTACACATAATCGTATGTGTGCGAATTCTGACGGCGACACTTTTGGATGAGTGCCCGAGCCTCCATTTGCCGCCCGTTCCAGTTTGTTTCCTTCGGTAACGGAAATTCAACACCAAATGCGGTTGACCGCAACTCGACGACATTTAATGTATACTGACTATAATCCTGAGTCAGATAAAAACCTTGGCCAAAATCCGTGCTTCGCCGTTGGACACTCAGCCAGACACCATTCCCACGTAACACGTCCGCAAAAAATAGGGTTGTTCCATGATACAGAGTAATGATTCCGGAAGCAGGCAACAACAATATCGACCTCATTCTAATCCCAGTATAACAGCGTGCAGACGTGGTGTCGATATGAAATGGAAGAAAAGGAACCCATCGGGTATCTGGCACGCCGATGAATTTGTGCAGTCGCGCTTCACAACCATTCACTGGTGACGCGTTTCAAATTTATATATTGGTATATGTCACAATGATTCTTTGAGGCCGCGACGATTGGATCAAGCTTATACGTGATATCCGGTTGCCGGAAAGCCGGAAAATAATGGGTTTGCCCATGTCGTAAATTGGCGAATCGCCCTTATGGATTCAAGCGTCGTGTGCACATCCTGCCATTCGCCGTCTTCGCTGACCCAGCGTCCATCTCCGTGTTGCAAAGTTTGCAATTTGTCTATCGCGTCCGATATCAACGGATGATCCGGGGTGATACCCATAATACACAGGGCATTAACCAACCACGCCAGATTGCTCGCTTCCAGCATCGCTAACTTGGGGTGCAAGTATGTAAGTATTGATTGTGCTTCATTGTGTTTCCCCAATGAATGCAGCAGACCCGCAGCCAACCAGTTCGCATGCAGGAACCCGGGCAAGTAGCCTTTATTGAGGTTCGAGGCAAGGAACTCTCCGATCATGGCTAGACAGGGGTCTGAGCTCCGGAAATGAGAAATCCAGCAGCCTGCGTTCGCCGTTATGTATAGTTTTGCCGACGCGTCGCCGGGCATCGCCCAAGGTGGGGCAACAGGCGCCAGCGCGGCGTCCTCTTCAAATGAACCATCCGTGTTTTGCCGTCCGATCAGAAAGGATATTGCTTGATCAATAAACTCTTCCGATCTCAATCCCAGTTGCTCACACTGCGCCAACCGGTAACAGGTGGCATCGATTGAACTTGCGTCTGGCGCCCAGAAGGGCGCCCAACTGCCATCTTCCCGTTGCATCATCTTCAGATCATCGACTGCCTCCCGAACCAATGCCTGATCTTGAAGCAAAACATGCAAACGCGCCTGTTCCACTGTGTTTCCGTGGTCCTGTACAAATTTGATCGCCGAGTGAATATCTGCCAAGGTTCCACCCCTTATCGTCGTCCATACAGAAAAGTCAGTCAATACTAATTGTGATTATGACGCTTTAGCTGTGCAGAGGTCAATGTGGTTCTGCAAGAGCGGGCAACTTCATTGAATCCGAAGCAACTTCAGGTGCAAGCGCCATCGAAGAAACCTCCCAGATTGACAGTGGCGGGCCTGAAAAAGAAACTTCGGACTCTTCGCAGCAGGAACTGGTTTAATTGATCGCGGAATCCTTTGCGTCAAGCAGACAGGCACAACAGTCACGACCACATATCAGGCAAGAGCAAGCTCACGCACCGAAACAGCGTGTGATTGTCTTCGATCTTTAGAAGGGCTTTCCAAACTGGAGAATAATAGTCGTGTTTCTTGCTGTTTTGATGGAGCGCGCGGATGAACTTTCTCACCGCGCGAGCAACCCGTTTCTCTTGCGCTGTTTCATAGGCTTCAAGAAGAAAGTCGGCCAATGCTTTTCTCCGCGCCTCATCGATCGCCTCATTGCGTTGATGGACGGCATCCCAATAGGCGCATATCGCGGGATCTTCAAGTTCTGGAAAGGACACCTCGAAGTTTCCGTCATCCATCGGTGTCCAGACCATTTCCAATTCCGGTTGCGGCCCAACCCCTGACCACTCGACTTCTGGCGGTTCTGTCACGATGATATCAAAGGCATCAAACAACTCTTCCCAGTCCGCTCCCTTGAATCGCATGTTTCTCCCCCTTCGCCGATCTACCGTTCACAGCGGTTCAACCCAATTTTCCTCGAACAGCCCGCCAATTGGCTTGCCACAGTTGTCACTCACAGGCGCGAGGGGGACAAAAACCGCCCTGAAGGGTGCTCATTTTTCGGAGGCTCAATCTTCAAAATCGACTTGCTGTATATACTCTCCAAACAGCGGATGATACAAGGTGTACATACCGCGCCCTTTCCGTATCACCAGATTTTTTTGTACCAATCGGCTCAATAGACCACTGTTCTGCACATCTTTTGCCGGACAATCACCCGGTGCAGCCGCGGCGATTTGGCGCAAAATCATCCGCTCTCCCGGCGGAACGGATGACCAATCCACATCAAAACGCTCCGCATAGATCAAACGTAAAATCTCCGGCCACTTGCTTTCACAATACGAAACATCCAAATTGACCCGCCGTTCACTGTGTGCATTCATCAGCATAACGCGCATGATAAAAGTCACAAAATACGGATGACCGTTTGTTTTACTCTGTATCCAATCCAACGTTTCGTCCGGTATGGTGATTCCCGCCTGCACTCGCTCCACGGGATATCGTATTGCATCTGCCAAATCTTCGCGATCAAAGGGTTTGAGGTTCATTTTATTAAAAAAACGAACGACTGGCTCCGATTCCAAGCGAATATCTTCAAATAGTTCCGAGGGGCCGGTGATCACCAACCCATATCGAGCACCCAGTAAATGTAGATCCTGTATCACTGCTCGCAGGATCAGAAATGCCTGTTTGTCCAATGACAAAAGCAGATGCGCATCATCTAATATCAACAAAATCCCACACTCGCGATCAGCCAAAAACCTTTCCCACAAATCCCTTAATTGACGACGCAGAATATCTGCCGCTCCAGCGGTCGCCATATCTGGACGTTGCCTTTTTGTCACCGTAAGCCCCAACGCGTGAATGGATAACTGCCAGTCACGCAATTGTTCCATCGCCTTTTCAGACCACCCTTTGTGTTTGGATAACTCATCCGCGACAAATGAAACCAGCATGGAAAAAAAACCATAGAGAGAGTCGTATCCCCGGGAACAACTGATGAACACAGGAAAGATATCAAACGGCGCCTGACGGCAACTGTGCATAAATCGATTTGCCAAGCTGGTTTTGCCAATTCCCCACGGCCCGAGAATCGCGATGTTCCACGGGCCGGAACTTGATGGGTGCAAGCTGGGGATAACCCCCTCTTCAAACCACGCCAGTTCTCTCTTGCGGTTCGCAAAGTATCGAATGTCAGCCGGATAATTGGGATTGAATGGATTGAGAAACATATGTCAACCCTCCAAAAGAGGCGTTTTTCGTGTAGGAAGTGAATACATTGTATTATTTGTAGTTTTACCTGTCAATATACGGTACTCCACATCACGGGGCTCGCTTTCGGACGATCGCGCGCTTAACACGCAGGCGGTTTCGGAAAGCTGCGATTGGGTGAGGCAGACAAAGCGATCAAAGAATTTGAACAGATCACCAGCAGCAAAAAGTACACATTGGAACTGATGTTGCTGTATGTGGAGATGGGCGTGGACTTTACGAACACCTATGGTGATATAGACGCCCATTTTTACGAAAGCATCGAAGACATGTATGTAAACGTGATCAATATGGTGAATGAGGACGATGGACATGAACTTTTCGAGGAGTGTGAAGAAAGAATCGCCAACGTTGTTGAAGAGGCAGACGGGGTCGGCTGGGGCTTCTACGATACTTTCCAAAATATAAATTCCCGGATAAGATGGATGTAGGGTGATATGGCGTTCGGAAGGGGCGCCCTCGTTTGGCATGCCCCCCGATGAAGCGACGACAGGAGGCGCACGACGATGGCCATTCGCAAGGCAGTACCCACCGATGCGCGGGAACTCGCCATCGTGCATGTTGACAGTTGGCGTTCCACCTACCGCGGAATCGTAGCCGACAACTTTCTCGAAAGTATGAGCTATGACGACCGCGAAGCGCGATGGCGGAGCACACTTGACGCGCTTAGCGACGAGAACGCGAAGCGCGTTGTCTTCGCGGCGGCGGACCATGACGGACGCATCGTCGGTTTCGCCATGGGCGGACCTCATCGCGACCCAGACCCGGAATACACGGGCGAGTTGTACGCGATCTACCTGCTCGCGGAACACCAGGGGAAGGGTCTCGGACGCGCGCTAGTGAAATCCGTTGCGCACGGTCTCGCCGCACAAGGCTTTCAGTCCATGCTGGTCTGGGTGTTGGCGCAAAACCCCTCCCGGTATTTCTATGAGAGGCTCGGAGGCGTGCACATCCGGTCAAAGCAAGCGGAGATCGGTTCGCAATCCTTGCCGGAACTGGCGTATGGATGGCGCGGTGAGAACTTCACCCGCATCCTTGCAAAAGAACAATCGATCTCGTAAGTCGCTGGGATGCACCCGCCCGCCTGGACAATGGCGATCTCTATCTACCGGCGACATGTCTCCATCATCGCCTCTCCCCGTCCTCGCTCGTATGATGGATGCGATGCGATTCATCCGTCGCACCAGCCATCTGTTCGAGCAGCGACTCCATGCCAGTACGCCAGTTGTTTTCCAGTGATTGCACAGCCGCGTGAAGGTCGCCCTTGGCCAGAGCCTCCGAGACTTCCTGGTGTTGTTCCACCGATCTGCCAATTAAGCCTGCACCCCACATGAACGCGTACTCATACCGCCGGATAGCCAGTTTTAAGTCCGAAATCATGGTGTGCAGCCTCCTGTTTTGGCATCCTGCGAGCAAAACTGCATGCCAGCGCGAATCGAGTTCAAGCGCTCTCCCTGGATTGCCCTTTGCTCCGGCAAGCTCGCCATTGATGACCTCCAGCTCATTGATATCTGGAACCCTCTCCGCCGTTCGCAGCGCCAAATCCTCGAGCGTCCACACAATCGGGTATATCTCCCGAATTTCGCCTGCCGTGAGCGCGCGCACGGTGAATCCCCGCGCAGCATCCGACCGCACAAATCCTTCCCGTCGCAGATCCAGCAGCGCTTCTCGAAGCGGCGTACGGCTGACTCCAAGGTCCGTCGCGAGAGTCGTTTCATTGATTCGGCTTCCAGGAGGAAACTCCCCTCGAAGCAGGCGTTCAAGAACCTGCTGCCGCACATCGTCTCGCAAAGGACGTTTGGGACTCATACCGCATACGGACTCTGCGTCCGGTATCGCTTCTCAAATTCTTCACGGGTGCAAAGTGTCCTTATGTCAGTGATACGGTCCACAGCGAGAATCCCGTCGAGATGGTCAATCTCATGCTGAAGCAATTCAGCCAGATCGCCCTCCGCCGTGATCTCATGCCATTTTTCAGAGGTGTCCTGATAACGGACCCTCACCCGGCGGTTACGAGTTACTTGAAAGAAGATGCACAAAAAACTTAGACACGCGTCCCACACCACCATGGTTTCCGGACTGCGTTCGACGATCTCCGGATTGATGAGCGACCAGGGTTCATCCACGTTCATAAATACAATCCGCTTCATGACGCCGATTTGCGGTGCAGCAATTCCCCGGCCGTATGTGGTTGCAGTGCGCCAATACGCCAGGGTATCCTGCAAATCGATGAGGGTGAAACGCACCTCCTCGGAAGCTGGATATTCGACAGGAGAGCACACCTCCCTCAAGCGTGGATCCCCCAATTGCAGCACATCGCATATCGCCATAGGTGTCGCCTCCTAAAAATCCGAATCGAGCCTTCCGCCCGTGATGACCAGAACCGCTGTCTTCCCTGCCAAAGATTCTGACTGCGTCAACTGTAATATGCCAGCCACGGCGCTGGCGCTGGTAAATTCGGCGATTACTCCGGCTTCTTGCGCCAACAGCCTCTGCGCTGAGGCGATCTGCTCATCCGAAACGGCAACCATGCTTCCATCGCTGACTGCGAGTTCCGCCAACAGCCGAAGCGCATTTCGGGGGCGTCGCACCGCAATCGAGGCCGCCTGCGTCACTCCATCGCCACCGTTCGAACCCTCTCCCCGAAAACGCCGCACCAATGGCTGGACAGCTTCTGCCTGCACGCCCATAAGCCTAGGCAAATGATCCGTCAACCCGAGCGCCCTCAGTTCTCGAAACCCTTTCCCGATTGCACCCAGGGTGCAACCATCACCAACTGGGGCCACGACCAAGTCCGGCACATTCCATCCCAATTGTTCGCCGATTTCAAGGGCAACGGTTTTCTTTCCCTCGACCAGGAACGGATTGAAGGCACAGTTCCTGCTGTACCATCCATTATCCGCCCCAGCCTGTTCCGCTTCGTCATAAGCCTGATCGTAGTTGCCGGTGGACACGTGAATGTCCGCGTCGTATCTTCGCAACCAATTGAGTCGAGTCTCTGACGACTCCCTGGGAACAAACACATGACCGCGGAGTCCCGAGTGAGCACAGAAACCCGCAAGCGAAATGGCAGCATTCCCGGCGGATGCACAGTAAAGGTCGTGGAAGCCATTCGCCTGCGCCATCGCAATGGCAATCGACGTGGCACGATCCTTCAGGCAGCGAGTCGGATTTCGGGTTTCGTCTTTGACGAACAGGCCTTTCAGGCCGAGACGGGCCGCCAGTCGGGGAACAGCGACGAGGGGGGTGTTCCCTGCCTGAAGGACCACAGGCGGTTCTTCCACGGGCAATACTGGCAGATAACGGAACACATCCGAGCGTGTGCTCCTCACTCTTCCCCTCTGCCGCCACAGGGCTTTGCCCGCCGCTTCATAGTCGTATTCGACATCAAGGATTCCGAAATCGGCGTGTTCGCCATGCGCAGCACAAGTCGGGCAGGTATATGCGATGGGATTCATGGAATGAATGCCGCCGCATCGTAAACATCGAAGATGAGTCGCAAACAGAGACGGCCACCTCGCTCTCAAGCTTTCGATTGTTATTGTATACGATGCAGATAATTCCGTCAATGTCTATCGGCCAAAATTGGCGTGATCATGAAATCAAAGCAACGAGACATTTCGGCATAATCTTCAGGGGCGAAATACCAACGTCTTAATTTGATGCGGTCTACACGAAGGACATCTTGGTGAAGTCTAACTCGGTTTGGGGCAACAGGCCTATCGGCGATACGGCTTTCTGTGGCCTTTCCACACAAAGACGGAGGCATTACGTTCGATCAGGTTGCGTCCGGATTCCCTGCAGGCGGTGAGCGTGACACTGATCCGGGCGCATTCTGGCATGCGATTTGTGATGCCTCCATAGATTCTGGTGCAAACCAAAAAGAGACTACCGATAGAGATCTCCGCCGGTTTCGGCAAACTCTTTGGCCTTGTCTCGCAATCCCTGTTCCAGCGCAGACTCGTCATCCAGCCCCTGGTTCCTTGCAAAGTCACGAATGTCCTGTGTAATCCGCATGCTGCAAAATTTTGGCCCGCACATAGAGCAGAAGTGCGCTGTCTTCGCCGGTTCTGCCGGAAGCGTCTCATCGTGGAAGGCAAGCGCGCGCTCCGGATCCAGCGAGAGATGGAACTGGTCGCGCCAGCGAAACTCAAACCGCGCCTTGGACAAAGCATCATCGCGTTCCTGCGCGCCCGGATGCCCCTTGGCCAGATCGGCTGCGTGGGCGGCAATTTTGTACGTAATCACACCCTCCCGTACGTCATCCTTGTTGGGCAGACCCAAGTGCTCTTTCGGCGTCACATAACAGAGCATCGCCGTGCCAAACCAGCCAATCATGGCGGCGCCGATCGCTGAGGTGATGTGGTCGTAACCAGGCGCGATATCGGTAGTCAGGGGCCCCAGCGTATAAAACGGCGCTTCCTGGCAAACCGCCAACTGGCGATCCATATTTTCCTTGATCTTATGCATGGGGACGTGGCCGGGACCTTCAACCATCACCTGCACGTCATGCTTCCAGGCGGTCTGCGTCAATTCACCGAGCGTCTCGAGTTCGGCGAATTGAGCCTCATCATTGGCGTCTGCAATCGATCCAGGACGCAATCCGTCGCCCAGAGAGAACGATACGTCGTAGGCTTTCATGATCTCACAGATCTCTTCAAAATGCGCGTAAAGGAAGTTCTCCTGGTGATGCGCGAGACACCATGCCGCCATGATCGAACCGCCGCGCGAAACAATTCCAGTCATCCGTCTGGCGGTCAGCGGAATATAGCGGAGCAAAACCCCTGCATGGATCGTGAAATAGTCAACACCTTGCTCAGCCTGCTCAATCAGCGTGTCACGGTAAATTTCCCACGTCAGTTCCTCTGCCTGCCCGCCCACTTTCTCCAAAGCCTGATAGATGGGAACCGTTCCCACCGGCGCCGGAGCATTGCGAATGATCCACTCCCGCGTCGTGTGGATGTTCTTTCCCGTCGACAGGTCCATAATTGTGTCGGCGCCCCAACGTATGGCCCACGTCATCTTCTCGACTTCATCCTCAATCGAAGACGATACAGCGGAGTTCCCAATATTGGCATTGATCTTGACAAGAAAATTTCGGCCAATGATCATCGGCTCACTTTCAGGATGATTGACATTGGACGGAATGATCGCTCTTCCGCACGCCACTTCACTGCGCACGAACTCAGGATCGACCTGCTCGCGAATCGCGATAAACTGCATTTCAGGTGTTACAATTCCCTTACGGGCGTAGTGCAGTTGCGTCACATTGCCTCCCGCTCTGGCGCGCAAGGGACGGTGCGTGAGACCCGGATAGACAGCCCGTTCGCCTGTCTCGGGGCGCAGTCCGTTGTCGCCCAGCTGCACTGGGCGACCTTCGTACTCTTCGACATCGCCGCGCTCCAACACACAGCTACTGCGAACACGTGGCAGTCCCTTTGTAAAAATTGGGCGATAATTCGAATCCGTATAAGGACCGCTCGTGTCGTACACCCGAACAGGCGGGTTCGCCTGCGCTCCGTAGCGTCCAGTCGTTGGTTCAAGCGCGATCTCACGCATCGGCACGCGCATGCCTGGCCATCCCCCGACATCTACGTATACCTTTTGGCTGCCAGGGAATGCTGTGGACGCGCCAAATTGCAATTCCTCCGATTGCTTCGCCATCGTGGTCTTCCCCTTTACGATTTACTCTCATCTCTTTGCGAACAACAAAAAACCACTTGGGAATGCCAAGCGGCTGTGCGCACACAATGATTGTGCCCATTCCCTCCGCTGGCATTACCCAGATCAGGTGATCGGTCGGCAGTAGTCGCGACTGCCCTCTCAGCCTGGCTCAACCAAGCTCCCGGAAATCTATGAAATTCAAAGACAACATACCACTACTATCGGAAGAACACAACAACTCTCTGCGCGGCCGCGCGGCGCCTTGCGCAATCTTTCCCCGACATCGCCCCTCGTTTCCCTGTCACTTGTCGCCGACCCGACCCACTGTAGGACTGCTTGGAGACGCGACAGTGGATTTTTCCATCCTCCTCGCCTGATAGGCCATCCGTCCCGCCTCGACACCCACCGCCATAGCTCTGGCCATCTGCACCGGATCACCCGCCCTGGCGATTGCCGTGTTGATGAGTACCGCATCGGCGCCCAGTTCCATCGCCAATGCCGCGTCGGAGGGCGCCCCGATGCCTGCGTCGACGACCACTGGCACTTGTCCGCCTATGACCTCGATGATTCGCTGCAGACGATCTGGAGAGGTCAGCCCAAGGCCGGTTCCGATTGCCGAACCGAATGGCATGACCGTTGCACAGCCGACATCGAGCAGACGTTTGGCCACCGTGTGATCGTCTGTCGTGTACGGCAGCACCACAAACCCTTCTGCCACCAGGGTCTTCGCGGCTTCCACCGTCGCTATCGGATCAGGCAAAAGCGTGTTGTCCGCAGGAATAACCTCCAGTTTGACCCAATCGGACAACCCAGCAGCGCGCGCCAAACGGGCTGTGCGAATAGCTTCTTCTGCCGTCTGGCAACCTGCGGTGTTGGGTAACAGGAAATAGCGGTTGAGGTCGATATAGTCAAGCAGCGACTCCTCCTTGCGGTCGAGATTCACTCTCCTTACCGCCACCGTCACAATCTCGGCGCCGGATGCCTCAAGCGCTTCGCGCATCTGCTGAAACGTTGCGTACTTCCCCGTTCCAATCATCAGGCGGGAACGAAATGTACGGCCCGCAATCGTCAATAAATCTGTCATGCCGCTCTCCCCTTCTTGAAGATGGACTGTGCCTCGCCACTTGCAATCGTCAAAGAACTCAACCGCCGCCCACGAAGCGGACAATCTCGATGACATCCCCAGCGGCGAGTGTGCAGGCCGCAAATGTCTGTCGATTCATGACCTCTCCGTTTCGTTCTACCGCGATTCGCTCTGCCGCCAGGTCAAGATCCTCCAGCAACTTCACTCCTGTACAGCCAGCGGTGATATCGCGCTGCCTTCCGTTGACCACGATGGTCATAGATCATCCCCTCCTCAGTTGATCGCTGGCGCATCTTGCGTCACACCCGGCCTAAAAGCCCGCCAGTGTTCTGGCCACGATCCGCCATCCACTGCCTCTGCTATCATTTTGCCGGTCACGGGTGTCAGGAGAATACCATTGCGATAATGTCCAACTGCATAGATCAATTGCGGGTACACAGGATCCGGCCCGGTCAGCGGCAAAGAATTTGGCGTCGTCGGCCGAAATCCCAGCCACGCCCTCTCAAATGCCGCGTTGGCCAGCCCCGGAGCAACAGCGCGCGCGGCCTTCAGCAGGCTGAACACGGCCTCCACCGTCACGTCGTTCTGAAAACGGGCGTCATGTTCTTGCGTCGCCCCGGCGATGATGCTCCCGTCGCGCTTGGGCACCAGATAGATACCCTCGGCAAAAGCGGTTCGCTGAAGGCGGAGGGAACCCGCAGGTCGAATGGATAACAACTGCCCCTTGACCGGCCCCACTCGGGTAGGCAGCGACGGTGTTCCGGCGATGCCCCCAGTCCAGGCGCCCGCCGCAAGAATCAAAAATTCGGCCTGAAAGGCAGTATCCAGCGTGTTCACTACCACGCCTTTACCGTCAACACGGTAAGACAAGACCTCCGCGCCTTCCATTACGTCTGTCCGAATCCTGGCGGCAGCGGCAAGCGCCTGAGACAGGAGCGGAGCGGCAACGTTGCCATCGTCGGGCAGATGCAAAGCGCCGTAAGTCGGCCCGAGAAGGGGCTCCAGCCGGGCCGTTTCGGCGGGCGTCAGCCACTGCGCGCGAGCGCCGGCCTCCGTCTGCCACACGCCGCGCAAGCGCAGACGTTCCGCCTCCTCTTCGCCATGCGCAAGGCGGAGTGTGCCATTGTCCGCCATTTGAATATCGATCCCCGTTTCCTCAAACAGTTCATCCGCAAACGCGCGATACATGGATCGACTCTCCAGGCCCAAGCGGTACAAGGGGCCCGGTTTGTCCATCTCCAGTTGCGCGCCCAGCATGCCGGCTGCGGCGCTGGAAGCGCCCATTCCGATCTTCCCTCTCTCCAGGAGAAGAACACGACGCCCCGCCTGGCCAAGCCGCCACGCGATGCAGGCGCCGATGACACCCCCTCCCGCCACGATGACGTCATATGTTGTGGTTTTCACCTCTGCCGCCTCCTCTAGCGATTGTGGGAAAAGGAACCCGGGGCACAGCACGCGATCGGGCGATCCGATCGAGCAGAGACTGCGCAGCCCTGCGCGGATTCTCGCTCTCCAGGATGGCGCCGATGACAGCTATGCCGCTGCACCCCGTTTGCAGTACCTCTTCCACATTCTCTTCCATGATGCCACCGATCGCGATCACTGGAATCGACAGCCCCTGGACGATCTCTGCCAAGGTCTGTGTTCCCCGAGGCGGAACACCCGCATGGGAACTGGTGGCAAATACATGCCCGAACGTCACATAATCCGCGCCGCGCGTCTCCGCCTCAGCGGCCTCATCCAGCGAGTGCACCGAACAACCGATCAATCCGCTCCATCCGGTCTCCTGCCGCAGAAATCGAACAGCCTCCAGCGGCAGCGACTTCGCCGCCAGATGAACGCCCGCTGCCCCGGCGGCAATGGCCACATCGACACGATCATTGATGAACAGCCGGGTATCCACACGCGCCTCGCGACATTGGAACGACAGTCTTCTGAGAAATGCGTACGTTTCAGCCGCTGGGGCTCTCTTCTGGCGAATTTGCACGACATCCGCCCCTCCGAGCGCACCTTGCAGCAACGCTTCCTCAAGCGGGAGACGGTGACGCTGCTGATCACTGATGATATGGAGAGCCGCCCTCATGATTCCACCCTTTCTCAAAAAGCAAAAACCGCACCCAAAAAACGGATACGGCGGGCTTCCAATTTGAACCCTGCAAACGCGATCAGTTATTATACTATCATAATTTGCATCGAAAGCACATAAGCGTTGTTCCCCGCGCCAATCAAGTTGAGTCATAGCTACAGTGTTCCCGTACTGGCCTACGCCACAACCGCCCGCAATTCGTTCAGCACATCCTGCATCCGCAACTCCATGCACGCCATGGAATCATCCGCAGCGCCGTAGTAGATCCGCAGCCTGTCGTTCACAACAACTGCCCCGCATGAGAACACGACATTGGAAAAAAATCCCGAGGTCTCATACTGTTCTTCCGGAATCAGAATCGGACGATCCGTACGCGCCAGCACTGCAGAGGGATCGTGAAGATCCAGAAGAACCGCTCCCAGGCAATATCGATCTCTCTCATCCACGGCATGATAGATCTCCAGCCAACCGTCCGGCGTACGAATCGGCACCGCACCGGCCCCAATTCGCTTGCAGTCCCAGAAGTTCCTGCGCAAGCCAAGCAAAAATCGATGGTTCCCCCAATGAATCAGGTCCCTGGATTCCGCAATCCACATCTCAGGCGCGCCAATCCCGCTTGGCACCGGTCGGTGGATGGCATAGTACCGCCCATTAATCATCTCAGGGAACAGGACGACGTCTTTATTTTCGGGAGGAAATATGATCCCGTGTCGGACTGCGCTTGTAAAATCCTGAGTGGATGCCAGACCCACACTGGCTCCCAGTCTTGAAACGGCCGTGTACGCAATATAGTATTGATCGCCTACCTTTGAACACCGCGGATCCTCAATCCCGTAAGCGTCCAATTCGTTGTGCGGAAACAGAAAAGCCCTATCCTCAACGGTAAAATGGTGGCCATCCTGGCTTCGCGCCAACCGGAGGTAGGATATGGACGTCAGGAATGACGAAGTGGACGGTTCGCATCCCCTTATCACACGCGGGTCCGAAAAATCGTAGCGAACATCGTCTGCGTCCAGCCGCACGAACACAACATCGCGGACCGCCGGATCATACACCGGCGCCACAATCTGGCCTCGCTCTGACACAACGGCGCTCTCCGCGACACGGAGAATCAGAATGATTTCCTCTTCAAACACTGCCGTAGCTGCATTAAACACCCCCACCACTTCACAACCTGGTATAATCGGCGTTACGTCCTCGGGAGTAATCAGTGGGTTAGCATGGTAACGATCGATTTGAACCACGATGTTCTTCCTTTCAGTACCTCGAATGTGATGGTCTCATAGCGACACATGATTCTCGGCTCGTTCTTTGACGTGGAAATCAAGGGGCGCATCACCCGCGTACAGGATGCCGTCCTTTTCGTAGATGCGTTCCCCGCTCGGCGTCAGCGCCACCACTGCGGTTCCCTGCGCGGGCACAGCCAGCAACGCCTGATGCTGCGCCTCTCGAAGCACGAAGCGATGCGCTGCAACATCGTACACATCGAATTTCCCCTCGCTGAGGTAGAGCACCGCCTCACGTTCCTCGTCATGAGGATTATAGTAGAGAAATGTAGGGCAACAGGATGTCGCCAGAAAATCGGTCTTGTTCAAATCGATCTGCAGCACGTACTCGTCTTCCGTAGGACGGATGATTTCCCCCAGCCACAAGCTCAAGGCGCCGCCGTACACGGATTTATGCCCGTGAAAATCGCCGCAAGCGTAGAGAGCCCGTCCCTGCTCATTCCGACGAATCGATTCATACGGCACAGCCTCGGTCAGGTCCGGTCGCGACTGATCGTCAGCCGGCAGGCAGTCGGAGAAATACCAGCGCAGGTTTGCGGCCAGATGCAACGCATAGCGACCAATGACTGGCGCGTACCGAGGATGATATTTCACCAACGGCGCGAGAAAAGGCAACGCGACCATGGACTCCAGACTGTACGCTCTGCTGGCTGCCTCTTCCCGCGTATAGCCCCGCCAGCCGTATAGCAACCCATTGATCTCCTTGTCGCCCCAGCTACCAGTGTGCAGGCATCCTTCCTGCGGATCCAACGCAAAACGGACAATGCGATCAAGGTCAATCTCACGATTTTCGAGGCTCCATTTGGAGGCCGCCAGCACCGCCATCGCGCCACTGGGGATTTCATACCAGGGGTTGCTCGAAAACATTTGGTAGGAAGTGAGCGCGCGCCGTGCCTCGCCGCGGTATTTCTCCTCCCCGAACACTTCAAACGCAGCCGCCATCAGGTAGGCGTATCCGCCGATGGCATCGGGCTGTCGGTAGGCGTCGTTGCGAGTAAACGGTCGATTGGCCGCAAAGTCATAGCCCTGATCATTAAAGTCGTAGTTCACGGCTTGCCCCAACTCGATCAACCGCTCCATAGCGCGGCGGAGACGGGCGACCCCCACCGGATCGTGCAGGAGACAGCGCTTCACGATCTCGCACGCCAGCGCATTGACATACATCAGATACCAGTATTCGCACAGAGTGTCTCCCGGACCGTTCAAGAACACACCGAACGCCTCGCTATAATAGTCCTCAAGGGACGGAAGCAACGCGCTTACATCCTCCCCGCGCATGTGCATGCCTACAACAATGGCCCCGTATGTGATCAGCTCACTCCCGAATCCCTCCAAAAATGCGGTGAAGTGCTGTCGACCGCTGTCATTTGTCCTGAGGACCCCATTGTTCGGATCCATCACAAACTGAATGAATGCATTCGCCCTTTGCCTCAGGTCCAGCGGTTTCTCCTGCGGGCGAACGGGAAACAGGTTCTCTTCGATCACATTCGCATCTCCTCTGGCTGCCGGCTTATCGATTTCGATATATTACAAACAGACAAACAGACCCAATACCACAAGAATGCTGCTCAGAGCTATCCCAAGCGTATTCACGACGATACTGGCCTGGTTCAGCCCATACCATCTGGCCAGAAGGGATAGGATGATCAAAAATCCGCCAATTTGCGCCAGCAATTTCCCGACTTTACGTCGCATAAGAAGCACTCCGCAAATTAGACGGAATTCTGTCTGGATGGAAACAGGCCGACTTATGTTGGCCATCGAAAGAACGCAAAGGCGGAGTTTCTTCACGACAATGTTGGTCGGAAAAAGGACATCGTTGAACAAACGGACACCCTTGCGCAGGCATGGCCGTATCGTCCAGGTTTCTTAACACGACCGGTGTCCGACTTCTGTTCCATCTGGGGTCTGGAATGGGAACAGCACTTAGTAACGTGTATGTGTAGGGATGAAGCGGTCGTTCAATCAACTCTGCACAACTACCCTCCTCGACTAAAGCGCCAAAGTACAGTACCCCAATGCGATAGCCTTCAGCAAAGTACCTTACGACTCCAAAATCGTGAGTGATAAACAGATAGGAGAGTCCTCTGTCTTCCTTCAATTGCAACAACAGATCGAGAATTGAAACCCGCATTGACACATCCAGCATGCTCACCGCTTCATCGGCGACGATGAGTTGGGGCTGTACAACCAATGCACGCGCCACCCCGACTCGCTGGCGCTGACCACCACTTAACTGATGGGGATAGCGATGAAGGAAATCATCCGTAGGATCAAGTCCTACAGTCTTGAGAAAGTCTTTCACCCGATCGCGCCTGTCTCTTCGCGAGCAAAGCTTATGACGAATAAGTCCCGCGCTCAAGGTTTCGTAAATTGATTGTGTTGGATTAAGCGAGGCATAAGGATCCTGATGCACCAATTGTACGCCGCGTCGATAGTTGTGATAGCCAGAACCCTTGAGTCCACTGATGTCGCTTCCTTTGAAACTTACAACGCCTTCACTCGGCTTCACAAGGCCCACAGCAATTTTTCCGAGTGTAGTCTTGCCGCAACCACTTTCCCCAACTAAGGCCAAGATGTCGTTTTGTTCAATGGATACGCTCACATTGTTTAAAACGTTTTGACTCGACTTTTTGTCATAACGATGTCGGATGTGATCTAGGGATAGCAGGCTCATTGCACCATTACCTCCTTAGCTTCCATTCGAGACATGACATGACAACTCACAACATGGCCAGAGCTGTGGACGACGAGTTCAGGTTCACTAACGCGACACATCGATTCAGCCAAGTCACACCGGGGAGCGAATCGACAACCGGGTTGAAGCTCCAGTAAATTTGGAACAGATCCTGGTATCGGCCTCGCTCTTACGGCCTGAAACGCCGATGGCGCTGCATGAAGCAATCCTGTCACATAGGGATGCCTCGCAGGATCGTAGAAAACCTGTTCCAACGTTCCCACATCGACCAGTTTTCCGGCATACATCACGCCAACACGGTCCGCAATGTCCGCAACCACTCCGAGATCGTGCGTAACAAACACTACCGTTAACCCTAGCCTGGAATGGAGATCACGTAAAATGTCCAGCACCAATCGCTGATTCAAAACATCAAGAGCAGTGGTAGGTTCATCAAGGATTAACATAGTGGGTCTTAGCAAGAGGCTGATCGCTATCGCCACCCGTTGCTTCATGCCTCCGCTCAATTCATGAGGAAATGACTTCAGAACCTGATCCGGTGACAGCCTCACCAACGTCAATAGTTCACTGAAGTAGGCATACCCCTCAGACCGTTTGGGCCAAACTTCAGGGTGGGCGTCAAAGATATGATCAACCTGGTTTTTAAAACGCAATACTGGATTGAAACTATTCATCGAAGCCTGAAATACCATTGAGATCAATTTCCCTCGCAGGTTGCGGAGTTCCCGATACTTCGCTTGTACAATGTCTATTCCTTGAAACACAATGCCTCCCGTCTCAAAAAAACCAGGTTCAGGGATTAAATTAAGCAGAGAATAGGCCAATGTGGATTTACCACAACCGCTCTCGCCGACCAAAGCAAATATTTCTCCCGATCGCAGACGAAGGGTAACTTGGTCTACTGCGCGGAGCAATCCTCTCGCAGTACGAAACGATACGGTCAGATTCTTGATGTGGATGAAATCCTCCAACTTAAATCATCCTCCTTCACTGGTCTATTGCGTACGCAAGCGCGGGTTAAACAGTTGGTCTAGTGCCCTAGTGAACAGGACAAAACCAACTTGCAAGAGGACAATCGCTACCATCGGAGAAAAAAGATATAACATGCTTTGACTGGTATAAATTGAACCCGCTTGATTGATCGCAAAGTTCAACATGACACCCCAATTGGAAGCGGTAAAGGGGGCGATTCCCAACAAGAACAGCCCTACTTCGGCATAAATCGCACCGGAGATGCCCAGCAGGAAATTCATGGCCACATAGGAACCGATGTTGGGCAATAACTGCCGTATAAGAATATTATACAGAGACAGCCCCTGAACCTGAGCGGCCTCTACAAAGTCGCGTTTGGCCAAAGACAGTGCCTGAGCACGAACGGAGCGGGATAAGCCAGCCCACCCGGTAACCGCAATAACAGCCGCAAGAACAAATGGGCTGCTGGACTGGATAAACGTGACGATTACAATAACGAGCGGCAGCGATGGGATGGTCAGAAATATATCTGCAATGCGCATGAGAATGTTATCGCCGACGCCCCCTAAAAACCCTGCGACCAGTCCAATTATCACGCCGATTACCACGGAAAAGGTGGATGCAATCACGGCCACGATAAGTACTGGGGTGGATCCGTCAACAATCTCAGCCAAGGTGTCTCTACCCGCATAATCCGTACCCAACAAATGTGCCCACGAGGCCGGTTCGTACGCTGCCAACGGATTTTCAATGTTCGAAACGTGTACAAATAACGGTCCAATCGACGCCATCAACAAATAAAAAACGATAATACCAAATCCTAACATAGCCGATGGATTCCTACGCAATATCCGCCACAGTTCGCGAAAGCCACTCATATGCCTCAATCCCTTCCTTGTATCTCGCCTATTTTTGCATAGTGCGCGGATCTAGACGTTGATTTATCAGGTCTGTCAAGAAATTCGCAAGGACCACCGCCGATGTTACGATAATAAAGGCGCCCATCATGAGGGGATAATCCCTTCCATTCACGGCTGTAATGAGGAAGAAACCGATACCAGGATAGTTAAACAGAGTTTCGATGAAAACCGACCCGCCCACCATGAACCCAATGGATAGTCCCAGCGATGTGACGAGGGGGAGAATGGCATTTCGCCCAACATAGGACTGGATGATACGCCTGCTCCCAATGCCGTGGGAATGGGCCGATGTGATATATTCCTCCCCTAGAGCACTGACCACGCTGCTCTTCATACCGAGCGACCACCCTCCGACCTGAGTGATGATAAATACGATCACGGGTAGTGCAGCATGCCGGGCTACACTAAATAGAAAGGGAATATTCCATCCGGGTGCCACTTCTGGTGAATAAGCACCGCCAGTCGGAAAGATATGATGAATGTCAGCAAGCAAATAGAGCAGAATAATAGCCACGATATAATTGGGTATGGCGCTCAGCACTGTCATAATGGTGGAAACAAGCACAGCAAATTTGGATTTTCGAAAATATGCGATAAGAGTTCCGATAGAAATGCCGATAAAAAAACTGATGATCAGTGAGGTAGACACGATCAAAATCGTCCAAGGCAAGGCGTTCATCAAAATGTGCAGAACAGACGTACCTGGATATAGGATAGAATTACCCAAACTTCCGTGAATCATATTCCAAATGTACTGGACATATTGGAGAAGGAGAGGCTCCTTCATGTTGACACCGTACAGTGACTGTACCTGTTGAAGAGCTTGCTGCGGTGAAACAGTATGTGACGCCAATAGTTGAAAGTATAGGAAATCCACTGCATTGCCGGGCATCAGTCGAATTAGGAAGAAGCTAATCGTGATCACCACGTAAATGATAAACAGCGAAACGCCAAACCGTCTGGCGATATAGGCCATTGTTTCGTCCTCCCAAACTACATCTGCCCTCAAATCATCCGCGTTGTTTAAAACGCCTCGATGCGGGCGTAACCTTCAGGCAACACCCGCACCACTCTTGGCTGATGACTGGCGGGAATCTTACTTGGCGTGAATATACCCCGACATCAGCATCAAAGCCAATCCGCCATTTGCATTACCACCCAACTGCTGCCACAAATAACTAGTGGGGGCCGGCCAACCCACATAAGTCTGCGTGGAGTAGAAGACCTGCATTCTCTTGTCGGCGTAGGGGAGAAACGGAAGCTGCTCATTGACGAGTTTCGCGTATGCAATGGCTGCAGCTTCGATCGCCGTCGGCGAAGTCAATGATTGATCTGTTTTCAAGTTAGTGGCAAGATTCACGTGCCCGACACCCGGCAACGTTACGTTAGGACCAAATCCAAGTCCATAGTACCCGGGTTGGCCAGGCGTATAGTTTTCGTTGACCAGTACGGCCGCAAAAGCATTGATGGGATTCATATGCCACCAGCTTCCCCAGCCCCAGGAGATATCGTACTGGCCCTTGTTCTGTTGAACCCAATACCCCGGTTGCTCGATAGCGCTGGCGCTTGACTTGATGCCAAAGTTCGTCAGCTCTGAGGCTAACTCTTCACCACTTAACTCCTGACCGTTGTACCCTGCGGGAGTGATGATAGACAAAGTAAACGGCTTACCATTTGGCATGATCCAGCCATTTGCCGTCTTTTTGAAGTGTAGGCCCACCAATAGACGCGCTGCTTTGGCTAGATTGTATGCATACTGATGAAATCCTTGCAGGGCGCTCTGCGGAATCCACTGGTTTTGCACTCCAAATTGCAACCCAGTGATGGTGGTGACGGGATGGTTTTTCATGAACCCGTTCCCAATTTCCGTAATCAGATTACGATTGATGGCATAGGCCAGAGCTTGACGTACACCTGGGATCGTAAACGGATACCGTCTTGAATTAAAGTACCACGTCTCTTGCGACCAGTCCCATGGCAGATTCACATGATGTGCCGGGTTGGATAACCAAGCGGTCTGAACGGTCTTAGGTGATCCCGTCCAGGAAAAGTCCGTTTTTCCAGCAGCCATATCCGCCCAACCGGTCGAATTGTTGGCCACATTATAGGCGACGATCTGCGAAACATGAACCGAAGAGGCCTTAAAAAATCCCGCAAATTTATTGAGATCCGCCTGATTGCTGGTCATAGCGGTTAACTGGAATGGACCATTACCCACGTATGACGTCGGATTAAATTTCAAAATCTCACTTTTAACCGCCGTCAAAATTTTCGTGTTATTGTCCAGATTGGCCTTTAAGAGATTGGGCACTACAAAGCGTCCGTATTGACCGGAAGAAACGAGAGATTGCACCAGGATATCATGCAGGATCTGCGGAGCAATGGCGCCTTTGGTCAGTTCAAAGACAACCTGATGAGCATTTGGAGCGTACATGTTGGCAATATTCCACATCACGCCCCAGCCCATTGTCTGGTCAAGCAGGAATGTATCGATCACGTCTTTGCTACTTACCAATTGTCCATCTTGCCATTTTACACCTTGGCGCAGATTGATTGTAATTTTGCTCGGTGTCATCGTCCAGGATGCCGCCAATTCCGGAACATACTGATCACCTGGGTGCAACTGGTATGCGAGCGGCAAATTGGTTAGAGTCGAGAAATTCATAAAATCCGGTGCATACATGTTGTAGGACCAAGCCGGATTCCATCCCTCATTCAACTGAAAAGGGGCGGTACTTGCCGCCACGGGTTTGATCGCCGCAGCCGCTGAGGAAACACCAAACAGAAGTGGAAGTGAACTGAGAACTGCTGCAAACGAAAGCAGTGATTTTGACTTTTTCATTTGTAGGATTCGCCCCTTTTTGGTAGTTACATAGACCACAATCGAAACATCACGCCTTGACCAGCTCTTCTCAACAACCGCCGAAATCGGGTTAAGCGCTTCCATACCCATCACCGAGACCCCCAGGCATACACCCCTTAGAAACTAGTCGAAAAATTTCTTTCAGTCTGTACATAAGTATATGGTTGATAAATTATGCTGTCAACAGTTTTTCTAGCCAATGAGTTGAGTATGGTCGTACACATGTTGAAGCACCAGCGCAGCCGCCCCGATGGCCACAGCGCTGATGCCAAAGCTTGTAGGGATGACGTCCACCCCGCTGTTGTAGCAAAGCTTTCGGACCCGCTCCTGGATCTCCCGAACCATATACTCTGCAGAAAGAAGGGTTCGTCCGCCTAAAATCACTATGTCGGGATTGAATATCTGCATGAAATTAAAAATGCCGACGCTAAGATATGAGAGCCCTCGATCGACCACTTCGCGTTCCGGACTCCTGCCTTCAATTGCTTGCTGAATGATCGTGAGTATGTTCTCCCCCTGCTCGACGTGACGCGCCTCGCGAACGGCGGCCATCATCGCATACGCGGACGCCGCCGTATTGACACACCCTCTCCGTCCACAGCTGCAAATTGCCCCATTCATATCGACGATGGTGTGACTGAATTCGCCAGCCTGGTTTTTCGCGCCGCAATAGATCGAACGATGAATAGCCATGCCCGCGCCCACGCCCGCATCCGCGAGCACAAACAGGATATGGTGAAAGTCGTTTCCCAGCCCAAACCACGTCTCTCCCAGCGCCGCCGCGTCAGCGTCATTGGCCAAAAAAGCCGGTATACCGAGTTGACTCTGGAAGAGTTCCACGAGTTGCACCTCGTGCCACTGCACACCGATATCGTCGGTCGCAAGCAACTGCCCCTTTACCGGGTCGAGCGGTCCCGGCGCCGCAACGCCGACACCGATTACGGCAGCCAGGTCGAGTCCGGAACGAACGATAAAACGACCGACAAATTCGACCAGTTGACTGGCATTCGTAAGGGTGGCGACTTCAATCTCTTCCTCATGAATGACCTCACATAGTAAATTCACGCATACGAAACGAGCGTAGACCCGCCCCAGTTCAATCCCGATCGCCCCCGCCGCGTGCGCGCGAATCTGCAAGAGTATGGCGGGACGACCACCGGTTGAATCGTCCGGGCCTAGCTCTTCCAGCCACCCCTTTTGCAGCAACGTGTCCACAATGCGCATCACCGTTGGCGTAGCAATGCGAATCTCTCGACCCAAATTGGATCGCGAGATTTTCTTGTGCAGTCTAACCGTGTTGAGAATTCTTCTTTCGTTCAACTGACGCAACAAAGGGGATCGAGTTTCCAGTTCGGACATAGGAGCACCTGTCTTTCAGCGGATTAGTCTTCATAGTCCAAAAAGGGATCGTGAATGCGCAGTTTGTACGCCTCACAGTCATTGACCCCTGCGTAAAGATCCGCACGACCGTCGCCCCAGCGCACCAATCCTCCTGGAAAGATGACATCCCGCAGGTCGGGCCGCTTATAGTTTTGCACATTGATGAAGCTGCTGCTTGCAGCAATGACCTTGATAGAGGTTGCATGTTCTGTAGTTGAATCCCATACAAATGACATCGCATAATAGTGTCGCAGATGGTCCTCGGTGAAATGCGCAATGTGCCCCAAAATGCCAATTCTGCCATTGCGAAGAACATGCAGTTCATTGACTCCGCCCCATTCTTCAGGAAGGAAACGACGCGGAATCTTCTTCGCTTGCACAATTACACTCGGCGTCAGATCATCCAAACAATCAATGACTGCAAACCCAATCTCCGCCTTGCCGCCAAAACCCCTGCCTTTCGGCCTTGTAAAGACACCGATGCGCTTGTCCGTCAGTTCCACCAGCCGGATGTCTTTCATCCCTTGCAGCCCAACAGCACACAAGCGCAGATCGCGAATGTTTTTCCCGCGATAAAACAGCGTTCGAAACTCGAGCTTGTGCGGGTCAGTAAACCGTCTCCAGATCTCCACGCCGCCAAACACCAATTCTCCCTGAATGACGGCAACGAACGGATCCTGTAACAAGGGAAACCGTCTCGTTCCCGTTCGGGGGAACCACACCCCGCCGCGTTGTACAAAGAATACCACCTCAGAATCCTCGCTGTCACGCGCCTCCACCCTGCCCGCAATGACAGTGTCGCCTTCATCCATGAACGGAGCCGAGATATTATAAACATCCTTGCCTTCTACACCCGCAAAGTTGATCCGTTCCCCACCCTGCTCCCATCGATGAGCAGCAAACTCGGCAAACAAATCCCCAGCGCTTCGGGCTTCCGAAGCAGGTTTCATGTACGCCCTGTTCAACGCAACCCAGCCTCTCCCAAATTCACTTATTTCCATACTGTTTAAAAGTATATACTCGGTTGATTGTATGTCAATCCCCCGTGAATTCACTTCCATGGGGCGCCTCAGCGCCAAGATATAGACATAGAGACATAGAGACATAGAGACATAGAGACTTCCCTCGTCAATGCAGGTCTTCTTAAGGCCATATACTGTTGTCGAACACGCATGGTTGCGACAGCCGAATCTCCATCCCATTCGCCCTTCCGAGGTCAGGCAGTCGTCGCCTTGAGCATCTGCATGGGGGAGTTGATCACCCTTTCCTCCAACGTATACCGATCACAAACGGCCGCACCACACGCCGCCACTTGCGCCAACACATCCTCCCGCGCTTTCCACGGTATCCGGGCCAATTCCTCCTGACCCCATCCGACGCCCAAGAACATCTGATTGATCATCACGGGATCCCAGTACAACGCTCGACTGTTCACAGTAAGGAATTGCCTCTGCCCCAATCCCGCCTGTTCCCAGGCTCGCGCCATCTCCGTAGCGGAAATCAAAAAATCGTCCGGTTTCTCTCGGCGATCTTGCGTCGCCAACGCTAACAGCGGCGCGAACCACTCCTTGAAAAAGGGAATATCGAGAGACATCGGCAACGGATAAAAGCTCGCTACGATTCCACCCGGCTTCACCACCCGACGCATCTCCGCCAATGCTTGCGGCAGATCCGTAAAGTGCAAAAAGGCGACACCCACAACGGCATCGAAGGTGCCATCCGGAAATGGCAACTGTTCCGCACCTGTTTGAACAAACTCGACCCAGTGCGTCCCTCTTTCCCGGCCCTTGGCCATCGCTTTGGCGAGCATGCCCCCGGCCGGTTCTGTCGCGACCAACCGTCCAGATGGGCCCACACGTTCCGCCAGTCCGCCGTCAAACGTGAACAGGCCGTCTCCGCATCCCAGTTCCAGTACCGTCATCCCCGGCTCTATCCCCGTCCATGCGCAGAACTCCTGGCGCTGCGAAACCCAGTCCGGCAATACGGCCTTGGCTAACTGCTCAAAATTAGGCAACAGATTGAAGTTTGACAGGTGAAGTTGCCGCACCCGATGGGCCAGATAGCCCGTCTCTGTAAGAAACTGCTCGGTCTCCCGAAAGGTGTCCATCCCTTTGGCGGTCAGCATGACCATCCGCTGCCCATCCACCACCTGCACCAGATAATTGCCGAGCAGCACTCCGATGGTCAATTCATCACTGAGGGAATAATCCACCCACGGTCGATGCCAGTGTCCAAGAACAAAGATCCGTTCGGACATGTGACCATAATGCGCCAGCGCCTGGTGATTCTCATATTGGGTCGCCAAGCCATACAGTTGCACCAAAGTCGCGAGATCATAATCGCGGCAAAACTGCTGAACCAGCGCGATGGCCCGTTGCGCCAGTTCTTCAGTCACCTCCGCTTGCCCCATCTCGCCGTGCGCGAGCCACACCGCCGTTGAGGCGCATATTTCATACAATGCTGTTCTGGATAGACGGGGCATTACGGGGAGTTCTCCAAAAGCCTTGGTTTGCATCTCTTCCGTCCAGTCCGAATCGGTATAGTCTTGCGCCGCTTCATCGATGAGAAAGAAGATCTGCTCATCAAACCGTCGATTCTCATCGATGCCCGTCAACCAAGGGCTGATCACCAACCCGCGCTGGAGAAAATCGAGCATGATCGGTTGCCATTCCGCCAGTGTCATCATCCGAAAATTCCCCTCCCGATGAACCGTTTTATCAAACAGCGACATGTTCCAAATTGATTATTCTGCTATCCAAAATGTACGCAAAAGTGCGCAGCATTCTGTTCCTGCCCCGAAGCCCCTTGAAGGCCCGCTTCGTATCTGACAGGCGTGACTTTCCCGCCATTTGCCGGTCTTGCTCTGACACCGGCGCCTGTATCCGACGTTGCCGTCTGATTCGCCACGGGTAGCGCAGATGGTTCATTGGCAAAGCCAATCGAACAGGTTGCGAGCCTCTTGAGATTCTGCGCCGCATTCACGTCACGATCATGATTCGTGCCGCACTGCGGGCAGTTCCACTCGCGAATGGACAACGGAAGCTCCGGCAGGATGTACCCACAGCATGAGCACCGTTTGGAGGATGGGAAAAAGCGATCGGCCATCACCACTGTCGTGCCGTATAACACGGATTTGTACTCCAATTGCCGACGTATCTCGCCGAATCCGACATCGGATAGGGCCAGCGCCAATCGGTGATTCTTGATCATTCCTTGCACGCACAGGTCCTCGATGCCGATGGCTTGGTTTTTGCGCACCAGCCGTGTTGTCAACTTGTGCGTGAAGTCGGAACGGATATTCGCGATGCGGGCGTGGAGTCTTGCCAAGGCCGCCGCATCTTGTCGCCGGTTGTTTGATACGGACAGTTTTGCGCCTTTGGGAATTTCGCCTTCTATCTTTGCCTTTCGCTTTGCCGCTTCCAGCTTCCGACTCAGTCGTCGTTGCCGAATTCTAAAGCGACGCAGCGCTTTCTTCAGTGGCCTGGGGGAGTCGATCCCTTCGCCCGTAGAGAGAACCACGGCGGTCTTCACGCCGAGATCTACACCCTCCACATGATGTGAAATCCGCTTTCTCTTCGCCGCTCCCTTCGGTACATCCACCTGAATCGACACAAACCACCGATCGGCTGTCCGCGACACCGTCGCACTCAGAATCTTCCCCGTAAATCGCAGCGATTCCGTCATGTCCACCCAACCGATTTTGGGTAACTGGATGCGTGCTCCCTTCACGACAAACTTGTCATTGGCCACATAGAACGAATCCAGGCACTGGCCTTTCTTCTTGAACTGAGGCTTGTGCACGTTCTTGCCCGCCAACATGTCCGAGAAGAACTGCTTGGCCGTTTTGCCGAGGTTGGCGAAGGGCTGCGCATGGGCGTCTCGATGCACCCCTTTCATCCATGGAAAGGCTTCATACTTGATCGCGTTGAACCGCTTCTTCAATTGCGACCATGTGGGCGCATGACCCGCCTCGAAGTCCTCTGTCCAATGCGCCACCGCCCAATTCCGTGTGAACCTGGCGCATCCGGCCGCCTGACGAAAATACGCCTCCTGCGGAGCGGTCGGACGAAGCTGGATCTTGTGCGCCAGTTCCATTCACCGCATCCTCCTTTTGTGCTTCATCGAGCTTGTTTCAGATCGGGATGCTTGTGAAAAGGGTCTTGATATCAGTATATCGAACATGAGTTCTGATTACAATACCAAGCTGTGCGAAAGAGATAGTCACAGGGCGTCATGTCCAAACCACCCGAAGCCAAGGCGCGTGAGCCGATCCTTCCCGCGACGCTGGTTCTGCGAATCGAGCCTTTGCGCCGCGCTGGATATACGACAATAGGCGAGCTGTCTGGTTGCAATCTCGGACGCGTCGTCCTCTTGATCCCGCCGTTGCATCGTCTTGACCGCCACGTCCAGCATCTTTGCTGCCCTGCTCATGCCAAACACTATGATGCATCATTGGGTATCTATTTTATGACCGGGGTCTAGCTCCATCAAATCCAACTATCCTCTTTCGCCATTGATCCAAGTCACTGATTGAAGTCTCACACTTCGAACACCCGCAACCGCTGCTCTTCCGTACGATTCCGCTGCCATCATGGGGTGCCACGTGGTGTTTGTCTCGAACTAATTTCCTCCTGCTTTCGTAATATGTCCTATCGCACAATACGAAGGGAGGTTAGACTCATGGCTGCTCCTTTGCCATCGCCAACGCTGATCAACCACGTTGTGTTTTTCTTGTTGAAGTCGGGGGTCACAGTCACTGGCCGGTTATGTGCCATTCATCCTACACTGGGAACGATAACGGTCAGAACCTTGACGGGTAAGAAATCATACGCTTTAGCCAACATCGTTGGAAAAGTGAAGAGATTCCCAGCGTGCTGACCCACAGACGCGGCACTCACAGACCTGTGGATATGGCAACAGCATCCGGGTTCAGACGAATTTTGCTTGAAAAGCCTGCGTCATGGATTTAATTGGCGCAAAGTTCCACAAACTCCACGGTGATCAACAAACGGTGACGGTTACTAATACCGTCACTTTTTGTTGAGTATCGCTGCAAAAGGCGCATATCGCCATTAGGAGACGCCCCTCATCTCGTTCATACCAACTGCAAGTTGAAATCAAGTGTACGATCTACCAGTGTCGCAACCAGCGACACAAACGCCGACACGTCTCCAGTTGTATGTGAGCGGTCCAGGGCCGAATAGTATTCGGCCCTGCTCTCTTTCTCAATCACAATGGGAGGGTAACCACTCTTCATTAACTCAAAATTAAGCAACAGACGCGCCGTCCTGCCATTGCCGTCGATGAAGGGATGAATGTTCACGAAATCGCTGTGCAGAGCCGCTGCTCGTTCAATCGGATGCCGCTTCAGTCCATCCGTCTCATACCACTTTACGAATCGCTCCATCTCACTCTCAACATGCAAGGCATCAGGCGGGATATGCTGCGCACCGCTGATTACAATGTTTTCCTTGCGATATATACCAGCGTGGTCATCGTCAATACCTCTCAGAATCAGACGGTGAATACTTCTTATTTGCCACTCCGACAACCGCGCCTCCTTTTGAACGATCTCCAGAACGTACAGGATCGCTTCCCTGTGATTGATCGCTTCCAGGTGTTCTTTGATCGTCTTCCCGCCAACGGTAATGCCCTCAAGGGCAACCTTGGTTTCGGACAACGTTAACGTATTGCCCTCAATCGCGTTGGAGTGATACGTCCAGTTAACGATGAGATGCTCCTCAAGACTGCGCAGAGTGTGGACAGGCAAGGGCCTCTTTTGATCGAGCAGTTTTTTCTTCTCGTCTATACTCTCAAACATCAAGCAACCACTCCGACGATCTCATTTATTTACAGATAGTATACTACAGCTTCGTTGCCCTGTGGTGAGCCGAATTGCAAACCAGAATCGCAGGTATACCCCGCTCTTTCTGCGCCGAGAACATCTGCCTCGCAATTGTCGTCGACCATTCATACGAACAACTGATCCTCGGTGATGCGATCATGTCGATCAATGGATTGACGAAGGACAAGTTGCCTATATACGTATGCCGGGATTTGACCAGCCCGCCTATGCGGAGCGGAGTCGATTTCGTCAAACAGTTCCCATCCGCAAAATCCATCATCATGGACATTCGCAGAAATGGTGGTGGGGCTTCGCCATTCAAGAGGCTTCGGGGCAGGAACAGAATGATGTGCACTCTTGCGTGCATTTTGGATAGCAGGGTGACAACGGTTTCTCTTGGCCGACGCGGTCTCTGTAACAGCAAATACCGTTTCTGCCGCAGGGAACTCCAGCAACATGAGCTTGAACCCTTTGAGCAATTTAAGAAATTTTAATAAATGGAAATTCGTCAGCTTGACATGATACATTATGGTTGCGGTTGGTTTGTGATTACACTTGGCGCCTGCGCCGCCGCAAGCTCTTGCACCTGAAGGCCATGTTTTTTGAAGATTCGTCAGGAAGAGGAGAGTGGCGATGGATTTGACGCGTTTTCTGAAGGGGAAAGGGCTTCTGCATAAAGTGTGGATTACCGTTCCGGCTGTCTGTCTGATGCTGGTCGGAACGGTTTCCGGCACACACGCTCAGGCGAAATCCCCAGCATCCTTTCTCGAATCCTTTACTTTTGCTGGCGTACCAAAAGGATATCGCCTCACGCACATCGCGTGGGAGACGACGCCTTCCAACGGATCGATGAACACGACGTTTCCTCAAGGCATCCCTATCGTAAGCCCTGCCGCTGCAAGAAAGGGAGTCTATATAGGTCCGCTCGTGGCGCCGGGTGGGAAGCTGTGGTATCTCGGCGAGACGCTTGGCGCAGGGGGACAAGTGGTTTGGGAATTTACGGGCCTGGATGGCGCAGAACTTTGCGCCACGAGTCTGCCACTGAACGTTCCGCACACCGGTTCCTGGCATTTGGTGCGCATCCCCATGCTCCTGGGGGCTAAACACAGGATCACCTTGGCCCACTACCACTGGTTTCACAGTAAGGACGGTCGCTGGACGATGCAAGCGCCCAAGATCATCGCCTCATCGACGCCTAATCAGACGGGATATTCGATTGCGTTTTCCTATTTGCCGCTCGACTGGCAATTGCAAGCGTTCCGATACGTCTCAGGCCGTCGCGTGCTCGGGGCCTCTGTTGCGCAGGCTGTTGGCCAAAGAGCCTCAAGCCCCTTTTTCTCGGAGTCGTCCTTGGGATGGTCGTTCTCGTATCCGACACTAGCCGCCTCATGGAAAGGACGTCTGGAGGCCGCTTTTTCGGACGGACACGGACATCTGACCTGGCTCGGTATGCCGTTGACACTACGGGGCTAACCACGGTCACCTCGATTTTGACGAGATGACCGTCACGAGTTCTGGCTTTTGCCATGAGTGTGATGGTCTACTCGTTTTTGCCTTTTCACCTTTCACCCTAACCAGGCAGGACGGAAATCGGACTCGGGAGAAGATCTCGTGGTCAGTATCCAGGCGTAGGGTCAACATCCGAGCATGTTCGCGTTGTCCGCCCATTCACCGAGTGCTGCGGTTCTGTTCGATCTCCTCGACACGCACGCTGAGATACGTCCAGCGTTCCAGCAGCTCATTCAGCCGGGCTTCGACAGCCTGCTGATCAGCGAAGAGCGCCTGCACTCGCTCGTAGTCGCCCCCCGCACGCTCCATCTGCTCGGCGATCTCCCGTCGCGACTGTTCTGCCTCCGCGATTCGATCCTCTATCTCCTCGTATTCCTTTTGCTCCTTGAATGTAAGCTTGAGAGGCGTTCGCTTCTGCGATGGCGCGCCGCGCTCCTCAACGCCCTGCTCCCGCTGCGCGAAGGAGCGCGGCTCACGGGGTTCACCTTGAGACGAAGGGGCCGTCGATGCTGTCGCGGATTGGATTGAGTAATCGGAGAAGTTCCCCAAGAACCGCGCTATGACCCCCTCGCCTTCAAACGCAAACACATTCTCCACGACGCGATCCAAAAAATAGCGATCATGTGAGACCACAATCACAGCACCCGGAAAGTCATCAAGATACGATTCGAGCACCGAAAGGGTGGGGATGTCCAAGTCATTGGTCAATTCATCCAGCAAGAGAACATTCGGCGCGGACATCAGCATGCGCAGGAGCGCCAGCCGACGTTTCTCGCCGCCTGACAATCTGCCAATCGGCGTCCACTGCACGGACCCGGGGAAGAGAAACCGCTCCAGCATCTGCGCCGCAGAAATGCTCTGTCCGTCGGCGGTTTCCACATAGTGAGCCTTTTCCCGAATGTACTCGATGACGCGCTGGTTCCCGCCCAGTTCTTCGTGGTCTTGCGAAAAATAACCGATCTTCACGGTGGCGCCAATCACGACCGACCCGCGATCCGGCGTTTCAATTCCGGCCAACAGCTTGAGCAGCGTCGACTTGCCACTCCCGTTAGGTCCGACGACTCCGATGCGGTCGCGCCTTTTCACGAGGTAACTGAAGTCACGAATGAGTACGCGCTCCCCGTACGCTTTGGTCACATTCTCCAGTTCGATGACGGTGTTGCCCAACCGCGACGCTGCGGCCGACCACTCCAACACCCCGCTTTCGGCAACCGGCGTCTGTTCGAGGATGTCGTAGTACCTGTCTGTCCGCGCCTTCTGTTTGGTTCCACGCGCTTTGGGACCGCGTTTGATCCATTCAACCTCATTGCGCAAGAAATTCTGGCGCTTTTCTTCGGAGGCCCTTTCCTGTGCCTCGCGCGCCAGTTTACCCTCCAGAAACGCCTGGTAATTTCCCGGATATTGATACAGCCTGCCGCGATCCAGTTCGAAGATGCGATTGACCACCCTGTCCAAAAAATAGCGGTCATGCGTGACCATGAAGAGCGCGCCCTTGCGCTTTTGCAGAAGCGTCTCCAACCAAAGCACGGTCTCATCGTCAATATGGTTTGTCGGTTCATCCAGGATCAACAAGTCCGACGGTTGAATCAGCGCCCGCGCCAGGGCAATTCGCTTTCGTTGCCCACCCGACAAGGCCCCGACGGTCGCCTGAAAGTCCGTGATGCCGAGTCTCGTCAAGATCCCCTTGGCTTCGTGCTCAAGTTGCCACCCGTCCATGGCCTCCAGTTGCGACTGCAAACGGAGGAGTCTCGCCTGCTGTTCGTCCGCCAGCGGCGACTGCGACGAAACTTCCAGCATATCCTCATACTGCCGGAGCACACGCATAACAGGCGCGTCGCCGTAGAAAACCTGATCCAGGACCGTGGCCGTTTGGTCGAAGACCGGTTCCTGCGGCAAGTACTGGACGTTCACGCTCCCGCCCAATGTAACCGTGCCCGCCTCCGCCCACTCCACGCCCGCGACCAGTTTGAGCAAGGTCGACTTGCCGGCCCCATTCACGCCAATCAGACCGATCCGGTCTCCCTCATCCATTCCAAAGGAAACGCTGTCCAGCAGCACCTTGTCACCGTAGCTTTTGCAGAGTTTATCAGCAGAAAGAATGCTCATGGACTCGCGCCCGGCGGTTTCCGCAGTATCGGCTCAGCAAAGCGCCGCGCTCCATTTGTCCTCGAAACTGGGCGTGGCGAACGAGATTTTTCTAGTGACAGTGCTGGATGTTCCTTACTGCCTCCGGTATATCCCGGAACTGCGTGGATGAGACCACGCCACTCCGCAAAAGGTTTGACTATATACCGGACGTATCCCCTTACCGATGCCCCGTGTCGGTATCGGTCACCGTTGATGCGATTCATCGCTATCCTCCCGCCTGAGACGTCATGTCTTATCAGTGTATCATGGCATGAACGCTTTCCCATGAAGATGCATCGCTGCGCTGTAGACACTCCTGATACGAATTCACTCCATATTCCATAGAATGTCCACTGTGCTACAATGACCCAAAGAGTGACTAATGACAAGGAGGTCGCACCGTATGGGGTTTTATTCTCGACATTTGAAACGTGATCTAGCCTTGCCTGAGTTTAGGAAAAACTTGTTGGATGCCGCGATCTCCGACCTGACCGGTGATGGAGATGTCCTCGCAGTCTACCTTGGCGGCTCTCTAGCCACGGGGGATGTTGATCTTTATTCGGATATTGACCTTCGCATCGTTGTAGATCCAGAAAAACACTCGACTTTTATTGCAGACAAATTGAACCGTCCGAGCCGCTGGGGCAACGTCCTGTTTTTTGAGGATCTAGGCGCAACTGTCGCGCATACAGTTGCCCACTTTGATTGTTTCATAAAGACAGACGTTTTTTATTATAGACCCGAAGATCTCCGTCCATCTATTTTTATGCAGGAAACCAAAATACTCCATGACCCTCTTGGACTCGTGGAGCAAGCCTACGAAGATTCCCTGTCACTGAGTTACAAGCCGACTCACGATGAGTTTGAACGCTGGCGAGGCAAAGTGTTCGCTTATCTTCACGAAATCTATCGCAGAGTCATGCGGCAGGAAATGTATTATGCTTTGAAAATGATGAACGGACTTGCTGGATTCATCCTGCAGGCTTGGCATATGGAATCGGGCAGATTCCCCGGTCTTTGGGCAGATTGGTCGAAGGTCGAAGGTCAACGCACCGTCTTGGACGATTGGCAATTATCCCTGCTTGCCAGTTGGCACTGCGAGCCAAACCAAAGTGACATAATGAAGACGATGCAGAGCATGCTGCCTGAATTGTCGCGTTTGAACAGGACCTTAAGCCGGTTCCTTGGCTGCGACGAACGAACGGATTTATGGGAACAGGTTCTTCGTATGATCATTTAAAGAACCTGAACTACGACGAATGCCTCTTCACGCGGCTCACAGACCCGCCTTGCGGAGTTCATCCTGAAGAGCGGAATAACGAGCAAACTCGGACTTCAGGTTGTGAATGTACGACGTCCACCAGCCCATCCGGTCGGCCGAACGGCACGCATGGTGAACGGCCTTGCGGGATTCATCCTGCAGGGTTGGCATATGGAATCAGGACGATTCCCCGGTCTTTGGGCAGATGGGTCGAGAGTCGAAGGTCAACGCACCGTCTTGGACGATGGGTAATTATCTCTTCTCGCCAGTTGGCACTGTGAGCCATAATACCCCTTATACACTACCGCACTTTTAATGATTGGAACCGCCTTGTTACCAGATCATAGAAGTTTTCATGCGGTCCGATCGCAAAAACGATGCAGGTTCGACCCTCTATAAAATAAGTGGCTCGATAGGCTTTCCCCGGAGCAGAAAATTCCAGAGAACGGACTTTCTTCAGCGATCCGGATAAGAGATGGCCAGCTTGAGGATCTCTTTTTAAGAGCTGCAGAACCTCTCGCGCCTTGGCGGCAGCCGTGCGATCCATCTTTTTGAGGTCTTTCTCGGCATGGCTTGTCATCTGGACATCATAGGTCGTCATTAACTCTCCATTTCTCTCAAAACCTCATCAAGCGATTTCGTTTTCCCTTGCCGAAATTCCTTTAATGCGTGCTCCGCCAGATGATCTAACACTTGCGCCTCCGACTGAAGTTCCTTTTGGATCGAAATCGATCCGTCCTGCTGTTGTTCGATCCGCAATATATCACCGGGCGCCGCATGCCAGCGCTCCCGAATCTCTTTGGGCAAGGCCAGCCGGCCGGCCGCATCCAATTTCGCAAACAGGGCCTTTTTTCTCATGGGTATCCCTCCTCCCTGTATTATATCCGAGACTTAATCTCGACGCGCGGGCCAGGAAAGACCCCGATCCGCGATATGAGCATGCGAAGCAGCTCCCGGCGTTCCAGTATCTCGGCGGCCTCCCAGGTTTCCGAAAAGGTGGGGAGAATCAAACGGATTTATGGGAACAGGTTCTTCGTATGATCATTTAAAGAACCCGAACTACGATGAATGCCTCCTCGCGCGGCTCACAGACCCGCCTTGCGAAGTTCATCCTGCAGGGCGGAATACCGCGCAAACCCGGACTTCAGTTTGCGAATGTACGACGTCCACCAGCCCATCTGGTCGGCTAAGCGGCACGCATGGGACGCCCTTTGCAGATGAGCGGCCGCTGTTTGGTAATCGCCGCGATTTTTCTTCGCGATCGCCGCCTCCGCAGAACCGGTGTGAATGGGGATGACTCGTGCAGGTTCTTCCGTCTCCACGGTCTCCAGAAGCTTGTTCGCGTCGGCATCCCAGCGAAGGTCCATCGGCAGATGCGCTGCAAACAATCGCCACGAATCGTCTCGATCGCCGATCGTCCAGAGCATCAGAGCAGCAAGCGAGTACCGATGCTTATCCTGTGCTTCGGCGGCCCACGCGCGGGCAGCGCGGAGTCGCTCCGTTTCATCGGGCATGTCGTTCAGGCACCCCTTGAAGCGATCAAATGACGGTCCCGCGGCAAACGCTTTGCGGCGCCCGGCGGCTGCATCGCCCATCGCCCCTGTCCGTTCGCACCAGAGAATCAGCCTGTCGTAATCTTCCGCGCGCGACCTCCCGATCTGCTCGAACTCCTCGACGGCCATTCGTTCGTAGTCCAGCGCCTTCTGCCACTGTTCGCGCGCCGCGTAGTAATCGGCATAGCCGCGCGCGGTCCCTCCTGGAAGGCATGGGAACAACGACGCCGCAGACACAGCTTCCTCCTCCCAGTCGTAGCGCAGGCACGTCTGTGTCCACCAGTGATGCAGGTAACGTCCGATCTCATTGGGATCCGATCCGATCGTCAGAAGCGGGTCAGTCAGGAATTCTGGCCATTTGCCCGCGATCGCTCGACGAATGGCCTGCAGATGTTTGCGGTCGATGATGGCCGTAGAGAGTGCGCGCGTCCAACCGGACAGATTCACCACACTCTCACACTGGGACAGAACCCATTCCGCGAACTGGTAGAGCACATCACGGTAACCGGAGTTTGTGGCGGCTCGTTCGATCACGAGGTCAAACGCGTGGTCGTGTACGCGCAGGCACTCTTCAAGAAACGTGTCACGTTCGTAGCCTTCCAGCATGTCCGTATCCGCCACCCAGTCTTCGGCCGCAAGTTGGGTCATCGCAAGCCCTGCGAGTCCGGGTATCGGGCGCCCGCCCCTGACGAGCTCCGCCAAGAAGTCATACCAGTGCAGCAGATGTTCCTGCGCTTCGCTGTAGTCCCATTCTCCCGTCTCCTCGTCATCCTGATCCCAGCCACGCCAATCATACGAATCACGCTCGTACTCGCGGCGCTTGAACAGATCCATGCATTCGCTCAACCGTTCTTCGATTTGCGGACCAAAGTAAATCGCTGCAGCCTGACAGTCCGGGAGTTCAGCAGCGTCTGAAGCGATTGCGCCTTCGATCGCGTCTCGGCTCGCATCTCCGTTCGCGCCGTCGATCGTGTCTCCCTGCCGCCATGCCAGAAATGCGCGAAGCAGGGCGCCTTTGACTTCTGGATCGCGTTCGATGGCTAGGGTCAAAATCTCCAGCACGGACTCTCTGGGCAGACCACTCAGTCTGCTCATCAGACTGCCTGGCGCCGTGTCGTCAGGCGATGCCACTTTCGAATGGACGCCCGCATCGCGCCGCCAGTCGCTGAGGCCCGCACGATGGTCAATGTTGTCATCGTCAATGCCAGAGTCGCGATCATGGTCAGGGTCATCGTCATCACCAGAGTCTGGCGCGTTCTCCAGCGCGTACACGACTGCGACAATATGCTTGCATAAATGCTCATACGGACAGTCGCACTCACTTTCGGCCAATATCCGCCGGTTCACGCGGACGGTATATCTGCCGCCGTCTCCAGCCACGCGGGCAACGATCCAGTCGCCCCCGATGTCTCCCAGACCCACGCGGCTTTCCTCAAAGTAGGCGTACCCACGATTTACGATGAAATCGGGAATGTACTGCATCATTTGGCTAAACAGGGAGATTCGCTCATCCGCCAAGTTCTTTCCTCCGCTCA